>CAJODT010000025.1 GCA_905233365.1 uncultured Succiniclasticum sp.
ACCGCATTCATCAGCGTGTCGTCAAACATGCGCATCTTTGCGATCCGTTGCAGCTTGTCCTGAAGATCCTGTTGCTCCTGCAGCTTTTGCTGTTGCAATTCTTCCACCGGCAACGCGTTTTCCTGCAACTTTTTCTTATTCACTTTTTGACTACGAATAATAACCACTCCCTTATTTAGTTAATAACCTTTCGGCAGGTATATTATAGCAGATTTGCACGGAGATTGCCATAGCGATTGTTTTTATCCGGACTCAGGAAAAAAAGAAAACCTGATGCGTTTTTAAGTGCACCAGGTCGTGGGTAACAGTTAAAAAAAATTTATCACTTTTAAAGAACAAACTTGTTATTCTACTCTGCCAACAAAGCGAGCTCTCGTATCAGTCCGAATCTTTTTTCGGAATATACGGGCATTCTTCCATCATTATTTCCGAGTGTATGCAATACAGGTCTGGCACTGGTCCGCAGTTCTGATACGCCTTGTCGTATATGATTTCCCGTCCCGCTGTCACGGATGTCTCCTTCACGTTTTCCGTAGTCAACTGTTTGTCTTATATCAAATTCCCACTCCTTTCCCTGTTTGCAGGGACTATAGAAAAAGCCCATCACATTGACGGGCTGTATGTAAAAACAAAAGCCCATCGTTATGATGGGCTGAATTCTCAACATCCCATCATACAAGCTTTAGCACCTTACCTTTCCAGCAGGTTGCTGTGCGGTCACGGAGCTTGTCTCTCGCGCACTCTTTATGGTCCATTGGGTGAAATAATTTGGAATTGTTAATCAGGAAGATCGCTCCTTCCTTATTTCGTTTATATTATATCATAAACTGCAGGGTTTGTGGTCGCCGCTACGGCGACAAATGAAAATTTTCTAATTCCCCTACACCACCCTCGCCTTACAGTTCATATCCGGTAATGAAAAGTTACAATTACAGTGCGTTCGTACGCGATCAGGGCCTAACGATTATTTTTGCACACGCCCATTGTGTGAGAAGTAGGCAAAAATTTGCACTTGCAACTTCGGCAGTTGCCGCCTGATACGCCCCCTGCAAGGCTACCGTCTATTCATTTGTCAATTCATTGACGGATACTGGCGGTTTACTTTTCCGCCAGTTCCGTTTTCCAGTTTGTTTCCTGCAGCAGGTTGTCAAGCAGACGAATCTCTTTCGCCAGCTTGTCTACCGTCTTCTGCAGTTCCGCTGCTTTTATGACAGCTTTCACTTTAATTTCCGTTCCCCTTGCCCGATGCGTACTGCCGCCAGCCGTATAGACAAGGTCTTTATATGCAGAATACCTGACGCATAACGCATCTTTCTTTGCAATAATTTCTGTCAGGCTCATGCCGTTTACCTTAGTATTGCAGTTGGTTTCATTGATGGACGCCATCAATTTTTCCAGACGTTCCGTCGCACTGTCCAACTCTTTCAGCAGAACCGCCGGATCTTCTGCCGGTTCTTCCCCTTCCTGCACCAGAAGACAATTATCCAGCCTGCGCTTCAGTTCGCTGATTCTTTTATTAATGTCTGCACGTTCCTGCAATGCTTCTGCTAATTTCATTTTCCTTTCCTCCTGTTTCACATCAATGAGTCACAATTTATCTGTCTGTAATTATTATATTTTGTGTTAGTCGTTTTGTCAATAGTTATTTTAATAATTATATAAAATAATTGTTTTTTATTTTAATTATTTCAAAATCTGCATTTTGGCAGCAATATTTTTAATAATTCATATTTAGTTCGTTAATTGAATTTAGTCTTTTTCCAAGTTTGTTCCAAGTTTCTACGCCACCATCTATATTATATCACGTTATGCTTCCAATATAGTGGGCTACCAAACCACGCACGGCGTCTGCGTTTTCAAGCGTTTCTCTTTTTCCGTCCCGCTTACTGTCTGGATTCGGGGAAAAACAAAAAACCTGATGCGTTTTTAAGCGCACCAGGTCGTGGGTAAACTTTCAATACTGACTCTATCGTAAAATTTTTATTATAAAAATTCTTGCCGGGACAAACTGTATTTATGGCCTGATCAGCATCGGATCCGGCGGGTTTCCGTACCGGGCATCCCACTCGCCGCTGAAAATGCGGTGATTGAAAACGCGGCTGGCGATGAAAGCCTTATTATCCTCCGAAACCGATGTATCGGCTTTAAACCGGGCAAACACATCCTCGAAGCAGAACTCGTTCCACCCCGTCTTCACATAACCTCGCTGCCTGTCGCCGTCGAAAAACATTTCCTGCTGCAGCTCCGGCTTCCACGCCGGCCATTGCACCTCATCCGGGCCGGAGGCGGAGTCCAGACGGCCGTACTTCATGAACTTCCCGATATAGTATAAAAGCTGTGTGCCCAGGTATTCCGCTCCGGGGCGTTCAAAAAAATCGTTGCCCCGTTTCCACACCACCTTGTACTGGTCGGAGAGGAACGGAAGGTACACGCCGTGTACGGCGCCGTAACGGCGGGTAATCACTATTGAATAAGGTTTTCCAGTATTTTAAACAACATATCCGGTTCAACAGGCTTGGTCAGATGTGCATTCAGGCCTGCCTGCATACTCTTCTTCACATCCTTGTCAGAAGCATTCGCTGTCAGTGCGATAATGGGAATTGTCTTTGCGTCTTCCCGTTCCATGGCACGGATTCTTTTTGTCGCTTCCAGACCATCCATCTCCGGCATCCGCATATCCATTAACACAGCATCGTAAAACCCCGGTTCATGTTCCGCAAATTTTTCCACTGCGATGCGCCCGTTCAAAGCATGATCCACTTCCATCTTTTTCATAGCCAGCAGCATCATGATGATTTCAGCGTTTACCGCGATATCTTCCGCCAACAGCACCCTGCGCCCCACAAGTTTTGAAGTTTCGTCCGTAAGCGCCGCATTCTTTTCCCGTGGTGAAGGGTTGCTTGTTTCTTCCGGAATTTTCTGTTCCGACTCAGGCAGCGTAACGGTAACAGTAAAAGTTGTACCCTTCCCTTTTTCACTTTTCACGCTGATCTGCCCGTTCATCAGTTCCACGATGCTTTTGGAAATAGCCATTCCAAGCCCTGTGCTGCCATACTTGTTGGTACTGGAAGAATCCTCCTGGCTGAAGGCGTCAAAAATAAACGGCAGAAAGTCCTCGCTTATGCCGATACCTGTATCGCTGACCAAAAAACGAAGTGTTGCTTTTCCGCCGAACCGGGCGGTTTCCTCTACAGTAAATGCGACTGTACCACCCTTCATGGTAAACTTTACCGCATTGCCGAGGATGTTGATAAGCACCTGGCGAAGTTTCATTTCGTCGCCGATAAAGCAGCAGCCTTCCCTGCCATACGATACTCGTAATGCAGGCCCTTATCACCGCACTGTCCGCTGATGATGGCATTCACCTGGGCCAGCATTTCCGACAACGAAAATTCTTCCTGTTTGATGACCATATGACCTGACTCGATGCGGGACATATCCAGGATATCGTTGATAATATTCAGCAGATGATGGGCGGATACACTGATTTTATTCAGATACTCCCTGGTCGTTTCGGATATGGCGGGATCATGCAGGGCGATCGTGTCCAGTCCGATGATTGCGTTCATGGGAGTACGGATCTCATGGCTCATGCTGGAAAGGAAAAGCGTTTTCGCCTTGTTCGCCCGGTTGGCTTCTTCCAGCGCTTTACTGAGGTCTTCCCGCTGTTCCGCCAGTTTCCGGATCATCTCTTTCCGTTCTGTTATGTCGATAAAAACGCCCAGATAGGTAATTGGGGAACCGTCCGGCCGCCGGGTCGGTTTGCCCACAGCCCGATACCAGCGGTAACCACGATTCTTTGTCAGGAGCCTGTATTCCACATCGTATGTTTTCTCACCGGAATAATCCGAGATCGTTTCATGGAATTCTTTCAGCACAGATTCCCTGTCATCCGGATGCAGCAAATCAGACCAGGATTCCAACAAATCAGGAAAGTCTTCCAATCCATGATAGCCCAGCATCCGGCGGAACTCGTCGCTCCAGCTGACCCGTGTCATCTCGCCGGACTCGTTAAAATCCATGAACCATTTTCCGGATCCCAGCATTTCGTGCACTGTGTCCAGGGATGCGGTTTCTTTCTGCAGCGCTGAATACAACGCGTCATGCTCTTTTAATTTGGTAATATCGATCGTTACACCGTTATAGCGCAGGGGAACCCCTTGCTCATCCCGGGTCAGGCGTCCCATGGCACGGTACCAGCGTACGGTGTTATCCTTCCTGCAAAATCGGAATTCATATCCTTCATCTTTCAGGATTTTCTCATCCAGACCGTCAGCTGTGATTACCTCGGGGAAAATGCCGCGGTCTTCCGGATAGATGCCACGTAAAAAGCAATCCAGTTCATTAGGAAAATCGTTTATATCGGTGTAACCAAGCATCCGGCGGAAGCCGTCCCCCCACTGTACCGAGGTAACGGTTCCGTCAGGCGCAAAGTTAATGACCCAGCTGCCCGCCCTGGCCAGATCTGTCAAAAGGCGGATTCTGGCGGACTGCTCTTCGATCACTTTTTTATATTGGTCAATATTATTTGTGCAACTCACGTCCGTTATCCTGTCCATGGTGGTTTACCTCTTGATAAAACTCCGATTTTGTTTATTTTATTATATTAATAATTATGGTTAAGGTGTCAAAACTACAAATAAATTCCAAAAAGCTATAGGAATAACCTGTGCCTCTGTCGAATATGTACTCAAACAAAGCGTATATGACGGATAATTTTTTTAATGGGTCCACTCCTGATTTCCCCGACCTCGGTGTAGATCATACCGCGTTTGCCCCGGTCAGAACGCATAAGCGAAATGCGTTCCACAGGCATGGATATTTTATCAATCTGAATTCCGGGCATCGTTCCAGTCGCTTTCCGGAGCAACGTGACATGCGGCGTAAAACGTTTTCTGTCAAAAGGAATATCGTTTTCAGCCAACGCCCGGCGGATCCGGCGTACCACGGCTGCCAATGGCGCCGATTCATCCATCCCCGCCCACCACAGGTCGCGAAAACATCCCATCCCCAAAAGGGAAATGGTAAAAGAAGAAAAGGTCACAGTCGAAAGGGCGTCCATCACCTGTTCTTTATCGGGATACTCGCCGATAAAAGCCAGGGTAAGATGCATATTCTCTCTGGGCGTAAAATTGCCACGGACGCCCCGCTCATACATCTGCTCCTGCGCAGCAGACAGCGCATCCTTCATGGCGCCGGCCAAATGAATCGCAATAAACAACCTCATGACGTTTACTCCTTATCCGCAACTGGTTTTCCATATACACAAATTGCAACTTATTCTTCTTCTTTTTGTCCCAGCTTATTCAGCGAGATATGAAGATTTATTGCTGCGCATGAAAGCGCGGCCAAAGCGAGCCACAGAACGAACAAGTCTTTGATAACTTTTTTATTTTTTATAAGAGGTTTCTTGTTTTGTTCCGGCATATCCGTAATCCCCTTTCTCTACTTAACTTCCCGATCACGCCGCTTCTTTACGGTCGGATACATGCTTACAATTTTCTGGTAGCACGGGCAGTCCTTATCGTGGTCGTTGATGATTCCGCAGGCTTGCAGATGGGAGTAAACCGTCACCGGCCCCACAAATTTGAAACCGCGCTTTTTCAGGTCTTTGCTGATTTTTTCTGACAGACCGTTGCTGACCGGAACCGGACCGGTATCGTGTCCCTGATACAGAATTGTTTTGCCATCGGAGTATGACCAGATGTAATTGCAGAAACTGCCAAATTCCTCGCGCACCTTCCGGTAGCACCGGGCATTGTGGATCACTGCCTGCACTTTGCGCAGAGAACGGATCATACCCTCTGTATTCAGGATGCGCTCCACATCAGCATCGCCATAGGCCGCAATCTTGTCATAGTCGAAATTGTCAAAACACTGGCGGAAGATTTCACGCTTTTTCAGCATCAGGTCCCAACTCAGGCCGCACTGCAGACACTCCAGCGTAAGATGTTCGAACATATGCCGGTCATCATGCACGGGAATACCCCATTCAGTATCATGATAAATTCTGTTGGCCTCGTTCATACCGGCCCAGGTACAATATCCCATGCGCCTCTGAACCTCCCGCTTTATAGCTTATCCATCATTTCTTTAACCCTGCAGCAGCACTTCCTTTTTCTCCAAAATTGCCTGGCCTGCCGTACATGCAGGACAGAAACATATCTTGCCGCCTGCGGCTTTCACTTTTTTGCCGGTTTCCACCATGCTTGCCACTGCTTCTGCTCCCAGAATATCTTTGGCTGCATCCGAATATAAAAATTCCATCGTATCGTCAAGGCTTTGCACATCTTCTTCCAGTTCAGCAATCAACAATTTTCCTGCAGTCTTTTCATCCGGCGTATCTAGTGCGTCCAGATATTTTTGCGCCGCATCTTTTAACTCCTTGCAACAGCTGGGTGCCGCCATAACCTCTTTAACCTTTTCCACAATAAAATCACGTTCAGCTTTTGCCATAATTCTTTCCTCCTCATAAACTTTATTCATTTCCCATCAGGGAAACTGGTAAAGGAATCCAGTTCCTGCTTTGGCAGCCCGTATTTTTCTCTGGCATCTGCAATAGCTTTCATCAAAAACGCCATATTGCGGGCCAGGTTGCGCATGGTCTGCAGACCTTCCAAATCTTTTTTCACGTCCTCTGCCGTAAAGCCGTGAACCTGGTTCCAGTATGTGCTGCCTGCAGCGTTTTCATCATCTCTTCCAACGCTGTTGCCGTGCACTGGTCCGCCCGCGGGCTTCCGTTGATCACTAATACTTTCATGATGATACCTCCCCATTTTTTAACACCGGTTTATCTTCTATATCGCAACATCTTCCTAAACGCCGCTTAACCGCGTCGTAATCTTTCCATGTGCAAAGCCACATCCCCGCCAATAAGCCCGCCTATTTCCCGCCGTCCTGTATTGCCCGGCAGTTTGTCAATTTTATCCTCAATTTGCTTTTTTGTCTTATAATATAATTCCCGGAATTCACGGGCAGGAATACGAAACGCCCCGGAACCCAGCACGCTGTCCTGTTCCGCTTTATCGCTGGTAACGACAAAAATCTTGAGCCCTTTCTTTGCTGCCTGATAGGTTTCCCGTTCAATCCAGCTGTCAGCTGTTTCCTGTTCCGCAGTGTAAACTACCGTGCATCCGCGGATTTGTTCCGTAACTTCCGGCCCTTTCGCATTCGTCGCGTCAAAAACAACCACTGCGTAATACCCGTGAAAAGCAGAAAACTCCGCTACTTTATCCGTCAGCATTTCGCGCGCATGTTCCATGTCCTTTTCCCGCACATCCGCAAACTCGGGCCAGTTATTGATCACGTTATATCCGTCAACCAGATAATACTCTTTCATAGATGCCCCTTCTCTTTTTTGTCGACCTGTGGTTTTCCTGCTCAAAGCCGGAGTGGCTTCTGCACCCGTTTCCCTGCTTCAATAGCCTGGACGGGACACACCAAAAGACAAAGATGGCAACCCACGCACTTGCGTACATCCAGTACGGGTTTATCCTCTGCATCCAACCGTATTGCCTGATGGCCGCCGTCGTAGCAGGAAATATAACAACGCCCGCAACCGATACAATCTTTCCGCACAAAACGAGGGAACTGAACGCTGCTGCGATCCAGTTCTTCCGCTGTTACTATGTACGTCAGCGCCCTGCCCACGACATCCTGCACTCTTGTGAACCCGCGCAAAGCCAGGTAATCGCTGAGGCCTTCCTTCAAGTCATCGATGATGCGATATCCATATTGCATCACAGCCGTCGTAACCTGCAGGTTCTCGCAGCCCATAAGCAAAAACTCCATGGCGTCCCGCCAGTTCTCAATGCCGCCCATACCACTGATGGGAATTTCTGCCAACGCAGGGTCTTTGCGCATCTCGTTGATAAAACGCAAGGCAATCGGTTTCACTGCTTTGCCCGAATAACCGCCCTCGATGCTTTGACCGTTCACCCGCGGTTCTGACAAAAAGGTATCCAAATCAATGTTCATGATACTCCGGATCGTATTAATGGCCGCAATGCCGTCTGCCCCCGCAGCCACGGCAGCTTTCGCGGGTTCTTCCATGTGAGTGATGTTAGGCGTCATTTTGGCCAGCACAGGCAGACTTGTGCCTTTCCGCACCGCCGCTGTATAACGTTTCACCAATTCCGGATTCTCACCAATTTCTGCACCCAATCCCTTCCCTGACATCTGGGGACAGGAAAAATTACATTCGATCATGTCCACGCCTGCCGCTTCCATATCCCGGGCCAGGCGCGTCCACTCTTCTTCGTTTCGACCCATGATGGAAGCGATAATGACCTTGCCGGGGAAGTTCTGTTTCAACCGCCGTAGAAAGTCAAGATTTTCTTCATAGGTATGGTCGGAAAGCTGCTCAATATTTTTGAAGCCAATAAAGGATTGACCTTCTTTGGCCAAGGCCGAAAAACGCGGGGATACTTCCTTAATATCCATGAACGAAATCGTTTTGAAGCAGACGCCGCCCCAGCCCATGGACAACGCCTTTGCTACCATATCATAATTGCTGCCCACCACGGAAGAAGACAAAAAGAAGGGATTTTCGCAGTGCACGCCGCAAAAGTCAATAGAAAGGTCTGTTTTTGTTTTTGGCACTTCCACATGCAGGGCGTAGAGATCGCAAAGCAACTCCTTAATCCGCACCGGCACATCCAGCTTGCCCCGCCGACAGGCCTGCATACAGGGAGCATCGCAGTTCTCGCAATAATGAATGCCCGGCAGGCGCCTCCGGGTTCCCACACGGTTCTCAAAATTCAGCGCCCGCACGATGCGGCCGACATCAATCCCGTGCGGACAGGCAACGCTGCACTTTGGCTCATGGCAGAGCAGGCAGCGGCCGGCTTCTTCTTTAATACGCAGAATTTGCTGTTTCGACATTGATAATCCACCTTCTCAAACTTAATGTTTCCCTATACAACCAACACGCTTATGATGCAACATCATCCAACATTTTGATTTGTTCCAAAGAAACGCTGCCGCCGGAAATGAAAAAGCCTACCTTGCAGGGCGCGATCCGTTCCCGCGCTTTTTCTATTTCATGCAGATCTAATGTCATGACGGGCGACCTCCTTTATTTTTTCTTCTTTCCCTGCTTTTCCTATCCGCTCGAACTCCTGCCGGGCAATGGACAGGAAGCGTTCGGCTATGGGCGTGAACACCTGGTACTTACGCCAGATCAGATACATGGGCGTTTCCAACAGTGGCGAAAGGGGCCGCGCGGTCAGCCCGCTGCCTGGGGAAGTATCAATCAGCTTATCGAAGGTCAAAAGATAACCCAGGCCTTCCCTTGCAAATACCGATCCGTTATAGGACAGCCGGAAAGAGCCCTCAAACTTCAATTCCCTCACGCGCTCCCCACACCAGCGTGGCAAATCGTTCCGGACAGATTGCTCCGAACAGAACAGCGGCAGTCCCAATAAATCTTCAAACTCTATTTTTTCTTTCTGCGCCAGCGCGCAATGCTCCGGCATCACAAGCGTCCACCGGTCAGCTTCTGGAAACGTAAGGACGTGATATTTTTCCCGGTTGGGTTCCTCCACAATGATACCAAAATCCAGTAGTCCTTTGTCCAGCTTTTCCGCCACCTGTTCCGTATCACCGCTGGTAATATGATAGCGCAGTCCCGGATACTGTTCCCGGCAAAGACGGATCATGCGGGCCAGATAACAGATTTGGAACGACTCAGCACAACCGAAATAGATGTCGCCGCCCAAAATGTCATCCAGGGATTTGAATTCTTCCGTAATTTTATCCGCCATGGTTAACAGGTCCTCCGCATGCTTGCGGAGCAGCATTCCCTCTTCTGTCAGTTCGATAGAAAAGCTGTGGCGGATGAACAGCTTCTTTCCCAATTCTTCCTCCAGACCTTTCAACTGTTTGGACAGAGTGGACTGGGTGACTGCCAGACGTTCGGCAGCCCGGGTCATGTTCCCTTCCCGTGTCGTTTCCAGAAAATAGCGAAGCGTACGAATTTCCATAAACAGAACCTCCCTGTTTATATTATACAACGAAATGAAAAAAAATCATAACATGTTTTGAAAAATAACCATTAGCGAATTCAAAACAAACATGCTATGATACCTGCAGAGATCAAAACCAAGTCGAAATAACTGCGTTTAAATTCTACACTAAATTGAAACAGGGCAAAGAAAGGAGCCGCTTATGAAACTGAACAAGAAATTACTGGCCGCCGTACTGATCGGGCTCATGACTATGACCGGAAGCGCGCTGGCCGCCGAAAAAGATACTGCAAAAGACGCTGAAATTACGAAAGGAAATGCTATGAGGACAAATCAGGTTTTGGTATTAGATCAGAAATGGGACAAGACCTTCCCACAGAGCAACAAGGTTGACCACAAAAAGATCACCTTCCACAACCGTTACGGCATCACCCTTGCCGCCGACATGTACATTCCGAAAAACAGCAAAGGCAAAAAGTTGCCGGCGCTGGCGGTAGCCGGTCCTTTCGGCGCAGTCAAGGAACAGTGCAGCGGGCTGTACGCACAGACTATGGCGGAACGGGGCTTCCTCACCATCGCTTTCGATCCGTCCTTCACCGGAGAGAGCGGCGGTAATGTTCGCTACGTGGCATCTCCCGACATCAACACGGAAGATTTTTCCGCCGCGGTAGATTACCTGTCCACATTGGACAATGCAGACCCAGATCACATCGGCATCATCGGCATCTGCGGCTGGGGCGGACTTTCCCTGAATGCCGCTGCTATGGATACACGTATTAAGGCGACTGTGGTTTCCACTATGTACGATATGAGCCGCGTCACCGCCAATGGCTACTTTGACGCCATGGATGAAGACGCCCGCTACAAGGCGCGGGAAGTCATGAACGCCCAACGCACGGAAGATTACAAAAACGGCAGCTATAAGCTGGCCGGAGGCTTGCCGGATGAACGCCCATCGGAACCGAAATTCTTCAGCGATTACTGGGATTATTACAAAACGTCCCGGGGCTACCACAAACGTTCCCTGAACTCCAACGGTGGATGGAACGTAACCAGCGGTTTATCCTTTATGAATATGCCGCAACTGAGCTACGCCGGTGAAATCCGCAACGCCGTACTGATCATCCACGGTGAGAAGGCGCACTCCCGTTATTTCGGCGAAGACGCTTTCAAAAAACTGAAGGGCGACAACAAAGAGCTGATGATCATCCCCGGCGCATCCCATACCGACCTGTATGATCAGGTGAACATCATTCCCTTTGACAAGATCGAAAGCTTCTTCCATAAATATCTGTAATCGTTTCTATCCAAAATATACAGCAGAAGGACGCACTTCATAACTTGAAGCCGTCCTTCTTTTTTGTTGACAAAATCTTCTTGAGTGTTTTCCAAAAGGTCATTGCCAAACTAATTATGCTACGATAGAATTATAATATAGATATATAGTTGTTTTTTATCAGGACGGATTACTTTGCTGTGAAAAAATCATCCCATTAAATATTAAAATATTATTACAAGACAGGAGGAATCACGATGACAATTGACGAGAAGTATTTTCCCGAATTCACACAGAAGTGGATTGAAACAGAACCCGGAATTGTAATTAACACGTACATCGGCGGCAAGGGAAAAGAAGCGGTCCTGCTTGTCCACGGTCATCCGGAATCGCACCTGATGTGGCGGTTTCTGACTCCGGAACTGACGAAGCACTATACTGTAGTTATCACTGATTTGCGCGGTTATGGCGACAGCAGCAAACCGGAAGGCCTGCCCGACCACTCCAATTACTCCAAACGGGCTCTGGCGGACGACCAGGTAAAGGTGATGCAGGCGCTGGGCTTTGAACGCTTCCATGTTGCCGGTCACGACCGGGGCGCCCGGGTATTGCACCGTATGATCATGGACCACCCCGAAAAGATCAAAAGCTGCACTCTGATGGATATCATCGCCACATATGACATGTATAAGGAAACCAATGAAGAGTTCGCCACCAAATACTGGCACTGGTTCTTCTATATCCAGGGTAAGGGCTTCCCTGAAACCGCCCTTTCCGCAGACCCGGAACGGTTTATCAACTACAATCTGAATTTGAAGATCGGACCTGCCGCCCGGGCCAACTTCCCACCGGACGTATTGGCCGAATACACCCGCTGCTTCAGCGATATCCGTACCGTCCACGGCATCTGTGAGGATTACCGGGCCAGCGCCACCATCGACATGCAGCTGGATGAACCGGACCGCAAAAAGAAGATCGAAACGCCGCTGTTGCTTTTGTGGGGACAGAACGGCGTGGTTGGAAAACTCTGGAACGTGATGGAAAAATGGGAACCCCTGGCCAGCAACATAGAAGGCGCAGGCATCCCGCAGTGCGGACATTTCGTTCCGGAAGAACAGCCTGAACTGGTCTTGAAGATGATGCTGCCGTTCATAGAAAAGTACAGTGCATGATCCTTTCAGCAACTCATTCCCGGTTTTTATTATAAATAATCGTATAATATCATAAAAGGAGGGCTCCACCATGCATGCCATTGAAAAGCTTCTGGCGAAAAAAGCCGGAAAAGATTCGGTCCACGCAGGCGAGATCGTAAATTGCGACGTTGACATAGCGGGCATTAACGATCTGTATTACCAGACCGTTAAATCGTTTTATGAAATGGGCGGGGAAAAGGTCTTTGATCCCGAAAAGGTCATCCTGTTTTTTGACCACTATGCCCCTTGCGCCACAGAAAAACAGGCCGACAACCACAAAAAGTTCCGCCAGTTCACGAATGAACAGGGCATCCCCCACCTGATGGACATCAACGAAGGGGTCTGCCACCAGCTCATGGCGGACTACGGCTTCTCCCGTCCGGGGCGGATCATCGTCATCACCGACTCCCATACCACCACCCACGGCGCATTTGGTGCTTTCGGAACCGGTGTAGGCGCCACCGACCTGGCAACCATACTGGTGACAGGAAAACTCTGGTTCAAGGTTCCGGAGATCATCCGCATCAACCTGACCGGGAAACTCCAGCCCGGTGTCTATGCCAAGGATATCATTTTATATGTCATCGGCAAGCTGAAAGCAGATTACGGTGTTTACAAGGCCGTGGAATTTGCCGGTCCCGTCCTGAAACAGCTCAGCGTTTCCGAGCGCATGGCCATGTGCAACATGTCTACGGAGATGGGCGCCAAGACCAGCTACATCCAGCCGGACGAGATTACGATGGCGTATCTTGCGGAACACAACATTACCGAATACACGGTTTACGAAACCGATCCGGACTATGTGTATGACGCTGACCTTACCTTCGATGTTACGGAAATCGGTCCGCAGCTGGCAGCACCCTTCAGTGTGGACAATGTGGATGACCTGACCGCTTTCGCGGGCCTGCACGTGGACCAGTGCTATCTGGGCTCCTGCACCGGCGGACGCACCGAGGACTTTGCGGTCGCCGCGCGGATCTTAAAAGGGAAACACATCGCTTACGGCACGCGTATGATTCTTGTTCCGGGTTCCCGCTTTGTTTTGAAAGAATGCCTGGAAAAAGGCTACATCCAGACGCTGATGGAAGCGGGGGCTACCCTCACCGCCCCCGGCTGTGCGGCCTGCCTGGGCATCCATCAGGGATTGCTGGCGGAAGACGAAGTCTGCGTTTCTTCTACCAACCGCAACTTCCCCGGTCGCATGGGACACGTGAAAGGACGCATCTATCTGGGCTCGCCTGCCAGCGTGGCGGCTGCCGCGCTGAACGGTAAAATTACCGACCCGCGTCCGTATCTGGAAGGAGGTAACAAATAATGAAAACCATCGCTGAAGGCACTGCGTATCTTTTTGGCAACAACATCGACACCGACCAGATCTATCCGGGCAAATATGTGGAACTTACGGAAATGGAAGATATCCGGAAACACGCCATGAGCGGCAGCGAAGAGCCGGATCTGGCAACATTCTTTCAACCGGGGGATATCATCGTAGCCGGAACGAATTTCGGCTGCGGCTCCTCCCGCGAGCACGCGGCCATGACCCTGAAAGGGATTGAAGTGGGCGCCATACTGGCCGAATCCTTTGGCCGCATCTTCTACCGCAACGCCATCAATCTGGGCATACCCGCCATCACCTGCAAAGGGATCCATGAGCTGATAAAGCGCGGAGATAAAGTGCGTATCGATTTTATCACAGGCGAAATCGTCAATGAAACTACCGGGGCCAAAGCCAAGGCGGAACCGATGAACGATTACATGATGGGTATTCTGCAGAACGGCGGTATCAAACCCATGATCCGCAAAATACAGGAAGAAAAGAAAAAGCAAGGCAAGTAAAAGCTTAAGGAACCACGGATTAATTCGTCCGCACGCTTGCCGGGAGTTTTTGTGAATGGTTTCGTCACTGTCTCTTGACGCAGCTTGGCTGCGCCTTCGAGCCATTTCCTTGCCATTCACAAAAACTCCTCGGCCATCGCACGAACTCATTTAATCAGTGTTTCCCTAAAAATAAACAGAGGCTGATGGAACTATATTCCCAGCCTCTGTTTTTCTATTTGATTTGTCTTGTATTGCGGTGTCTATATATGTTGTCCTATCATTTTTTCCATCCAGATCATGTTATACCAGCGCCCGAACTTATAGCCGCATTTATGGAACTCGCCTGCCTTGACAAAGTCAAGATGCTGATGAAACTGCTCGCTGTTTTTTGTGAGGTACTCATCTTCGATAATGGGGTCGGCGATACAGGCATACAGATTCAAAATGCCTTTTGCCTTTAATGCTGTCTCCAGCGCCTCGTATAATTTCCGGCCATAGCCCCGGCCTTGCGCGTCACGGGCCAGATAGATGCTCAACTCGCAGCAGTGATCATAGGCAGCCCGTTCCTTAAATGGCCCGGCATAGGCATAACCCTGCACCACGCCCTCTTCTTCCACCACAAGATAGGGAAACTTTTTCAGCGTGTTGGCGATGCGGTTTGTAAATTCCCCAAGAGAAGGCACATCGTACTCAAAAGATATGGCGGTCTTTTCCACATAATAAGAATAGATTTCAAGGAGCCGTTCTGCATCCTCCCTTGTCGCACTGCGTATCCGCATATTTCACCTCCGCTTTGCCAAAGCTGCAACTACTCATTTTTACATTTCCGGTCTACCAGGTTAACCAGCGCCTGCTCCCGCAGTACCTTTTTCAGGACTTTGCCGGTATTGTTCCGGGGCAGCTGTTCACAGAAAACGAATTCCTTGGGAACCTTGTAAGCGGCAATCCGGGAGAGCAGATATTTACGGATCATGCGCTTATCTTTCGAGCAGCCGTCTTCCGGCACAATAAAGGCATAGATGGCCTGCCCCCGCAGTTTATCCGGAATGCCGATAACCGCCGCCTCTTTAATATCCGGATGGGTCATCAGCGCTTCTTCCACCTCACGCGGATAGACATTTTCACCGCTGCTGATGATCATATCCTTCAGCCGGTCCACGATAAACAGCATCCCGTCTTCGTCTTTGTACGCCAGGTCTTCCGTATGCAGCCAGCCGTTTCGCAGCGCGTACGCCGTTTCTTTCGGACGGTTCCAGTAGCCTAACATAAGGTTGTGCCCCTGCACACACAGCTCGCCGACCTGCCCCACCGGAACTTCATTAAAATCTTCGTCTACCAGCTTCAACCGGACATTGGGGAGCGGCTCGCCGATGGAACCCGGTTTCGTTTTGTTCCTGCGGCTGCAGGTTACGACCGGCGACGCTTCCGATAAACCGTAGCCTTCATGCACATGCTGGCCGAATTTTTCCGCAAACGCGTCATACAGGTTGTGTGACAGCGCCGCGCCGCCGCTGATAAAGTAACTGAACCCCGCCAGGTCTTCCGACGTTGCCCCTTTCACGAACATCTGGTACATGGTTGGTACGCCGAACATGGAATTGATTTTATATTTTCTGATCAGGTTCATGGCCTCGCCAAAGTTGTACGTCTCCTGTACCACCATGGTCGCGCCCAGATACAGGTTCATCACAATCGAACAGTTCCAGCCGAAGCCGTGATACATCGGCAGCACGCACAGCCCCACGTCGTTCGGGCTGACCGGGATGATGGCCATGAAATCTTCCGTATTGTGCACGACGTTTCCCTGGCTCAGCATCGCCCCTTTGGGCCGCCCGGTGGTGCCGGACGTATAAATGATAACGGCAGGATCCGACTCCTTCATATCGTATTCCGTCAGCTCCGCACCCGGCGGCGCCGCCATTTCTTCAAACGTAAACTGCTTTAATTCCTTTTCCCAGCCCAGCTCCTTCAAGGCCTGCCCAACATCCAGCTTCGATCTGGTAATCAGGATCTCCATCCCCGTGTCCTGGACGATATACGCAACCTCCGGCGCAATCAGCTGGAAATTGAAAGGCACTACGATGCCGCCGGCTTTGACCACGGCAAAATACGCCGCCACAAAGTCCGGGCAATTTTTACTGAAAAGCCCTACCCTGTCGCCCCGCTTCACGCCCTGGGACTGTAAAAACACCGCCCAGTCGCGTACCTTTTTCCGGAATTCACCGTAGGTCGTAAACTGATCCTTAAAAATGAAAGCCGTTTTGTCTGCGGGATGTTTCTGGAACACATCATTCAGTAACATATGGAGTCCTTCTTTCTGCGCCGCGACGCGTTTGATATTTGTTTCCGGTTTATCGGATCCACAGCTGCGATACTCCTCAGCATTCTCGCCAAAGGCAAGCAGTGTTTCTTTAAAAAGCTTTCATATTAATTATAACAAAACAGCCGCGGGAATTCCACGGCTGTTGAGGAAATTATAAACTTATCGGTAACTAATCATCTTCATTCGTCATATCTACCTTTAGTGAAATACCGGTTTATTTTATAAATCTCACCTGCTTGCAGATTTCCGCTATCTGCTCGTCCTTGCGCCGGTTATACTCCACTTTCTTTTCTTCAAAATAGTTACGGCCCTGGGCGTCGATGGAAACGATCAGCGGACCGAACTCCTTGACGCGGCAGTTCCAGAGGGTCTCCGGCATGCCCAGGTCGCGCCATTCGGCTTTCACGATTTCTTCTACTTCCACCGCGGCTACTACGGCGTTGCCTGCAGGGAACACGCAATGGATCGCGCCAAACTCTTTACATGCCCTGGCGGTGTTTTCCTTCATGCCGCCTTTGCCGACGATGACCCGCACTCCCGTAATCTTTACAAATTCATACTCAAACTTCTCCATGCGCATGGAGGTAGTGGGACCTACAGAAACCATCTCAAACTTGTCGTCGGCCAGCGGGCGGATGATAGGCCCTGCGTGGAAGATGGCATTGTTGCGAACATCCACGGGAATCTCGCGTCCCTCTTCTACAACGCGGCGGTGAGCCACGTCCCGGCAGGTGGTCAGGCTGCCAGTCAGGTAAATGATGTCGCCGATCTTAATGTCTTTTAAGTCTTCCGCGGTAACCGGTGTGACCAGAATCTTTTTGCCGTCTTTGATTTCTACTGCCATTATAACGTCACCCCCGAATGCGATAAAATTTCGTAATTGAGGTCTTTGTCAAACACGATGTGCCCCCGGCGATGGCTCCAGCATCCCACATTCACGGCCACGCCGATAGCGGACGGGTGCCTTGCCGTGTTTTCCACGTTCACGCCCAGCACCGCGCCTTTTCCGCCCATGCCCTGGGGGCCGATGCCGATGGCGTTGATGCCGTCTTCCAGCAGTTTTTCCATTTTGGCGGCCCGTTCATTGGGGTTGTGGGAACCGATGGGACGCAACAGGGCTTTTTTGGAAAGCAGCGCCGCCGTTTCCACGGAAGTAGCCACGCCTACACCTACAAGGAGAGGCGGGCAGGCGTTCAGCCCGTAGCTGGTCATCCTGTCCAGTACGAATTTGGTGACGCCCTCATAGCCTTCGCCGGGCATTAGCACCATGGCATAACCGGGCAGCGTGCAGCCGCCTCCGGCCATATAGGTGTAAATTTCGCACTTGTCCGAATGGGGGATGATGTCCCACCATACGGTAGGCGTGCCCTTCCCTACGTTTTTGCCGGTATTGTATTCATCAAAGGTTTCTACGGAATTGTGACGGAGAGGAGCCTCAAATGTTGCTTTCACTACCGCTTCTTTCAGCAGTGCCTCTACGTCGTCGATTAGTGGGAATTTGGTTCCGCATTTTACCCAGAACTGCAGGACACCGGTGTCCTGGCAAGAAGGCCGGTCCAGTTGTACGGCCAGTTCCTGGTTGCGGAACATGGTATCGTAAATTACCCGAGCCATGGGGCTGTCCTCTTTGGCGCGCAACTCTTCCAGCTTGGCGATGACATCGTCAGGAAGTTTTTTAGCCGTATAGGCGACGAACTTCGCGACGAGGTCTGTCATTTTTTCAACCTGGTTCATAAACATTCGACCTCCTCTGCAATTTAAATTTTTCACTGAAACGACACTTTCTACTTAATTCTGTTTAATTTTATTTTATCATAGGCCTCTTTAATAAACAACACGGCGTTTACGTTTCAGGAAAAAATCACAAAACGGCGCGGACGCGTCAGGATAATATTCGAAAACAGCACGAGCGGTTTAGGGTTAAAACCGCAAATCGGCACAGGCGCTTCCGTAATTTGACAATTGCATGCAAGTATGATACAGTTAAAAACGTCATCGGAGGATGATAGTCGCAACTATCAGGCCGGATAAGATGTTAGGGTGCGCCCGTAATCTTGTCCGGTCTTTACTATCATACCAACATCTTACATCATTATAGAAGGAAAAACATGGATAAAACAGATTTTACAGAAGGAAAAATCGTCGGCCCGCTGCTGCGTTTTGTTTTCCCCATCATGTTCGCCATATTTTTACAGATTTTTTATGGCGCGGTAGACCTTTTAATCGTGGGGAAGTTTTCCGACGCAGCCAACGTTTCGGCAGTATCTACCGGATCCCAGCTGATGCACTCTGTCACGATCCTTCTGACCGATCTGGCTTTGGGGACCACTGTGCTGCTGGGAATCTTTCTGGGACAGAAGAACGCGAAAGAATGCGGTCGGGTCATCGGGGCAACGATTGCTTTGTTCCTCACGATTGGCGCAGCTGTTTCCGTTTTGTTTTTGTTCTGCGCCGGGCCTTTGTCTTCCCTTATGAACGCGCCGGAAGAAGCCTTTGCCCAAACGGTTTCCTACATTCGCATCTGCGGCGGCGGCTCGCTGTTCATTGTTACCTATAATGTATTGGGAAGTATTTTCCGCGGCATCGGCAATGCCACGCTTCCGCTGTTTACCGTAGCCGTAGCCACCTTCTTCAACATCGCGGGGGATTATCTTCTGGTCGCCAAATTCCATATGGGGGCGACCGGCGCAGCTATTGCTACTGTCTGTGCCCAAGCCATCAGCGTACTTTTCTCTGTGCTTATGGTAAAACGCAGCGGACTGAATCTTTCTTTTTCTTCCTCAGATATCGGGTTTCACAAAAAGCTGATCGGGCGTATCGTCGGACTTGGCTTTCCGATAGCCCTGCAGGACCTGTTAGTAGGCATCAGCTTTCTCATCGTTCTGGCTATCGTGAATCAGTATGGAGTCATCACCTCCGCAGGCGTAGGCGTAGCGGAAAAACTGTGCGGTTTTTTCCTTTTGGTTCCCATCGCTTTCAGTCAGGGGATGGCTTCTTTCGTAGCGCAGAATTTCGGCGCCGGAAAAATGGACAGAGCGCACAAAGCTTTGCGTTACGGTATTTCCATTTCTTTGGCCTGCGGCCTTGTGCTGGGCTACTTGTCATTCTTCCATAGCGTACCCATAAGCAGCATCTTCGCTGACGACACCGCGGTATGCCAGGCCTCCGGGGAATATCTGAAAGCCTTCAGCTTCGACTGCCTGCTGACCGCTTTCCTCTTTTGCTTCATCGGTTATTTTAACGGCTGTGCCAAAACCCGTTTTGTCATGTTGCAGGGCATCGCGGGCGCTCTCCTCATACGCGTGCCCCTCGCCTATTTGTTCAGCCGCTGGTTCAACGGAGATATTTTCATGATCGGCCTGGCCACTCCTGCTTCTTCGTTCGTGCAGGTACTGCTTTGCATTTTTTATTTTTTTAAAACAAAAAACAGGTTTATAAACCGCAGTCGCTTATGAGCCGTTTCGCATCCACATACTGGGCGATGCCTGCTGCCACCTTTTTGGATTCCTTCATGGCCAGCACTACGGTAGCAGGTCCGTGCACCACGTCGCCGCTGCTGAAAACGCCGGCCCGGGTGGTCATACCGTAAGGCCGCTCGCGGGTAATGACAAAGCCTTTTTCATCTACTTCAATTCCTTTTGTTGTGGAAACGATCCGGGCTGCCGGTTTATTACCGATAGCCTGCACTACACAGTCAAAGGGAATGCATTCCAGTTCTTCCGTCGGCTGGAACTTGCCGTCTTCTGTTTGGGCAATCACTCGTACGACCATGCCTCCCAAAGGCAGCCGTTCCCCCTGATCGTTCGTTACCGGATGCGCTGCCAGCCCGGCAACCGTTGCCGCATCCACACGGCTTCCTTTGATCTGCTGCATCTCCTTCCGTCCCAGGAAGGCTACCGGCTCACGCAGGTACATAAAACGGACACCCTCTGCTTTGGCCGCTTCCAGTTCAGTGGGGAAACAACTCACTTCCGCTTCCGTCTTTCGGTAGAACACGGTAACTTCCTTTGCGCCCCGCCGGATTGCGGTACGGGCCGCGTCCATAGCCACGTTTCCCGCGCCAATGACCGCTACCGTGTCCCCTTCTTTCAACATGGCTTCCTTTGGATCCAGCATACCGTTGCTGACCAGATGTACCATACGCAGATAATAATCCGCCGTCAGAATGTTTTTCAGTCTTTCGCCGGGAACGTCCAGCGTGCGTGGCAACGCCGTACCGGTTCCCATAAAGATGGCGTCAAAGCCTTCCGCAAACATGTCGTCTACTGTGATATCCGGACCTACCAGCACATTGCAACGGAATTCCACACCGATATTCCGCAGCTGGTCGATCTCCCGGCGTACTACTTCCTTGCTTAATCTGAATTCCGGGATGCCGAACATCAGCACGCCGCCCGGTTCCGACTGTCCTTCAAATACGGTAACGGCAAAATTCTGCTTTGCAAGATCGCCGGCTACCGTCAGGCCTGCCGGCCCGCTGCCGATAACCGCAACCTTTCCTCTGGCGCCGTTGGATTTTGGATTGGGTTTCAGTCCGTACCGGTGGGCAAAGTCCGCGATAAACATCTCCAGACTGCCAATCTTGATGCCCCGTTTACTCCTGGTCAGGACACAGCCAGCCTCGCACTGTTTCTCATGGGGGCATACCCGTCCGCAGATAGCAGGCAGATTGCTTCGTTCAGAGATGATCTCATAGGCCGCGCCCAGATTCCCTTCCCGCAACGCGCGGATAAAATCGGGAATGTTATTTTGAATCGGGCAACCCTTACGGCAGCCTGGAATACCGCAGTGCAGACAGCGGCGCGCTTCATTCAGCGCCTGTTCCATGGTTAATTTCTCGCTCATAGCATAATGTCCTTTCGTTTTCAGAGATTCAGATCGGCAAGACTTTTCATAATTACACCAGTCGGTGTACAAACGAATGAATCAGCCGTTTTTCGGGATTCAACGTAGAAAAGGCCTGAAACACAGCAGCGCGCTGCATTTCAGGCCGTCTTTTTTTCAGAAATCCGCACAACCAGTTGTTACAACAGCTGATCGCTGCGCGCTTTCTACTGTAAATACTATAATACTTTTTACCGTTTTGTGATCAGTTCTTTGCCTGCCAGTAATGCTTTTTTGTTCGCTTCTTCCGTTCCTTTGGGAACCCGGTTCAGCACGGCTTTCTCCAATGCTTCCTCCGATACGCAGTGGGTCAGCGCATTCACCGCGCCTAAGGCTACGATGTTGGCGAATAAGGATTTACCGCAAGTGCCGATGGCCGTGTGGGTAATGGGCAGGTCGATGCGTTCTTTGTAGGTGCCGGGAACTTCCTTCACAAACAGGGAATCGGTGATGACGATACTGTCTTTGCCGCAATCCTTTGTATATTTGTTGGCTGCTTCCTGGCTCATGGCTAATAACACGTCCGGGCAGGTCACACGGCCGAAGTAAATCTTATCATCCGAAATAATGGCTTCCGCCTTGGAGGAACCGCCCCGGGCTTCCGGCCCATAGGACTGGGACTGGATGGCTTCCTTGCCATCGAGAATTGCAGCTTCCGCTAAAATGATACCGGCTGTGATCAAACCCTGGCCGCCGGTGCCGGAAAATCTAAAATTATGTTTCATGATTATTTCCCTCCCTGTGCGCGCCGGATCACTTCATCATACGCTTCGGTGTATTCCTGGACTGCATCGGTCTCAAACAGTACGCCGATGGGGAATTTTCCCGCTGCAATGGCTTCCGCTTTCTTTTCATCGTCCATCTTGTCCCAGGCCGCTTTCATCACCGCGTGGTCGCGCTGCCATTCCATCATTTTCGCCGCGGAACCTGCTTTGTTCTGACGGCCGAAGTTAATCGGGCAGGCGGATACGCATTCGATAATGGAGAAGCCTTTGTGGGCAATGCCCTTGGCGATCATGTCTACCATCACCGGCACATGGAAGGTGGTAGCCCGTGCGCAGAAGGTTGCGCCTGCTGCCTGGGCCAGTGCCAGTAAATTGAAGGACGGCTCGATAGTCAGGTACGGAGCGGTGGTCGCTTTCGATCCTTTGGGGGTCAGGGGCGAATACTGGCCGCCGGTCATGCCATAGATGCTGTTGTTATATACGACTAACGTTAAATCGATGTTGCGGCGTGCCGCATGAATCAGGTGGTTGCCGCCGATAGCCGTGCAGTCGCCGTCGCCGCTGCACACGATAACTTTCAAGGCCGGGTTCGCCATCTTCAGGCCGCTGGCGATGGTCACCCGTCCGTGTAAGGTATTGGCTGTGTTGAAATCCAAATACCCGGAAGAACGACTGGAGCAGCCGATACCGGAAATTACTGCAACTTCATCCTTGTCAAGCCCCTGTTTGTCCACCGCTTTTACTATGGCGCCGGTGATGACGCCGTTACCGCAGCCGGGGCACCAGATATGGGGCAGGCGGCCCGGACGGAAATATTTCTCAACTAATTGTTCCATTCCCATGGTCTTATCTCCTTTCCCTTACCGGCCCATGGCCTTTTTGATTTCCGCCAGCAGCTCCTGCGGCGTAGCGGATTCATTGTCGTACTTGCCGTACAGGTGTACCGGGCATTTGCCTGCCACAACCCGTTCCACTTCCAGCACATACTGGCCGTAGTTCAGTTCGTGAACCAGGATGCCTTTTACTTTGCCTGCCAGCTCTTTCACTTCTTTTTCCGGGAAAGGCCAGATGGTGATGGGACGGAAGAAACCGACCTTCAGACCTTCTGCACGGGCCATGTCTACCGCTTCATAAACGGAACGGGCTGCGCCGCCGAAGGAGAGAACCGCAAACTCCGCATCGTCCATCTTGTAGTTTTCAAAGGTTACGATATCGTCTAAGTTGTTATAGATTTTGTCATGCAGCCTGTTCAGGCACTCTACCGTGCCGGCCGGGGTACCCTTCGGGAAACCGGTCTCGTCGTGTACCAGGCCGGTTACGTGCCAGCGATAGCCGGTGCCGTAATCTGCCATGGCGGGAACTAGGTTGTCTTTTGTAGTACCGTAAGCCAGATACTCTTCCGGCTTGCAGGTGGGACGTACCCGGTCAACAGTCTCTACCTCGCTGTAGTCGTCCGGCAGTTCGATCTTTTCACGCATATGGCCGATGACTTCGTCCATAAGGATGATGACCGGTACCCGGTATTTTTCTGCCAGGTTTACCGCACGGATAGTGAGCCAGAAGCATTCCGGCACGCTGGAGGGAGATACCACAATGACCCAGTGATCGCCGTGAGTGCCCCAACGGGTCATCATCACTTCACCCTGGGACGGGCTGGTGGGCTGGCCAGTGGCGGGACCCACACGCTGTACGTTGACAATGGTAACAGGAATTTCCGAAATGCAGGCCAGACCCAACATTTCCTGTTTCAGGGAAAAGCCGGGGCCGCTGGTGGCGGTCATGGATTTCTTGCCGCCCATGGAGGCACCAATGGCCGTACCGAGACCGGCGATCTCATCTTCTGTCTGCATGAATTTACCGCCGACCTGGGGCAGGCGGGCTGCTAACTGTTCGGCAATTTCCGTAGAAGGAGTGATGGGATAGCCGCCGTAAAATTTAACGCCGGCTGCAATGGCGCCTTCTACTACTGCCTGGTTGCCTTGCAACAGTAATACTCTGGACATACTCTCACTCCTTTACTTTTCTACAAAAATCGCGTAATCCGGGCAGCGCATTTCGCACTGACCACAAGCAATACAGTCTTTTTCTTTGCCTTTGATGATGGCGCACTTTTCAAGTTCGGTGACTTCCAATACCTTTTTGGGGCAGAAGTTCACGCAAATGCCGCAACCCTTGCAGCGTTTCGAAACCAATTTCAGCATTTCCGGATTCCTCCTCAACTGTTAAACTGATGATTGTTAAATACGATCCGTATCTTCTATCTCTTCATTTGTAACCGGTTGCAGCCGAAGACCGCAACCGGTTTATGGTTTATTAACGACTATAACACTTTAATCAGCAAGTATGGCACTTGTCATACAGTCCGGTTTCTTTCAATACGCGTACCGCAGTCTCGCCGATATGGGCTACCGTGTCCGCCACCTGGATACCGGCTGCGTTCAGTGCCTTGATCTTGTCGTCGGCTGTTCCCTTGCCGCCGCTGATGATAGCGCCCGCATGGCCCATCCGTTTGCCCGGAGGCGCCTGACGTCCGCTGATGAAGCCGATGACCGGTTTCTTCATGTTGGCCTTGATCCACTCTGCCGCTTCTTCTTCCGCCGTGCCGCCAATCTCGCCAATCATGATGACGGCCAGCGTATCGTCGTCTGCATTAAAAGCTTCCAGCGCTTCAATGTAATCCATGCCCTTGACCGGGTCGCCGCCCAGACCTACCGCCGTGGTCTGGCCGATACCTGCCATGGTCAGCTGGTAGGTTGCTTCATAGGTCAGGGTGCCGGAGCGGCTGATTACGCCTACATGACCTTTTCTGTGGATGTAGGTAGGCAGTAATCCCAAGCGGCATTCATCTACCGTTAAAATGCCAGGGCAGTTGGGACCCAATACCCGTGTCTTCTTCCCTTTCATATAGGCGCGTACTTTTACCATATCCTGTACCGGAATGTGTTCGGTGATGCAGCAGACAAAATCCAGTTCCGCGTCAATGGCTTCGCAGATGGCGTCCGCCGCGAAACGGGCCGGTACATAAATGACAGAGGCGTTGCCGCCGGTAGCTTCCTTCGCTTCGCTTACCGTATTAAAAACGGGAATTGTTCCCAGAACTTTTGTGCCAGCTTTGCCCGGAGCTACGCCCGCTACAACATTCGTGCCGTAGTCCACCGCAATCTTCGTATGGAACGTAGCCTGACGGCCCGTAATACCCTGTACAATGAGTTTCGTATCTTTTCCTACAAATACTGACATGTGATTACGCCTCCTTCCCTTCCGCTCTCTTGGCCTTCAGTTCCGCCGCCAGCTTAACCGCCAGCTCTGCGCCTTCTTCCATCTTGGCAACCGCGTGCACCATAGGAAGTTTGGCATCCTTCAGGATACGGCGGCCTTCTTCGTGATTGGTACCGTCCAGACGGGCGATGACCGGAACGCGCAGGCCTACTACCTTCGCCGCTTCCACAATACCGCCGGCGATCACGTCGCACTTGTTGATGCCGCCGAAGATGTTTACGAATACGCTGCAGACCTGATCGTCAGACTGCATGATGCGGAAGGCTTCCGCAATCTTTTCCACTGTGCTGTCGCCGCCTACGTCCAGGAAGTTGGCCGGCTCGCCGCCGTAGAATTTGATGATATCCACCGTAGCCATGGCCAGGCCCGCGCCGTTAACCATGCAGGCCACGTCGCCGCCCAGGTTTACATAGGACAGGGAGGCCTTGCCTGCGGCTACTTCTTTCGGATCTTCTTCCGCTTCGTCACGCATGGCTTCGATTTCCGGATGACGGAAAATGGCCGCATCGTCAAACTGCAATTTGGCGTCCAGCGCCATCACTTTATTGTCTACCGTCACCACCAGCGGGTTGCATTCCGCCAGGGTGCAGTCTTTTTCTACCACAATATTGTACAGGTCCATCATGCACTTCTGGGCCTTGGCGATAACCTTGTCCTTAAATCTCAGGTTATAGGCCATCCGTTTGGTCTGGAACGGCATTAACCCAATGGTAGGATCGATATATTCCTTGAAGATTCGGTCCGGCATCTCCGCCGCAACCTTTTCAATCTCCATGCCGCCTTCCGCGCTGCCCATCATAACGATCTGCGCAGAATCACGGTCGATGACGAAACCCAGGTAATATTCTTTTTCGATATTGCATCCTTCTTCAATCAGGAGGCGGTTGACCCTCTTTCCTTCCGGACCGGTCTGGTGGGTCACTAGCACTTTGCCCAGGATTTGGGAAGAGTAATACTTAACTTCATCGATGTTGTGGGCCAGCTTCACGCCGCCTGCCTTGCCACGGCCGCCTGCATGGATCTGTGCTTTGACCACGGCGACAGGCGCTTCAAAGTCCTTAGCGATACGTGCCGCTTCTTCCGGACTGAAAGCCGGAGCGCCGTTGGGCACGTTGATGCCGTACATCTTCATGATCTGTTTTGCCTGATACTCATGAATTTTCAAGGTGTAATCCCTCCTTTAAAAAATATAAAATTAATCTTACGTTAACGATAGAACTCTCTACTTACATATTTCTTACATATTATATCAAAAAATACCCAGCACCGTCCAGTAGGTTTTGGCGAAAACCAGAAGTAAAATGTAGCCGATAATGGTAACCGGGATGCCTATCTTCATACAGTCTTTCGCTGTAAAAGTCTCGGTGGCGTAGGCCAGAATGCCCTGAGGCGAATTAACCGGAAGAATAAAACCGAAGCTTACCACGAACTGGAGCAGCATGGTAACATCGATAATGTTCAATCCGTCCACCACGCCTTCGGAAAGGTTCAGGCTCTTCAGCACCGCGATCATGATGGGGATCATGGACGAGGCCACCGCCGTGGCGCTGGCGAAGCCCAGATGTACAACGATCAGGAACGCCGCGAGAATCGCGAAGACCGCGAACACTTCCATGGTTGCAAGGCCAAGCACCGCCACCAGCTTGTTAGCCAGCCACATGGCCGCCTTGGTCTTCAGGAGGGCCGAACCCATGCTGATACCGATACCAAAAAGCACCAGCGTGCCCCAGGAAACCCGATCCTGGGCCTGCTTCCAGGTCATGATCGCAATGCCCGGCAAAAACATCAGCGTAATAGCAATTACCGTGGAAGCCGTAGTGGAAATGGGATGCACAGTCTTTTCCGTGACCCAGCAGAGCAACAGCAAGACGGAAATGGCCAGCAGCTTCTTTTCCGGCATGCGCATAGGCCCCAGTTCTGCCATGGCTTTCTTTACGGTGGCGTCGCCGCCTTCCACTTCGCTCATTTCCGCCGGCAGCAGTTTTATGCAGAGGAAAAAGAGCACTACCGACATAACAGCCGCATACGGCGCAGCTACGATAAACCAGTGCAGCCAGGTGATACTGCCGCCCAGTTCTTTTTCGATAAAGCCCAGCGCTACCATATTTTGCGCCGCAGCCGTTTTTATACCGATGTTCCAGATGCTGGCCGCGTGAATCGTGGCCACCATAAGCAGCGCAGAAAAGCGGCTCTGCAACGGCAGACCGAAAGCCGAAATGATACCCAGCACGATAGGGATGATACAGCCCACCCGGGCCGTAGTGCTGGGTACGAAGAACGCCAGCACGAAACCTACAAAAATCATACCAGCCACAATGCGGTTTGTCTTGGAGCCTACCTTGGACAAAATCGTCAGTGCGATTCGCTTGTCCAGTCCGGTAGTGGTCATGGCCGCCGCCAGGAACATGGCTGCACCTACCAGTATGGTACCGCCCGCGCTTAACCCGTTAAACGTCATGGAAATCGCCTGACCAAAGCCTATCTGCTTCCCTGCCGCTGCCGCCGCTTTCTCCAGGGCCGGCGACGTGCCCAGCAACAGAAGCATTAAAGAAGCAATGATCGTGGCGCTGACCGGATAGGTGACTGCCTCTGTGATCCAGATAACCACCGCGAACAGCAGAACCGCAAGCATACGGTGTCCTGCCGGCAACAGCCCTTCCGGCGTTGGCAACATGAGCACCGCAATGAGTACGATAAGGGCAATGGGAAAACCGAACCTTTTCATTAAAGATGGCTGGTCCGGCTTTTTGACATCTTTCGGCGGATTACCAACTTCCTT
Organism: uncultured Succiniclasticum sp.; assembly: GCA_905233365.1. Classification (GTDB taxonomy): domain Bacteria; phylum Bacillota; class Negativicutes; order Acidaminococcales; family Acidaminococcaceae; genus Succiniclasticum. The sequence continues at coordinate 28,243 of CAJODT010000025.1, forward strand.
TCCGCCTTTCGCCGTAACTTTTCTGTCAGACATGAGGTCATCTCCTTTCTGGTCATTCTTTACAGGGAAAAAGCCCGCACAAATCGTAAAGGATCCCTCTTTTCCAGGTAAAGATTGTAAAACATAAAACATATATATTGTCCATAGGTATCTGTTATTATGTTTTAATTATAACAAATCCTAATAAAGAAATCAATTATGATTTCTGAATATTATGTTTATGTTTACAATAATGGTATTAATTTAGAAGATTAGCAGAAGATGACACAAATTACACGTTTATGCAAAAAGTATGTATGTAAAGGCTATTAATTAAGGATTCATCTTTCATTAATAATTTTAGCAAAGCGTTTATCCTCTATACTTTCAATCCATCTACCACGTTTCTGGGTTCAGCATCAGATTTCGAGCACGTCTTAAAAATAACAAAACGCAATGCCCATTAATTATGATATAATCCGGGATTTAAATAATATACATTTCTATTAACTTACTCCCGGGCGTAAACGTAGTCTTCCAAAATGCGGCGCGACATTCTGTCAAAATCGGCGGTACGGTATACGTTCCATCCGGATTATCTTCCTAATCTGCATGGCTCGGCTAATGTTAACTCCACACTAAACTGCCACATATGATATAATATATTACAGCATAATAAATCACAGCGTGTATTACAAGGAGTTATCATGATCAGTTTGCAAAACGATTACAGCGAAGGCGCCCACCCGCAAATCCTGAAGCGGCTGGCGGAAATCAATCTGGAGCAGAACCCCGGCTACTGCACGGACGGTTATTGCGCCAGTGCGGCGGAAAAAATCAGACAGACCTGCACCTGCCCGGAAGCAGAGGTTTTCTTTTTGGTTGGCGGAACCCAGACCAATCAGGTCGTCATCGATACCATGCTGGCGCCCTTCGAAGGAGTGGTGGCAGCCCGTACCGGGCACATAAGCACTCACGAAGCCGGAGCTATTGAGTTCACAGGCCACAAAGTGCTGGAGCTTCCCCAGCACGAAGGAAAGATACTTGCAAAAGAGCTGAAAGAACTGGCCAGCCATTTCTGGCTGGACGGTAACCACGAGCACATGGTGTTCCCCGGTATGGTTTATATCTCCCACCCCACGGAATACGGCACGCTGTACAGCAAACAGGAGTTGGAAGCGATCGCACAGGTCTGTCATGAATATAAGATGTCTTTATATATGGACGGTGCGCGCCTGGCTTACGGGCTGACCGCCCCCGGCACGGATGTCACACTGGCAGACATCGCCCGTCTCTGCGACGTGTTTTACATCGGGGGCACCAAATGCGGCGCATTCTTCGGTGAAGCCGTGGTGTTCACTAAACATAACATGCCCGTCCGTTTCCTGACCCGGGTTAAACAGCACGGAGCGTTGCTGGCCAAAGGGCATATGTTAGGCATTCAGTTCGATACCCTCTTCACCGACAACCTGTACTACAAGATCGGCGCCCACGCCATCCGCCTGGCGCAGATGTTGCAGCAGGGTCTTAAGGATGCGGGCCTGCAGCTTTATATCAACTCCCCCACTAACCAGCAATTTGTGGAGTTGCCTGACGCGGCGGTCAAAAAGCTGGAGGAACGCGGCGTAGTATACAGCTTCTGGGAGAAAACCTGCCCAGATAAAACCGTCATCCGTTTTGTCACCAGTTGGGCCACCAAAGAAGAAACGGTGCAGGGATTGATTAAGATTTTGAAAGAAATAATGTAATAATTCAGGAGGGGATGACATGTCAAGATTAGTCGTGATTGTGCAATGCGAACTGGTGACCCGGCGCTGCTCTGGATACAATTGCATGAAAGCGTTTACCCAGCGCAGCGGTAAAATGGAAGGCTATCCGGAAGGAACGCGTTACATGGCGATCAACTGCGGAGGCTGTTGCGGAGCGGGTGTTGATGTTAAAATTGAAAATCTGGAAAAGCGCCTGCTGGCCAACGAAGAAAAGAAAGAGGACGTGACGGTTCATCTGTCCACCTGTATCTGCACGGAGAACCATCACCGTCTGCCCTGCCCCTTTAAGAATTACCTGAAGAAGACCATTGAGCGCCGTGGTTTCACTGTGATTGAAGGGACCTATCTTTCCAAAACGGCAACACGCAAAAGAGCGGAGGGAATTTACCAGCCGTTTGAATAATTTATACAATACAAATAGTAATGCCGCCAATCATCGGTAAGTGATGGTTGACGGCATTTTTTCATTTCATGTTTTCAGTGAATCGCTGGGCGAAAACCAAAAGCAAAGCGCAGCATCAGTTTGCCGCTCACTATTTCGCTTCGTCCACATCATAATAGAAGTCCAGCGGGTTCAGCGGGACCAGTTTCTTCTTGCTTACGCGGTTGTGCAACGGATTGCCGTACACGATGACCGCGTAATCTTTATCGATGATATCCTGCATTTCCTGTAGGGATTTGGCATTGTCAAAAGCAGGATTGTTATATTTCGTGGTGTTTTCTACACTTTTGCTGTCAAAATACAGGCGATAATAGTTCTCCAGGGTACCGCTCTGGATGTTGGTTGTGGAAGAAAGAGTAAGATCAAAGTCTCCGCTCAGCTCTATGTTGCGTAACGCGTTCACATGGACAGACTGCAGTTTGAGGTCAATACCTGCCTTTTTCGCCTGCATCTGGGTAGCTTCCGCAATAATCCTGAATTCCGGACGGCTTTCATAGAATACCATTGTCAGCGAAACCGGCTTATCCACCTTCACCGGGTTATAGACACGGTTGGATTTGGTATAGCGGGAATAATTGGGATTTAAGACTACGTAGCCGTGTAGCGGTTTTTCCATATCCTTCAGGTTGATGCACTCTGCCAGGATTTTGCGCAGCTTCGGATCGCTGAGCGGACGGTCCGGCCGCATGTTCATACGGGCCATGATGGTCCGCGCGCCGCCCACTTCTTCATGCTCGCGGCCTTTATAGTACTGGGGGTCTACGTCGAACACCGCATCCAGTTCGCCCGTTTCAATGGCCATGCCACGAGTAGCGTTGTGTCCCATCGCAACATATTCATATTTTCTTCCCTTGCGCTCCACTACAGCTTTCTCGGCAGAGTAGGAAAGCACCTTGCCTCCTGTATAAATGTTGCCGCCTTTGGCGATACAAAACACCGGATCGGTAAGGACAGACTTCTCGCCGGTGTACTCAAATTTGTCATCCGCCAGCACTTTCCAGCTGCTGTTCTTCATAACTGCTTTGGCGCGTGGGTTCTTTGCACAGGAATCGGTCAGGCTGTCGCAGATATCTTTGGCCGTTACCTTACTGCCGTCGGCAAATTTTGCGTCTTTCTTCACCGTAAAAACATTGCCGTCAAAATCTGCCAGCCAGGGCACCAGTTTCCCGTCCGTGGCAAACTTTACCACAGTTTCTCCTGCGCCGATTCGTGTGGTGGACCAGCCATCGTAACCCTTGGTGTGATCGTAAGTCGCCATCAGGTGCGGTACGCCCACCTTGAACACCGCTGCCTCCTTTTTCTTTTCCCCGCCGCAGCCGGACAGGACCAGCGCCGCCAGCGCCATTACACATAAAACCTTCTTCGCCTTCATTTTAATCTTCTCCTCTCCTTCCCATAACGCTTGCATTCTCCATAAATGCCAATAATTAATGTCCCCGCCGGCATTTTCGCAACGCAGACAAATAAAAAAGCTATGAAGCGGCTGGCCCCTTCAAGGACCGGTAAGCCTTCATAGCTTTTGCATTTAAATATTCAACTGTTTTGGATTTTTAATGAGCCTCGTTTGTGTTGCGGTTCTGCTGTTTTGCAATGCACGCTGCATTACAACGTTTACGGCAAATTTAAAAAGAATCGCTACCGTGTTTTCATTCCCGAAAACACCCTTCGCTGTTGCGAAGCCCGTCACTCTTGTGACAATTCATTATACCATGCACCGGAGCAGCTGACAAGAAAAACATACTGTCTTGGCTGTTTCTGTTTTTTAGGAGACGCTGATTAATTCGCGTTTTCCTGTTTCATAATCTGCCGGATGATTTCCATGGCGTCCTGCAGGTACTCCGTTACCTTCTTTTCTTCCACTCCGGCGATATAGGCCCGGCAATGATTCATGGGAATCAACACCACCTTAGCCTTGCTGGAAGAAACCGCCATGGCAATGGCCGGACTGATTTCCCCGTGCAGGGCGTTGGCCATGATGATGCCCGCAGGGCCGACGATAACATCCGCTTCCCCGGCGTTAAACAGGATCGCGTTTTCTCCGGTCGCAGCAAAAGCGGGGCCGCCTTTCAGCATGGTTTCCGTTGCGATGGAGTTAGTCCCTGTCGCCCCGATTTCCGCATCCGGGAAATTTTTGACAAGCAATTCTACCAGAGAACGGCCGATACCGCCGCCCTGTCCGTCAATTACAAGAATACGCATGATCCGCCTCTCCATGCTTTCAGAATAATACTGAACCACTGATAAATCTGAATTCACGCTGATTAGCACTTTGTGTGACTGACTGCGTCAATGATCTTCAACATATATGCAACTAAACTTTCAGACCTTTTCTTTGTTATTCGAAAAAGCTTGCGGTCATCGCATAACCTCATTTAACCAGCGTTTCCCTACATCACCGTACCGGCAGAATCTCCAGCCAGTAACCGTCAGGGTCGTTGATGAAGTAGATACCCATCATGGGATTTTCAAAACAGATGCAGCCCATCTTTTTGTGTTTCTCATGCAGGGCTTCATACTCATCGGTGACAAAAGCCAGATGGAATTCGTTTTCGCCCAAGTTGTAGGGCTCCTTACGGTCCTTCAGCCAGGTCAGCTCCAGCGTGTGGGGGGTCTGGCCGTTGTCGCCCAGATACACTAATGTGAAGTCCGGCTTTTCCGTCCGGCGTACTTCTTTCAGGTTCAACGCTTCTTCATAAAATTTCATGCTTTTTTCCAAATCCAGCACGTTGAGGTTGTTGTGGTCAAATCGAATCATAATGTGCAGCTCCTTCCGATTTTATTCTTTAACATTTGCCATAATGTATTCCGTTTCAATTATAACATATCAAATAACGATGTTAAAAGCCCAACTTTACGATAAAAATCGTGAATGTCTCACGCTGATATGTTATAATTAATAGTAATTATTATTACAAAATATCACCAGGAGATAACACTGTGGGATTCCTTGAACTATTGTTAATTGCGGTGAGCCTGGCCATGGATGCTTTTTCCGTATCCATCTGCGGCAGCCTGGCGCTGGCCCCTTCGTCCCGTTTTGCGGGAGCTGTCAAGTTCGGCGCCTGGTTCGGCGCGTTCCAGTTCCTCATGCCGGTCATCGGCTACTGGACCGCCTATTGGGCTGTAGAATATATCGAAGCTTACGATCACTGGATCGCTTTTTTTCTGCTTCTGTACATCGGCATTAACATGATCCGGGAAGCCGGCGAAGAAGCAGAAGTGATTGAAAGCTACAGCGTAAAGCGTATGTTCCTGCTGGCTGTTGCCACTAGTATTGACGCGTTGGCGGTTGGCGTCAGCTTTGCCCTGCTGGAAGTCAACATCTGGACCAGTTCACTGCTAATCGGCGTGGTCACTTTTATCATTTCCTTTGTAGGCGGCACCATCGGTTTTAAACTGGGGGAACGGTTCCGGAGCCACGCAACCCGTGCCGGCGGCGTAATCCTCTGCCTGATCGGACTGAAGGTGTTGCTGGAACATACAGGGTATTTATGAAAGCCGGTTATAATCGTGTAGTCGCTGACAATGTCTTTTTCATGCCTGCCAGAAATACCGGACGCAGGCGTTTCTTTTATTCTGTACGTAACAATTATAGTTAAGGAACAACAGCATGAAAGATTTTTACAAAAACACAACAGATACAGAATTACTTTTCAGCAAACACCATTTGCTCCAACTGCTGTGGCCTCTTGTAGTGGAACAGCTGTTAGCGGTCCTGGTCGGCATGGTAGATGTGCTGATGGTAGCCTACGTAGGCGAAGCCACTGTTTCCGGCGTGTCCCTTGTGGATTCCGTCAACATGCTGGTGATCCAGGTCCTGTTCGCCCTGACTGCCGGAGGCACCGTTGTCTGCGCCCAGTTCATCGGTGCCGGGAATCACAAACTGGCAAGTAAAAGCGGCGGACAGTTGCTTTTTATCACAACTTCGGTAATGCTCTTAATTTCGGCTGCGTTTTTGCTGAAAGGGGATTACTTGTTGTCGATGATCTTCGGTCAGGTAGAAAGCAGAGTTATGGAGGACGCCGTCAAATACCTGCTTTACACATCCGCATCCTTCCCCTTTCTTGCTGTTTATTATTCGGCGGCGGCCATTTTCCGGGCAGCCGGTAACACAAAGCTGTCCATGCTGGCGGCTTTGGGCATGAATCTTCTCAATATTATCGGTAACGCCATCTGCATCTTCGGGCTCCATATGGGCGTGGTGGGCGTGGCCTTGCCCACCCTGCTCTCAAGAATGG
>CAJODT010000026.1 GCA_905233365.1 uncultured Succiniclasticum sp.
CTTCAATTACTACCGATGCTTCTTTCACTCTAGTTACCACTGCACGCATCAAATCACTCCTGCTCTTTGTTTTTTATTTTTCTTATATGTGTTATATATCTCAAACTTCGCACCTTTCAAACAGGCTATAAACCTTGTAAATACTGTGCTGCGCAGTTAGCAGATATATTTTCAAGCACAGATTTGCAGACTGTATTTCCACAAAGACGGCAGTTCTTCAATAAATGCATCCAAAAGCTTCAAGACTTCATTTTCTTCCAAGACTGTTTTCTTCTGTATCAGTTCTGCAAATCGGGCCAGTATCAGCCGAAGTGCATCCATGTACTGAATATCTGGCAATTCATCCACACTCAGATAAAACAGTTCGCCCAGGCTTCGCATATCCCTGTTTTCGCGCTGTTCTACTGCCAAAAGCATGTACCGGGCAAACACAATCGCCACATGAGCGACCATGGCTTCATAGGAAATCGAACGGTATTCCTTGCTTAACCGCAGATAGGACTTGCACATTTTGAAGAACACTTCGATGCTCCAGCGTTTTCCGTACAGACGGACAATCTCTTCTTCGCTGAGCTTCATGTCTGTCGTAACCAGTACCAGATAGTCGTTCTTCTTGGCTCGGTTGCGCACATATACGAAGCGGACTGGAACGATCATTCCGTCCTTTACCGCTTCGGCCTCTACAGAAAGAAGGATTTTTGCCTTGCCACGCCGCTTTTTCCCCCGTTCATAGATTGTTTTTACATTCATCCACTTCCCCTGATGCCGATACTGTTGTGATGCTGTTTTCCGCACCATAGCGATGACATCATACTTCAGTTGCTTGACCGCAATCAGGAACGAAGGCGAACAAAACCAGCTGTCAAATAAAACATAATGAGCAGGAATTCTTTCTGCTTTGGCTTCTTTCAGAAGATGGATGGCGATGTCCGTCATCTTCTGTTGTGCCATCGCCTTTTGTTTGCCCCCATTGGTACGGAGGTCTGTTGCAGGGGACGCGTCATTGACACGGTATTTCGGATTCTCGGTAGAGAGCAAGCAGTGGTTTACCGGCAAGAAGGAGTTCCCGTCCGTCCATCCCAGTGTGAGCATCCGAAACCCGAAGGTGTAAACATGGTTGGCGTGGTCATAGAGCTTTGCCAGCAGCTCTACCTTTTTAGACCGGGAGCGGCTGAAAATAGAATCGTCGAGAATCAGTACATTCTGCCGTTTTTTATCTGTTAGTGGTTCGATGGTATCCCTGATGATCCTGCCCGAAAGCAAGAGCACGAACCTGCGCCAGTTGGTATGACAGGAATTGAGGAAGCGGTAAACCGTATCCTTTCCAAACGGGACAGACGCCGGATGCAGGTTCATCTGCATGAAGAAGGACCGGTGGCAGAAGACCATGGTAAAGAGTACCCGCAGGATTTGGATGGCAGAAAAGCCTTGCATCTTATTCCCATTTGACGCTTTCAGAATTTTGCCAATCTGGTACTGTTGAAAAAACCGGTTAGATTTTTCAGAAATGCATTTCGTAGAATGGTCGTCTTGTGTTATACTGTACATAGCATGAGCCTCCATTTTTGCTTGATTTTTTTTGGTCAATTAAATTATAACAAAATGGATGTGTCTCATGCTATTTTATTTTTAGAAAATGCTGATTTTGTGAGGATTACAGGGCTTTATTTCCCTGCGAAGTTTGAGTTAATAAGTATAGATAGTTTGTATGTCTGTCTCCGGATGATACATCTTTCGTTCATTTTATTGCTTTTTTCGGGAAAGCTGCCACTGCGCCGAGCCTTCCTTTCGCGCCTTTTGACAATAAACATTCAAGAGTTAATGGTGTTAGGCTTTCCATCTGTATAATGCTATGGAATTAGCGTGAAAGATGCATGTTTCCCCACCCCTTGGTCGTTAAAACGACCAACCTCGTAACGCAAACCTGCATGGATACTGGGCTGAAGCGGTGCTACCTCTTAATATATAAAGGTAAAGTCTTTATTGGAAGCTTTGGCTGTAGAAATGACTGCCTGTCAGTACATTTCAACTGCCAGAAGAGGCGTGGTTCAGGGGTTCCCCGCCAGAACCATGTGAAAAAACACAGCCTGCAGGGTTTGGCCGGCCTGCAGGCTGCGGGTGTGTGCGGTAAAGACGAAGTCAATCGTTCTTGCTATATTATCACTTTTATTCTAGTATCAATTCACACTAGGCAAAGGGCGTTTTTGCATTATCTTCATGACGTATCCAAGATCTTTCTTTAAGCGGATGGCAATCTCTTTAGGATCCATACCGCTATCGGCTAACGCCCAGATGGTCACTGCTTCGCCTTTTTCAAAGCCAATGGCAATACCCTTTTCTTCACCTTCTTTTATATATCTGTCAATCACATCACACATGTTTCGGATGCCTCCTTCCCTTTCATTACTTTTGGCAACCATTTCAAAACGGTCATCTTTTTCCATCACTTTTAACAGCTGTAGCACTGAGTAAATATGCCGGATCGTATCCTTGCTACCTTCGTATGTGCCAGTTTTTCTTTTCTGTACAAAGTAATCTGCCACAATACGAAAATCGCTTTTGAAACGGCTCACCTGTTCATCCGAAAGCCAGGCTATTTCAAACACGCTGATCTTCATGTCCGGCACATAAGGCTTGAACTCTTCAGGAACATTCACTGCTTCATACAAGGTTCGCGGCGCAATCCAACGCTGCTCGTAACCAAAGTACAAAACAAGGGTGACAACAGAGTACGGCGGTTTATCCTTGTTTTCTTTCAGGCACTGAGCCCTGTACTCTGCTCCGTCATAGCCATACACGCGCAGCACCATGCGGGAATCGGGTGTAGTTTGGTTCTCAAAGCCCACGCAGGCGATGCGGATGCCATTCTTCTTCCAGCGCTTGGCAACGTCGCGCTCAAGTTCGTGGAGTTCCCCCTCTGCCCGGTAAGCAGAACGGAGCTTGGTATCCTCCAGTTCCTCCGGCTTTATGACCGTTTCTCCATTAAAGAGAAGTCCGTTCACAATGTCCGCAAAGACATCAGGGTAATCCTCCAGAATTTTTTCTGTTATATCTTTTTCTGCCATTCGGCGCGTTCTCCTTTCTTTTCAGGAAAATATAGAGAACGATTGCCTTCGGCGCAAAGCTTTTCTGTTCCCTGCTCGCACACATGGCAGAGAAAAACCTTGCGCATCTATATTGTAGCACTTTCGTCGTAAGAATGCTATGGAATTGCTGTAAAAAATGTGCAAACAACACTGCGACGGGGAAGGCTTTAGCCTTCCCCGTCGCAATTTTTTACCAAAACATTTTTAGCAAAATGCTTTACCTTTTACTTTTTCTTTTTCCCCAAATACGCTTCCTTAATCTCTTCATTTTCCAGCAGCTCCCTGCCGCTGCCTTCCATCTTGATGTTGCCCGTCTCCAGCACATAGGCGTGGTGAGCAACCTTCAAAGCCATGTTGGCGTTCTGTTCTACTAACAACACAGTGGTGCCACTTTCGTTGATGCGCCGGATGATGTTGAAAATATCTTTGATGACCAGAGGCGCCAGCCCTAAGGAGGGTTCGTCCATCATGATGAGCTTGGGACGGCTCATGAGGGCTCGGCCCAGGGCCAGCATCTGCTGCTCGCCGCCGGAAAGGGTGCCGGCCATCTGCCAGTGCCGTTCTTCCAGCCGGGGGAACAGTTCATAGATGCGTTTGATATCGTTGGCAATACCGTCCGCGTCCTTGCGCAGGTACGCGCCGATGCGCAGGTTCTCCAGCACGGTCAGGTTGGGGAACACACGCCGCCCTTCCGGTACTAAAGTAATGCCACGGGACACGATGCGCTGGCTGTTCAGGCCTTTAATGCTTTCATCATTATATTCTATCTCTCCGCTCATGGGTTTCACCAGTCCCATGATGGTCCGCAGCAGGGTGCTCTTCCCCGCCCCGTTGGCACCGATCAGGGTGACGATCTTGCCGTCGGGCACGTCTACGGAGATGCCTTTCAGGGCTTCAATGCCGCCGTAGGCAACAACTAAGTCTCTGACTTTAAGCATCTTCACCCTCCCCTAAGTACGCCTTGATGACCCGCTCGTTGTTCTGGATGGCTGCCGGGTCGCCGGTGGCGATGGTGGTGCCGAAGTCCAGCACGTAGATGCGGTCGGAAATTTCCATGACCAGGTCCATATGGTGCTCGATCATGAAGATGGTCAGATTGAAACGGTCCCGGATCTGCCGGATAAAGTCTGTCAGCTCTGCTGTCTCTTTCGGATTCATGCCCGCCGCCGGTTCGTCCAGCAGCAGGAGCTTGGGATCGGTAGCCAACGCTCTTACAATTTCAAGATAGCGCTGCTTGCCATACGGAAGGCTGCTGGCCTTTTCGTTCCGCACATCCCACAGGTTCACTTCCTTCAGCAGATGTTCCACATGGTCCCGCATGGCTGCCTCTTCTTTCCGGTAGCCGGGCAGGCGGAAGGTGGCTGATAAAAAGTTTGACTCCAAGTGGAGATGTTTGGCGATGAGCACATTTTCATATACACTTAAATCTTTGAACAGACGGATGTTCTGGAAGGTACGGGCAATGCCCAGCTGCGCAATCTCGCTGGGCTTCTTGCCGGTGATGTCTATCTCTTTGCCCTCTGCCGGGGAATAGATGACCCGTCCTTTGGTAGGCGTGTACACGCCGGTGATGTCGTTGAAGGCCGTGGTCTTGCCGGCGCCGTTAGGACCGATGAGGGCAATGATCTCATGTTCCTTCACTACAATATTTAAATCGTTGACGGCAATGACGCCGCCAAACTGCATAGTCACATGCTCGGTACGCAATACGGTTCGGATCATTTACCCTGCACCCCCTTTTTCCGGAATCCCGCCAGCGGGTGCTTCACAAAGTTTATGATCTTTTCCCAGGTCAGCTCGTTGGTGCCCATGATGCCGTGGCGCCAGAACAGGACGCAGACCATCAGCAGGATGGAGAACACTACCATGCGCAGACCCGGGCGGAACAGAGGAATGGCCATGCCCATAATTTCCAGGGGCTCGTCAAAGACGCGCAGGTATTCCAGGCCGCCGGTGACGATGATAGCGCCGAACATGCTGCCGGTGACGGAGCCCATGCCCCCCAGCACGATGATCAGCAGGAAGTTGTAGGTTAAGGTAAACAAAAAGTTCTTCGGGTCTACGGTTCCCAGCAGGGCGCCGTACAGTCCGCCGCCGATGCCGGCGAAGAAGGCGCTGACCATGAAGGCCAGGTTTTTGTGATAGAACAGGTTGATGCCCATGGCTTCCGCCGCGATCTCATCTTCCCGGATGGCTTTGAAGGCTCTGCCATAGGAAGAGTTTAGCAGCAACGTAATCAAAAGGTAGGAAATAGCGGTGACTAAAAAGATGTAACGCACATCGTTCAGGGGCGGAATATTTTTGATACCCAAAGCGCCGTTGGTAATGGATGTGGCGTTGGTGATGATGATGCGGATGATCTCCGAAAAGCCTAATGTGGCAATAGCCAAATAGTCACCCCGCAGTCGCAGCACGGGGGTACCGATGAGGCCGGCAACGAAGGCTGCCAGCACGCCGCCTAAAATGAGGGCCAGCCACAGGGGCAGATACACATTTACTAAATGGGGATTCATGGGGATGGCGTAGAACACGTCTGCCCGCAGCTCCACCGGCACGGTAAAGATGCCTACCATGTAGGCGCCGATGGCCATGAAGCCGGCCTGCCCCAGGGAGAACTGCCCGGCAAAGCCGTTGGTCACGTTCATGGAGAGACCGATGATGGCGTAGATGAGACACAGGTTGACGATACGCCGGATATAGGAATCTACTTCTGCCTGCACAAAGCACGCCAGGCCGAACAAAACGACCAGAGCGGCAAGTGTGAGCATGAGGTTGCGTTTATTATTCATGATTACACCTTCTCCGTCGTTTTCTCGCCTAACAGACCGGTAGGCTTATAGAATAAAATCAAAATCAGCACAATGAAAGCAAAGGCATCCCGGTAGCCGGAGAACTGGGGGAAGAAAGCCACGATCAAAATTTCACCCAGGCCCAGGATGAAGCCGCCGATGACCGCGCCTTTGATGTTGCCGATGCCACCCACAACCGCTGCGATGAAGCATTTTAAACCGGGCATTACACCTAAATAGGGAGTGATGCCGGGGTAACGGATGCCCCACATGATGGCGCCGATGGCAGCCAGGGCGGAACCGATGGCAAAGGTGATGGATATGACGTTATCGATGTTGACGCCCATGACCCGGGCAATCTCGTAGTCCTTGGATACAGCCCGCATGGCCATACCGGTCTTGGTATGGTTGACGATATGGAGCAGCAGGAACAGGCAGGCCACTGTTACAATAGGAATAAAAAGGCAGATGGCCTGAATCCGGATCCCGCCCACAGAGATCATGCTGGACAAGAAAGGAATATCCGGAAAGTGCAGGGGGCGTCCGCTGAAAATATAGTTAGCCAGATTCTCCAGCAGGAAGGATGCGCCGATAGCAGAAATCAGTACTGAATTCTTGGGCGCGTCCCGCAGGGGACGGTAGGCTGAACGTTCAATAATTACACCCAAAAGGGCTGTGAGAGCGATGGTCAGAATAAAGGTCAGATACCAGGGAATGCGAAACAGGGTAATTCCGAACAACGCGAAATAGCAGGCCATCATGACGATATCCGCGTGGGCGAAGTTAATCATCAGCAGGATGCCGTACACCATGGTGTAACCGATGGCGATGAGGGCATACAGGCTGCCCAGGGAGATACCGTTAACCAGATGCTGGGCCAGACCGACCGCAGTCATGTTGGTGATAGCTTGAAAAATCTCCATATATGTTGCACCTCAAACAGAAAGAAAAATAACTGCTTCCCCCGCAAGGAGGGAAGCAGGGATGAATCGGAAACTTAAAAATATTATTTTGCTTTCAGGTCTTCGGGGTTAACCATGTCGATGAAGGTGAACTTACCATCTTTTACAGTCTTGATAACTGCGGACTTGATGGGGTCGCCGTCAGCATTCAGCGTGGTCTTGCCGGTGGTGGTTTCCAGATCTTTGGTGTTGGCGATTGCGTCGCGGATCTTCTTGCTGTCTTCTACGCCGGCAGTCTTCATGGCGTTCAGGGCGATCAGGTAGGAGTCATAAGCCAGTGCAGTCAGACCGCCAGGCTGTTCACCCTTATATTCTTTGGCATACTCTTCCAGGAATTTCTTGGCTTCCGGAGTGGCAGCCTTGGTGCTGTCAAACGCGCTGGAGAATGCCACGCCTTCTGCTTCCTTGCCGCCTACGTTAACGAAGTCCTGGGTCTCCCAGGTGTCGCCGCCCAGGAACGGAGCTTTGATACCCAGCTGACGGGCCTGTTTGATCAGCAGTGCGGATTCGGTGAAGTTACCGGGTGCGAAGATGGCGTCCGGGTTCTTTGCTTTCAGGTTGGTGAGTTGGGCAGTGAAGTCTTTGTCACCGGTCTGGTAGTTGGCAATGTCAACTACGCTGCCTGCGCCGGCCAGTTTTTCAAAGGCTTCTTTAAAGAATTTAGCCAGGCCAACGGAGTAGTCATTGGAAACTTCCTGTACGATAGCAACCTTCTTGGCGCCTTTCTTGAAAGCGTAGTTAGCCATAACGGTGCCCTGGAAAGGATCGATGAAGCAGGCGCGGAAATAGTAATCGTTGCCTTTGGTGACCTGGGGGTTGGTGCAGCTGGTGCCGATGGCCGGAACTTTGCTGTCTTTTACGATGTTACCGGCAGCCATGGCCAGGGAAGAACCGTAAGTGCCCAGGATAACTTTTACTTTATCTTTTTCAATGAGGCGGGCCGCTACGTTGGCGGATTCAGCCTTATCGGATTTGTTATCGGCAATGACCAACTCAATCTTTTTGCCGTTGATTTCCGGATGCAGTTTGTTGGCCAGCTTGATGCCACGCAGTTCCAGTTCGCCGCCGGCAGCGTTGTCACCGGTCAGGGGCAGGAACACGCCAACTTTAACCGCAGCAGCCGCAGGGGCAGCAGCCGGTTTCTTTTCTTCTTTCTTCTTGTCTCCGCCGCCGCAGCCGGCAACCAGACTCAGAGCAACAGCAGAAGCTAATAATGCAGATACAAACTTTTTCATAATTAAAGACTCCTCCTTCATATTTTGGAAATACTGGTTCATTACCTGGCAATCGTTACACTGCAGCATTTCCTTTCGCAGAAGTTGCTGCAGTACGAATCGCACAAAGTAACTGAAGCAGTGTTTCCTTTGGACAAAATAGCATGCATACCATATTATTGTATGGTTTGCCTCTTTTGACATATGTGCATTATAGCATTTTTGTCCACGCAAGGCAATACCGTAAAGAGTGTAACAGATTTTTATCAATTCAACATTCCCAATCAACGCTTATAGGGCTAAGATACATTTTTTGTTTGTTACAAATGGACTTTTATTGTTTTAGTACGTTTTAAAAATACATTTTGCAAAACTTTCTGTGTACATGTCCGTTGCAAAAAGACAACTTTATTTTTAATTTTTTCCCTTAAACAGCTGGTTAGCATAATCTACCGCCGCCACCGCATCGGGGGCGTAGCCGTCCGCGCCGATGGTATCCGCATACTCCTGTGTCATGACAGCACCGCCTACCAGAATTTTTGTATCTGTGGTTTTGCGCAGAGCATGGATGGTGTCTTCCATAGCTGCCACGGTAGTGGTCATGAGGGCTGTAAGACCAACCAGTTTAGCGTGGTGCTTCTCCACTGCTTCCACTACGGATTCGGCAGGCACATCTTTGCCCAGGTCCACTACGTGGTAACCGTAATTTTCCCACAGCACCTTTACAATGTTTTTGCCGATGTCATGGATATCGCCTTTTACTACAGCAAGAACAATGGTGTCAGGTGAAGGTGTAGTTGTTGGAGATGTGGAAGCTGAAGCGTCAATGTTGCTCTGATATGAGACAGTGTGACTGTCTACACCTTCCGGTGATGCTTGCGTTCCAGCAACAACGTTTGAACCATTGACCACGCTGCCCTGCCCCGACTGCATCTGCTTTTTCAATTCCCCGAAAGCTGCCTTGGCCGCGTCTGCCGCCATTAAGAGCTGTGGCAGGAACAGGGTTTTGTTACCAAAGCCCTCACCTACCGTGTTCAGTGCGGGAATGATGAACTCATTGATGATCTCCAGCGGCGCTTTCTTCTCTTCCAGAAGCTTCTTCGTGGCAACACTGCTCTGCTCCGTCAGCCCTTTCACGATGGCATCGTACAGGGTGTACTCCGAAACAGCAGTTGTGGTTCTGGTCTTTGGCGCGTTGGCGTAATGGGATACAAACTCCTTGCAGCCTTCGTCCGCGCCGCTTAAAGCACAGTAAGCGTGATACGCTTCCATCATGCGTTCGCTCTGGGGATTCATGATGGCCGAGGACAGCCCCGCGGCCAGGGACATGGCAAAGAAGGTGCTGTTCACCGCGTCCCGGTTGGGCAGGCCGAAAGAGATGTTGGACACGCCCATGACCGTGTGGATGCCTTTTGCTTTCAGTGCTTTGATCACCGCCAGGTCAACGGCAGGGTTGCGGCTGTCGGTGCTCACCGTCAGCGCCAGGGGGTCGATGATGATATCTTTCGCTTTGATGCCATAAGTGGCTGCAGTCTGTATGATTTTTTCCGCAATGGCCAGTCCTTCTGCGGTGTCGGGAATGCCCGTTTCGTCCAGGCACAGGCCCACCACTGCCGCGCCGTATTTTTTGGCCAGAGGGAAGACCTTCTCCATGGATTCCGGTTTACCGTTGACAGAGTTCAGCAGAGGCTTGCCATTGTACAGACGCAGGGCCTTTTCCATGGCTTCGTAATTGGATGTGTCGATCTCCAGCGGCACCGGTGTGATGGCCTGCAGGCTGGTCACCGCTTTACTTAAGGTCTCTGTTTCATTTAACCCGGGCAGACCCGTGTTTACGTCTAAAATGTGAGCGCCCCTGTCCAGCTGCTCCAGCCCCAGACGGCAGATGTAATCCATGTCGCTGTTGCGCAAGGCTTCCTTTAATAAAGGTTTGCCCGTGGGGTTGATGCGCTCCCCGATCAGCACAGGTTCATTGCCAAAATATACCGGCGCACCGTAGCCTGTGACGGCAGTGACAGAATGTTTATTTACTGCAATTGGCTTTAAACCTTTTGTCCGTTCTGCCACCAAATGAATGTAAGTTGGATCCGTACCGCAGCAGCCGCCTAACACCGCGCCGCCTTCCCGGTACACATCCAGCATGTAATCAGCAAACTCTTCCGGACCCGTAGTGAAAACGGTTTTGCCATCTTTTTCCACAGGCAGCCCTGCATTAGGGTTAGCGATGAGAGGTAAATCCGTAACACGGCGGGCACGGGGCAGCAGTTTCGCCACCAGGTCAGGGCCCAGGCCGCAGTTGAAGCCCACAGCATCCACGCCCAACCCTTCTGCCGTCAGCATGGCCGTTTCCACATCGGCCCCGTTCAGCAGCTTGCCATCCTTATCGAAAGTAAACGTGACAAAGACAGGCAGGTCGCTGTTTTCTTTTGCGGCCAGAATGGCTGCCTTGGCCTCGTAGCTGTCGCTCATGGTTTCCACTAAAACCAGATCCGCTTTAGCTTTCACCCCGGCCTGCACAATTTCAGCATACAAAGAGACCGCTTCTTCAAACTGCAGGTCCCCATAAGGCGCCAGCAGTTTGCCTGTGGGACCCAGGTCCAAAGCTACAAACTGCTTTTTTGCAGCAACTGACTCCGCATTGACCTTGGCAAAAGCAGCTCTCGCGTTTTGAAAAGCAGCCAGTACCACATCTTCCACAGAATACCCGGAGCCCTCCATTTTCATAGCGTTGGCGCCGAAGGTGTTGGTCTTTAAAATGTTGGCTCCCGCTCGGACATAGCTGGCGTGAATCTCCGCCACCACATCACCGTGAGTAATGTTCCACGCCTCCGGCAGTTCACCGGGCTTCAGCCCCGCAGCCTGCAGGCGCGTTCCCATGGCCCCGTCAAAATATAAAATTTCTTTTCCTAAAAAATCCAGGACAGACATACTGCATCCTCCACAAAGATTATTAAGGAACGTTGATCAATTTGTCACTTCACAAAAGCTCATGTAAATAATCATGAACAAATTTATAAAATCATTTTTGCCTGAACTCGCAGTCTGTTTTGCTGCAACGCAGACATTTGTTATTTGTGTTTAAAAATGTTTTTTGGTTTTCTATTTCTGTTTGATTACAATTAAAATTTATTAAAACAGTATTATCTTTTTTGTTTTCTTCTGCGGGTTTATTCTTTTTTGCAACTTCCGTAATCGCCATCACTGCCGTCACGGATTTTACCGGCGCCATCATACAGCTTTCTGTTAAAGTGAGGCCAATGGTGTGGGCACAGTCCAGCACCGGGAACAGAATCTTCTGCTCTTCCAAAGGCCAGTCACCGTAACCGGGAGAAAAGCGCCACTTCAACTGCTTCCCCTCCGGCAGCTGCTTCTGCAACTCCTCACAACAGTCATCACAGTACGTTTCAATCAACGCCGCCGCCACAGCCTGACCGGCCCCGGCCTCTGCCACACTGGTGAGTGCCATGCGCCGTAGAGCAATATCCACCCTGCTCCCCAGCGTCGCTCCAAACAGAAACAGTTCCTTTGCCTCACCCACATACCGGGCCAGCGCCTTACTGTGGAACACAGTACCATTGTCCAGGCATACAGAATCCTTTTCTGCCTTGCACCCAAACTTCTTCACGGTATACCGCGGCTGCAATTCGCCCTTCAGCTTCTGATAGGCAACGTCAACAGCAGCCTCAGCCTGAGCATCACCCTGTTGCGCACGGAAATACCGTAATGCTTCACTTTTATTGAAAGAAATCATTTCTACCTACTTTACTATGCACGAAAGATTCTGCAGTATCCCCCCGATAATCTCCGGCTTATTCATAGTGTAAATGTGCACATCCATAAACCCATTGGCCAACAGGTCCAGCACCTGAGCCGTAGCGTAATTGATCCCCGCCTGCTTCATAGCTTCCGGATTATCCCCGTACTTCTCCACAATGGCACGGAAACGCAGGGGTAGCTTGGTCCCACTCAGCTTGCAAATGTGCTGGATCTGCTTCGCGTTAGTGACAGGCATCACCCCGGGCACCACCGGCACCGTAATGCCGTGGGCCAGCAGCCGGTACATATAGTTGTACATCACATCATTGTCGAAGAACATCTGGGTCACCAGAAACTCCACGCCACTGTCCACTTTAATCTTCAGTTTTTCAATATCATCATTGAGACCGGCGCTCTCCGGATGACCTTCCGGATAGCAGGCGCCGCCCACACAAAAATCCCCAAAGGATTTAATCTTCTTCGCCAAGTCGCTGGCATGCCTGTACTCCGCATGCTCCAGGGTCGTCCCCTCCGGCAGGTCGCCACGCAGCGCCAGGATGTTATCAATGCCCTTGCTCTGCAGCTGCTTCAGCATGGCTTCAATTCCATTGTCATCTGCATTGATACAGGTGAAATGCGCCATGGCAGGCACGCCGCACTTGTGCACTTCTGCCGCTACGGCAACCGCTTCCCCGGCGTTGGACCCGCCGGCCCCATAGGTCACGCTGATAAAGGACGGCTTCTGCTGCGCAATGGTATCTACGATTTCCAGTGCGTTGGCCAGCTGGCTTCCCTGCTTGGGCGGAAACAGCTCGCAGGACACGCCCGGTTTGGTTCCTTTTAAGAGATTTATAATTTTCATAGTGACGCCCCTCTCCTTCTTCTATGGTTTACAAGTTTTGGACTGTTTTTATTAACTGCTGAATATAAAATAGCATTACTGCAGTGTTACTACAATTATAAGAGACTTTCACAACTATTGCAATTAAAATTATTTGTGTTATAATACAAGTAGAGATAGTCGATGTTGGGTCGTCGGCTTCCCCTAAAAGTTGTTTTCAGAGAGAAACCGCCGGTTGCCGTCGGCGGTTTTCTCTATTTTTTCTTACATAACGTAAGGATTGAGAAAACGATGAATACCATCAACGTGGCAAATCCAATCATAACTGAAAGAGATTCAAACACTGTCATTGGTATCACCCCCCATCCTTTGCAGGAGTGGGAAACCGACCATCAACTATCTCTGCACTGATTATAGCACAAAGGACAGCATAATCCAACCGGATTTGCTGTCCTTGTTTTTTGTGTTTAAGGAAACACTGAATAATTCGTCTGCGCTTCCTAAAATTTAAACTATTTTAACTATTAAACTCAGATCTGTCCAATCGCTTTCAGGATCAGCTGGGCGATAATGGCGGAACCGATGTAGGTACCGATGAAGACCACACAGCTAACTACAACGATACGCCAGCTGCTTTGGGCAAACACATCCAGATCCTTGCAGATGGCAACGCCGGCATAGGCCAAAATCGGGGTACAGAGCTGCATAAAACCAACCTTGGATACCGCCGCCGAGATGGCAGCTGCGCAAGGCATACCGGGAACGGTCAGGATACAGCCGATGGTTACCACGTAAGCAACACCAGGGATGCCGCCGGGCACCACTTTGCCCAGCCAGATGCCCACAAAGGCCAGGGCGATGAGGAACAGCATGCCGGGAATGGCTTCCACAAAACCGTTTTTGGTTCCCACTACGTTAGCTACTAATGAAAGGAAGCCGCAAATTACTAAAACGCCTAAGGTTTCACTCATCTTCATTTTGCTTCACCTTCCTTTCCTTCTTCCAGACTCTTGACAACAGGGGGTTCCGGATCCACACCGTACTTCATGCGGTAGCTCTTTTTATACAGCCATTCCGCAAAGGGCAGGGCCATCCAGATACTCATGTACAGACCGTCCAGACCGGACAGCATATTGGAGGCTGCACCGAACGCCGCAATCTGGTCTGCCATCTGGGGGAACATAGCGGACAGGGCGCCAACTGCCGCAGTCATCATACTGGCGGAGCCAACACCGGCTGCCATCGCCAGCGCATAGGGATGGAAAGGCAGGTACGCTGCTGCCAGGCTGGCCATCAGTCCAAAGAAGATGGTGCCGATAACCGTACCGCAGATGTAAACGCCCATAACGCCGCGGCCTTCCGCGCCGTCCAGGCCAAACCGTTCGCCGATGAGGGCTACGTTGGGTTCACGGGCTACCGAGTGGGCAGCGCCGATGGCTTCGCGCTTCAGTCCCAGGAACACGGCCAGGGGAACACCGATGACGATGGTGCCCAGGTTACCGAATTCCTGCAGGATCAGGGCCGGAGAAGCTGCCAGGATCTTGGGCAGGCTGGGGCCTACCAGGGTGCCGTACCGGGCCATCAGCAGCATCAGGGTAACACCCAGCAGAGAGCTGGCTGTTTTGACATTCTTCTCAGTGGAAATCTTGGTGAACCGGGGCGCTGTCGCAACGCCCATCAGCAACGCATACATCATGGGCAGCAGTACGATGGTACCGACGCCAACCTTGAAGGATATGTTGCCGATCTTTTCCGCCACAACGATCAGGATGAGAACGATGAGATGAAGACGGAAATCTTTCAATTTTTTCACTTCCCTTAAATTAATTATTTATAATTTCAGAGACCTTTGCAAAGCAAGCAGTGCCTCTGTAATTATTACGACGACTTCTTCTGCTAAAAATTAAACTGCCGTAAACAAAAGAGTCTTACATAATTACTACAAAACAATTTGTACCATATTCAATTACTAATAACAATTTGCAGTTAACTGCAGAACTTTATCCAAAAGCACACGTGCATTACTTCAGCAAACTCTTTTTACGAAAAATACGAATCGCACTTGGCGATGTATTCTTCTTTCGTCAGCAGCGGCTTGTTGTCTGCAATGATCTTCTTCGCGCAGGCTGCGTCATCATACAACAGGTCCACAATCATACGGGCAAAGGCTTTGGCCGGTGTGATCACCGCCGCGTCGAAATCCGTCACAGTAAAGTCTTTGGTGTGCAGGGCCCCGTCCGTGCCGCCGATGAAAGGATGGATGGCCGGCATGAGATGGGACACATCCCCCATGTCTGTGGAGGCGCTGAAGTGACCGGAGTCTACAATCTCTGTTTCCGGAGAGAACTCCTTCACGTTTTCCACGAAGAGCTCATTCAGCTCTTTACAGCAGTGCAGGGGCAGCATCCCCGGCAGGGTCTCTACAATGGTCTGTGCTCCCACGGCATCGCCGCCGGCTTTCAGGGCCGCGTCCACCCGTTTGTGAGTGTTGTCAATGGCCTCCATGGTAGCCGCCCGCACGTACAGTTCCATGCGCACGTCCGCAGGCACGTTGTTCACCAGGTCGCCGCCCTTGGTGATGATGGGGTGCACCCGGATAATATCCTGCTCACGGAAAGTCTCCCGCAGCGCGTTGATACCCATGAGGCCCAGACAGGCCGCATTCAGGGCGTTGATGCCTTCGTGGGGCGCGTTGGCCGCGTGGGCAGCCTTGCCGATGTACTGCACCGTCTTGCCTACAAAGCCATTACTGGAACTGCCGATGGCCACCGCCTTCTGGGGCATGTTGGCCTGGGAGTGCATCATCATGGCCATGTCGATATCGTCAAAGTGGCCTTCGTAAATGAGCTGGCCCTTGCCGCAGATGTAATGCAGCTTGCCCTGCTCCCGCAGGCTCTTTCTATAAGTGATTTCAATGTATTCCTCTGCCGGAACGGAGAAGAACACAGCGTCACCTGCCAGTTCCTTCATCACACCGGATTTGATGAGGCCGGTACAGGCCGCCAGCATGACAGAGGTCTGTAAAAAGTGACCGCAGGTGTGGGCTGCCCCGGTAAGAGGATCCGCCTTAGGACTGTCCGGGGTGCCAATGGCATCCAGCTCCGCCAACACGGCAACAGTGGGTCCGGGCCTGCCGCCTTTCACACGGGCTTTCACGCCAGTGAGGGCCAGGCCGGTCTGGGGGGACAGACCTAAGGAACGCATATACTCTTCCACTTTTTTCGCTGTTTTGGTTTCCTTAAAGCCAAGCTCCGGTTCGCCTTCAATGCGCAGCGCCAGCTTTTCGATGTCACCCTTTGCCGCATCGATGGCACTGCAGACCGCAGCCTTCAATGCTTCTTTGTCCATGGGAATCAGCTCCTTTACAACTCTGCCAGCTTCACGGGCATTTGCCACTTAATGATTAAACCTGCAGGAAGACTGCAGCATACAATCTGCAGTGTCCCGGTTTCACAATGATTTCAAATTTTCATACATTATATCACAATTTCAGCAGATTTGAAGATATTCTCTATTGTATACATTTCTTACTATTAGTGTACGGGCTTCTTGTACAAAATTTAACAGTCCGGATTCCCCGCAAAAGTACCCCCGTACAATCATCGAAGCAACGGTTTCGAAAAGCTGCCGGTTTTATGATGCAAACAAAAAAGACAGGTCCTTGACCCGTCCTATTTTCATTCTTTTAAATTGGTGGGCGCTAACGGGATCGAACCGCTGACATTCTGCTTGTAAGGCAGACGCTCTCCCAGCTGAGCTAAGCGCCCAAAAAAAAAGATGGTGACCGGTAGCGGATTCGAACCGCTGATACCGCCGTGAAAGGGCGGTGTCTTAACCGCTTGACCAACCGGCCACGTTGGCTCCACCAGTAGGGCTCGAACCTACAACCCTTCGGTTAACAGCCGAATGCTCTACCATTGAGCTATGGTGGAATTAGCTCGCAGTCTCAACGACTACGTGAGTTATATTACCACAATCGCAGGACCTTGTCAACACCTTTTTTAAGATAATTTGCGTGATTACGTTCATGCATCTATCATGAGCTTTTTGCAATTACAGGATAATGAACCAAAACACAGCAGCACCGTTTCAATGACCGGCGCAAACCAGCTCACTCCGCCAGCACCTTCACTACGATCTTCTGCACCGCGCAGCCTCCGTGTACTGCATGGCAGCCCGGCCGGTGCAGCTCCCAGGGAAAGAAGATAGCAAAGACGCCGTCTCCCAGGGTGACACTGTCCTTTTCTCCCGCGTCAGCATAAAACAGCAGATCCCGATCCTTCGCGTAATCTTCTATTATTTTGTGCGCATCTGTCTTTGCAGTGTAATATATCTTTTCCGTACCCTCCCCCAGATACTGTACATCAATGTAAGCATTGTGGCTTTCCGGTTTTTTGCAGTCTTTTGCTTCTGTAGTGTAACGGTTAATTCTGGCAAAAACTTTGTCCCCGTCCAGATGGTATTCGCCATTCTCCACTTTGCTGAAATCCGTTTCCGCAATGTATTGCAGGGCCATGCCCAACCTTGCAGGTACATACGGCAAAAGCTTGGCGATATCTTTTATGTTTCCGGTGATCATGGTGGCACCTCCCATTTTCATTTTATTTATTTTACCACAAAATTCTGCTGTACAAAACTGTACCAAATACGTTAGAATAGGATATATTTTTTGCTGCACAAGGCTGTCTCATAAAAATGTGCAGCGCAGTCTTTTCTTTAATAATTGTTTTTGGTACTGTATCAGGAGAAACCCATGAGCTTTTTAACCGTAAGTCACGTGAGCCACTCCTTCGGCGGGCGCCAGATCCTGGAAGATGTTTCCTTCAAACTGGAAAAAGGGGAACACATCGGTCTGGTGGGCGCCAACGGGGAAGGCAAATCCACTTTTTTTAATCTAATTACTAATAACCTGCTGCCAGACGACGGGCAGATCACCTGGCCCGGCAAGGTCAAGGTTGGCTATCTGGACCAGATGAGCAGCCTGGAGAAGGGCCAGACCATCCGGGATGTGCTGCGCACTGCTTTTAACGAAGATTTTGCCGCCGAGCAGGAGATGCTGGAGCTGTACGACAAAATGGCTGAGGCAGATGAGGAGAGCATGAACAAGATGCTGGCCCGGGTTGGCGAGATCCAGAGCCGCTTGGAGCACAGCGGATTTTACTCCCTGGACAGCCAGATCGAAGACTTTGCCAGCGGTCTGGGCCTGGGAGACATTGGCCTGGACAAAGATGTAGCAGATCTGTCCGGCGGGCAGCGCAGCAAAGTACTATTGGCCAAGCTCTTGTTACAGGATTCGGACATTCTGCTGCTGGACGAGCCCACCAACTATCTGGATGTAGATCATATCCGCTGGCTCACCCGCTTCCTGCAGAATTACGAGAACGCCTTCATCCTCATCTCCCATGACGTGCCCTTTTTAAATGAGGTAGCCAACGTCATTTACCATCTGGAAGATTGTCAGCTGACCCGTTACACCGGCAACTACGACAAATTTCAGGAGCTGTACCAGATCCACAAGGCACAACTGGAAGCCGCATACGTACGGCAGCAGCAGGAAGTGGCAAAGCTGGAAGACTTCATTGCCCGGAACAAGGCACGGGTAGCTACCACTGGCATGGCCCGCAGCCGCCAGCGCCAGCTGGATAAGATGGAAATGATCGAAAAGCCCACACAACGGCCCCACCCCCACTTTCGTTTCCAGCCGGGACGAACCCCGGGACGTTTTTTGGCAGAGGCTGAGGACCTGGTGCTGGGTTACGACAGCGCCCTGACCCGCCCGGTCTCCTTCAAGCTGGAACGCAACAAAAAAGTGGCGGTCCGGGGCGTCAACGGTCTGGGCAAGACCACCCTGCTGAAAACTATCCTGGGCATGATCCCACCCTTTGCCGGAACCATACGACAGGGAGATTTCCTGCAGCCCGGTTACTTTGAACAGGAAGAAAGAATCAAAAACGAAAAGACCGCCCTGGAAGATGTGTGGGATGCCTATCCGGGCATGACCAACGCGGAAGTGCGCGCCGCCCTGGCAGGCTGCGGTCTCACCAACGAGCACATCACCACCAAGGTCTTCGTACTCAGCGGTGGCGAAGCAGCCAAAGTGCGTCTGTGCAAGCTGATGCTGAAAGAAGTGAACTGGCTGGTACTGGACGAACCCACCAACCATCTGGACGTGGAAGCCAAAGAGGAACTGAAAAAAGCCATCATGGAATTCAAAGGTTCCGTGCTTCTTGTTTCCCATGAACCGGAATTTTACGAAGACTGGGTGGATGAAGTGTGGAACATTGAGGACTGGACAACTAAAATAATATAACTGATAAAAGAAAAAAAATAAAACGGCTGGGATAAAACATGAGCAAAACATCGGGAACGATTGCGTCATTCCATGAGATGAAATGAGCCGGCCGTGGCGAGACTGTTTGAGAGGCGAAGCCTCGAGTTTCGAAGCCACAGGCGAATGAGTCCATGGAATAGCAATCGTGTACGGTTTTGCGAAGGTTTATCCCAGCCGTTTTTAATTAATTTACTATTTTTTATAATTCCGTTACCCACAGGCCATGGAGATTGCAGTACGCAAACACAGCCACGGGTTTGTCCCCGTCGATCAGGGCAAATCTTGCTTCCGGTTTGTCATCTATAGTGAGAGCTCTGCGCTGTCCGCCCTTCTGGGTCTGCAAATAGATCCAGCTGATATGATGAGCCGCCGTCATAGGATGTTCCGCGCTGCCAATCTTAACGGTAACAATAGACTCATCTACGGAAACCACAGGCACGTGCTTCTCCCGGGAAGCGTCTACACTGTTGGCCCGCATCTTTTCCAGCAGTTCACCGTCACACATCATTTTTTCCGGGGAGCCTTCCACCAGACCAACGATCACGCCACATTTACGGCAACTGTAAAACCTTGAATCCATAGCAATCCCTCCTCAACAAAAATGTAAATATATCAATAATTATTCTTATTAAACGCTTGAAAATATTATACACCATAATTCGGGCTAATGTCTAATGAATTTAAAAAAGTAATGAAATTTGTCTGCAGGCTTTCGGGATTCGCATAAATTCATGTATTCCGAATTTACCTGAACGTTTTACAGTCTCCCGCATATTCCCTTGTCATTTCCCTGCGTTCCCCTGCACCCAGGGCAGCTGTTTCAGCAGCTCCTCTTTTTCCACGCTTAACACTTCCATCGCTGCAAGGATATTCCCCGCCAGGGGGGATGTCCGTTTTCCGGCGCTGCCGGAAGCCAGCACATTGCCGTTTTTATCTGAAAGGGTCTGCTCCACCGTCAGGAACCAGTTATTGTTGTACTGATTGGTGACTGCATCAAACTTAATCTGCAGCAGATAATCTGCTTCCTGAGTGTGCATGGCCTCATAGGGATCCAGCGGAGACCGTACTACCACGTAATTGGGGAACAGGGCTCTGTACTCATTCAGCATAAACCGTTCCAGCAGCTGCATGGCAGTTTTTACATCAGCGCTGCCACCCTTTTTCCCTGCATCGTTACCATCTACATACAACAGTACCGTAGGCCTGTCTGCCCCCTTGCGCTGCATATCCGGTTCCGCCTGCAGGATCCCTTGCTTCACCGAATCGTCAGCCTCAGCATAATAGTTTTTCAGCCCCGCGTCCAGATAGAGGTTCAGAAAATGATTCATGTTATTGAATGTTTTAGGGATGCGGAAACGTACCTCTTCCCCAAACTGTTTGTAATTGCGCAGCACCGCCTGGTAGGTGAGAGGCACCGGATCCCGGGTGTTGGTGACGCGGATCAGGTCCATGCGGTCTCCGTACATCTGCTTAAAGGCCATGTTGCCTACCGCTGGCGCACCGAAGGTGATGACCTGCAGCCTGTCCGGGGCAAAACCGAAATCAATGAGCCGCTGTCCAACAATGGTAGCTACCGCGCCCCCCAGGCTGTGCCCGGTCAGCAGCAGCCGCGCGTCTTCTTCCCTGCGGTACTCTTCCAGAAACTTATAGGTACCGGACGTCAGCAGCATGCGCAGGGTCAGGTCCGCGTAGCTGTTAAACCCTTTGTGTACTTTAGGCGGTACGGTGGCGTCGGCCTTTTCCGCCGCAGCCTTAACCACAGCCCGTTCTTTGGTCCCCCCGGGATGAAAGCCTGCAACCTTTTCCGACTCCTCCAGAGTGTTGCCTCCATAGGCCACCTGTGCCGTTACGAAATCAGCAGTCCAGTCCTTTTTATCCGCGCTGCCCCGAAAGGCTATCACATATAAAGGTTTTCCGTCAGACATGCTGCCTTTGGCCGTAATAAAATGCACCGTGGTCTTGCCGTCCGTGATCCGGTGGGGCGCAAACTCCCAGCCGTGGCCCTTCAGATAAGTTGTCTCGATACCGTTTTCCGGCGTATAGGCAGCAGAAGAAGCTATCAGGGAAAAAAGTGTCCAGTAGGCCCTGTTATATTCTGTTTTCTGCTGCAACACCTTCTTCGTATCTTCTGCGGAATACGGAAGGCTGCCCCGGGGTATTTCCGCAGACACTGTCAGCGAAAAGATAAAGAGGCTGCAAAGGCTAACAATAAAAACCAAAAAACGTTTCATATTACACATCCCGTAAGTTCACTTCCCATAAACATAACAATATAGTTACTGGTTATCAAACCACCGAACAAGATTCGTCAGGACACCTGAACAACTCACGACTCTGTTCCCATCATACCACAAACAGGCAAACAGAAAAAGGGCACTCCCTTTTCAGGAATGCCCTTTGGTTCATGCGGATCAATCTGGTAATCAGATTATTTTACAGGACGAACGTTAGCTGCCTGCTCGCCGCGGGTTCCTTCAACCACATCGAACTCAACAGTCTGGCCGTCTTCCAGAGTTTTGTAACCTTCAACCTGAATGGCAGAGAAATGTACAAATACGTCGCCGCCGTCTTCACGTTCAATAAAGCCATAACCTTTTTCTGCATTAAACCATTTTACTTTGCCTGTCATCTTGCGGGCCTCCTAAAATAATACTTTGTCGGCGATGTATTTCACCAACGTTCATATTATATGACAAAGAAAACAATTATGCAAGCAAAATATTTACAGAAAATTATCGTTATTCAAAATTAAGCCTATGCATTTATACCTGTAAGGGAAATAAAAATTTCTGTAATTTTTAAAAATAGGAATAAAATTTTTATTCCGCCAGCACTTCCACTTTTTCCATCACAACCGGATCCAGGGGTCTGTCCTGGAAGTTGGTAGCCACGGAACCAATCTCCCGCACCACGTCCATGCCTTTTACGACTTTGCCAAAGATGGCATGGTGCCCGTTAAGCCAGGGCGTGGGGGCCAGGGTAATGAAGAACTGGCTGCCGCCGGTGTTGGGGCCTGCATTAGCCATGGAAAGGATACCTGCGTCATCATGGGCCAGCCCTTCGCCGAACTCATCTTTGATATGATAACCGGGGCCGCCACGGCCGGTGCCGGTGGGGTCTCCCCCCTGGATCATGAAGCCGTCGATGATGCGGTGGAAGATGATTCCGTCATAAAAACCTTTTTCCGTAAGCTCAATAAAGTTTTTTGTGGTCTGGGGTGCTTTTTCCTCAAACATCTGGGCCACAAACACGCCCTTGTTGGTAGTAAATTTTATTTTTCTTTCTGCCATCTGAATATCTCCTTACTTATATGCTTTGTCTATGCTTGTGCCGCAGGCCGATTCTGCGCTCACGCCTCAGGCTGCAGCAAGCTTCTTGCATTTTTTAAACAGGTTTCACTGCTTTCCTTCTTCCTCCTGCTTCTTTTTCAGCAGGTAGAAGAGCAGGTAAAGCCCTGTGCCGATGGCTGTCCCGATGCAGGGCAGGAAAATAATACCGGCAGTGTTGCCGCCAAAATAGATCAGCAGTCCTGTAGCCAGCAGGAACACAGCCTGGGCGCACTGGAGGCGGGTTTTGATCAGGTAATGGTTATGCCGGTCATCCCGGGCCTTGCTGAACCCGGCCATGGTAAGCTGGGGCAGGAACAGGATGAAGGCAACGCCCATCAGATACAAATAGGTAGTGGACAGCACCGGAATCTCTGTACCGCGGCCGGTGACAACACACATGGCAAAGGAAATGCCGGCCAGATACAGGCTGCGGAAATAGCCGCCTTTGATCTGACTTTCCAGCACATAGCAGATACCCGTGATGACAGGGAACAGCCAGTAACCAACGTGCCCCATCCAGAAAGCCGAACCCAGGATGATGACGTTATCCCCGATGCGGTGCCGGGAACCGGAAGTGCGGTTGAACATGCGGCAAATGAACAATACCCACAGCAGGCCCACCACTCCATTGATATCCACGCCAAAATATGCTTCCAAGCCCAGGGTGATAAAGGCTCCCACCAGGGCGCCCCACTCCCGTCCCGGTTCCGGGTCCACTTCCCTGCCGATGAGGTAGGCAAAGAAGAAGCCTGCGGCATAACAGACACCGTCCAGCATGACGCTGCCGGTTCCCGTTCCCGTAACCTGACGGACAATCAGCAGGACGATGGTAGCAATCAGCGCACCCATGATGGCAATCCGGTTGAACGATTCATCAAAATCAAAAGGCCTGCCTAACCCGAAATTTTCGTTGGAGGCGTCTTCGTCCCGGACCACCTTCACAAATTTATTTTCCCTTTTAGCCATAACTTAACAACGTTCTCCTAAACTTTTTAACTGTATGCCCTGCCGGAAACGGTTTGTTTTCCCTTTCAGACAAAACAAAACCCTTTCCACAGCGGACCGCAGGACTAGTCCATGATTTTCTCGCCGTGATAAGACTCTCCGTCCGCATCCGGCAGGATGGAATAACCTTCCGTCCACAGGGTCTTGTATTTGATGGCCTGGCTGTGGATGGTCTTCATATTGGTTTCCGGCAGCTTCTTGATGCACTTGGCCGGGATGCCTGCCATCAGGGAATAAGGCTCCACAATGGTACCTTTGGTCACAACGGCGCCGGCGGCGATGACGCTGCCCGTACCTACCACGCAGCCATCCAGCACTACGGAACCCATGCCGATGAGCACATGGTCTTCGATGGTGCAGGCATGCAGGGTAGCGCAATGGCCAACGGTCACGTAATCACCCACGATGCAGGCATAGCGGTCCGCCACATGGAGGCAGCTGTTGTCCTGGATGTTGGAATAACGGCCAATCTCGATGCGGTTCACGTCGCCCCGCACCGTGCAGTTGGGCCATACGCTGGCATACTCTTTCATCTTTACCATACCGATCACATCGGCGCTTTCAAATACATGGGCCTTCGGGTCAATATCCGGGCTGATTCCTTTAAATTTTCTTAACACAATAACGCTCCTTCCTGCATAACACTTAAAACGTTTTATAAAAATAAAATACTACTCAAAACACATTTCCTGCCGTCCTGCGCAGCCGCGTCAAAGCTGTATACAATGACAGGCTCACACCGGCAAAGAACAAAACATGCCATCGCACATATTTGTTCATGTTATTATAACATAAGAAAATTTGAAATAAAACACCTGCGCAAAGAATTCGTTTTTGATATAATAGTGGTGTAATTATATTATTATGGAGATTTCTAATATGAAAAAACTTTTCGCGCAAGTGTTAATCAGCCTTCTGGCACTGGGATGTATGGCCTGCACAGCCTGTACTACGGAAAAGTCACCGCCGCCCCCGCCTCCCAAACCGGCCCTGCCTTACAAAATCAACCTGGTGTGGCAGCACGACCACAGACCGGAGGTAGACCTTTCCACGTTAGACAAGGTACCCGGGATCAACGTGGTCTCCCCCTGCTGGTACGAAATTGAAAATGAATACGGAAAAATTAAGGACAAAAGCATCGAGGGCTATGTGGAACGGGCCCATGCCAAAGGCTACCAGGTGTGGCCTCTCATCACCAACGGCTTCAAACCGGACCGCACCAAAAAGTTGTTAGATGATGAAAACGCAAGGAGATTTGTCATTGAGCAGCTGCGCCAGCAGTACCAGAAGCACAAATTCGACGGCATCAACCTAGACTTTGAGCATATTTACGAAGCGGACAAGGACCGCATCACGGAATTTGTGAAGCAGATACGCAAAGCTACAAAGCAGGATAATTTAATCCTGAGCATGGACGTGACCGTGCCCAAGGGCAGTCCCAACTGGTCCCTGTGCTACGACCGCAAGGCCCTGGCGGAGCATCTGGATTACATGATGGTGATGGCCTACGACCAGTATTCCGGCGGCAGCCCCGAAGCCGGCCCCACCGCAGGCTATGACTGGGTGGAACGGGGCATCAAAAACACCCTGGAAGAAGTGCCTCCGCACAAAGTGGTGCTGGGCATGCCCCTGTACATGCGTCTCTGGCACTACGACAAGGACAAAAAACGTTTCTTTGCCAAGACCTTCACCATGGAGGGAGCCGAAAAGATCATAGCGGAAAAAAGCAGCGACGAGACCTTCCGCTGCCGCTGGCTGGAGAAAGAACGGCTGACCTACTATTCTTATATGGAAGACGACGTGCCCTACTCCTTCTGGCAGGAAAACAAAACCAGCCTGGAACACAAGGCCGGTCTGCTGAAACAATATGAGCTGGCCGGTATCGCTACCTGGCGCTACGGTTTTGAAAAGCCAGAAATTTGGCCCATGCTGGAAGCCAAAATAAAAGAGGCAGAACCTCCCAAGGACAACACCGCAGAGCCTGCCAAAGACAGTACGCCCCCGTCAGACAAAACTAAAAAAGACAAGACCAAAAAGGCTAAAGATAAAAAGCAGCAGTAAATCCGAATACAAAACGTGGTGGAAATCAATCCCACCACGTTTTTTTGCCTAATATTTTATTTACGCTGGTACTGCAATGCAAGCTGAAGCTAACGTGTATACTGAAACTGCAAAACGCCACGCTTTTCCTTTTTACTGAAAGCCAAATTATTTTTCTTCTTCTTTACAAAAATCACTGCGCACCCAGCCAACCGCGTTATTGGCGCGTTTTACTTTATGCCAGCCCTCTTTGGTTCTCATAATGGTAACTTTTTCGCCTTTATCGAAATAGCCCAGGACTTCCCCACGCATATTGCCATCCTTGCGCATACGCACCTCCGTACCGGTAATCACGCCGGTCCGGATCATGACAGCATCAAGCTTTTTCATCTCACTCTCTTTGGGGAATTCCTGCAAGGCAAAAGCAGAATATGATTCAGTACCCTTTTTCTTTAAATAGTCTCTGGTCTCTTCAATCTTATATACATAAGCCTGCGTATAGTCCATCAGATACTTTGAGGGAACCCAGGCCTTCATACCGTTCCTGTAAGACTGGATCCGGCTCATATCCCCTTTTTCTTCCAGCACTTTTACGCGGCTGTCGATAAAATCGTAATACTCACGCTCTTTGTTAGTAAAGGCAACACTTCCTTTGCCGCTGTCTGCATACAGAGGCTGCTGTTTATATGCTCTGGACAGAATCTTAATGGGATGTTCTTTCACATGCAGGTATATTTCCGGACTTCCGGTATCTCCGAGCCTCGCAAAGAAAAAGCCCATATTCCACAAGTCCGACCGTTCTCTAAAATCTTCAAACCAGTAACTCTTTGTCCAGCCCTCCGTACCGTCTTCCGTCTGTAGCCGCAGCCAGTGGTTCCGGTATTTTCCCAGATTTTTAAAATCAGGATCAAAACGCTCTATATTTTTAAATCCGCTGTAGGGTGTATATTCCGTACCCAACGAGGTCTCAAACACCTTTCCTTCATGATAGAACACCGATGCTTCAAAGCCTAACCCTACAATATGGCTGCCCTTGGCGCCGTTGGGGAATTCACGGTAGGAAAGTTTGGGGAATCCAACCATGGCCGTTTCCGTAATCAAATAGCGCTTATTGGCTTTTGCCGTCGCCACCACCGGGGCTTTTACGTTTGGGAACGCATACAGGTCCAAATCAATTTTAGGACATACTTCATACCAGACGGCAGGCTCCACCTCATTTTCCTCAAAGCCCGGCTGGAAGATGGCCAGGGCATCGGGAACGGGCAGTTGCTTCCCGTCCTTCTTCTCTTGCGGTTCTATGAAGAAATACTCTGCCACTTTGCGCTTCAGGACCCAGCCTTTCCGCTTGTCTTCCGTTTCAACCAGTACGTGGAAGTCCTTTTCATCCAGGATGCGGAACTGGTCCCCCAGCCTTACCTTGCCCGTAACCGGGCTTTTTTTGTTAGACGGTTCCTGATACAGATCAACGTCCTGCGGCCTCTTGAGATAGTCATAAACGGTACCGTACCGTTCCGCCTTTTGGGCAGACGGCATGGGAACCACCGGATCCATAGCCGCCGGTTTCTCCGTCGCAGGCTTTGGCGCAGGATCTTTGGTAACGGGATTTTTTGACGAAGAACAGCCAACGCAGCAAACCGCAGCCAGCACAATACAGGCTAGCAAAAACGCAAACAGCTTACTGCTCTTTGAAACAGAATGTCTTACCATGTTACAGCACCTCTCTTCCGGGTTAAAAGCTCTGTAATGCAGTTATCATTGTTAACATTATATCATATAAATACCTAGAGAGTATTGGCAGCTGCAGTTTTTTATCAGCATTTGTAAAAGGGGCTGCCAGTATTTCTGTAAAAAAAGATTGACGAACCAGGTCAAGTGTGCTAATATGATTACGTTGTCAATCAATGCTTCCCGCGGTTGTGGTGGAACGGCAGACACGCCACTTTG
>CAJODT010000027.1 GCA_905233365.1 uncultured Succiniclasticum sp.
CAGGCTGATATTGACGCCGTGCTCAAGAGCCAGCGCCACGTTTTTCAAAATGCGGTCATAGGTAGGTACGCCGTCCCGGTGGAGGCGGCGCCGGTCATTCAGCTTGCCCACACCGTCCACCGTAACCTGCAGCTGGTCGAATTCGAACTCCTCCAGCAACCCGATATAGGCGTCCAGGTCGTATCCGTTGGTGATGGCGCTCAGCCTCAGCCCCATGTCCCTGGCATGCTCGCAGATGTTTCGCACTGTCGCCATGTTTTCTTTGAGCAGCGGCTCGCCCCCGTAAAGGGTACAGTTTCCTATTTTGTAGCCCTGGTCACGCTGTTTCTTGAACGCAGCAAAGACGGCCTCCACCATCTCCGGCTTCATTTCATGGCCCAGCCACTCCTGTCCACGGGTCAGACGGTGCCGCTCAAAGCAGTACGGGCAGCGGAAATTGCAATCGTAGGTAGGCAGGATCACCGGTCCCCGTCCGCTTTGGCCGATCAGTTTGCTCCAGATGCGCCCCAGCAGCCGTGCGTCAGCCAGTTCCCCCGCTTCGTCCTTCCGGGTGATATGGCCCCGCAACGCAAGCCGCTCCCGCAGGGCAAACGGAATCGCCGCAAAATCGCCCTCGCGGACCTTCGCCGCTGTCGCCTCGTCTACCACGTCGATGGCGCCGTACAGTCCGTTCACCAGCAGTGCCTTCCCTTTAATTTCTTTGTCGTCCTTACCGATCAGCGGAAGGATGATTTCATATGTACTCGTTCTCATTGATTTCCTCCCTACATAAATTCAGGCGGGCAAAACAACAAAGTGCCCGCCTCATTTCTGCGGTGGGCATATTGTTACGTAACGATTATTCAGGGAGACGCTGATTAAATGAGTTTGCGCGCCGGCCAGCGTGCGGACGAATTAATCAGTGTTTCCCCGGCTTTTTGCCAGCTTATTTCCAGTCGTCCCCGATATAACCGCAGTTATGCCGCATATAGCACTCAAAAATACCGCCGGCTACCTTCTTCAGCTGGCCGTCATCCAGTTCGAAGTCGGCTAACTCCGTAATATAGGCTTCCGCTTCTTCCTTCGTCAGCTCAATGCCGCCGGTCTTCGCCAGCGCAATCAGTTCATCCGCATCCTTGCACTACAGGGCTCTCTCTATCATTTCTCTGGTGATTTCATTTTTGTTGATTGGCATAATAACGGCTCCTTTCAAAATTAAAAATATCAGGGGCCATTGTCTTTTTCAGAGTGAGGGTCTTCTTTGTTTATTTCCCGTATTCCAGCGCCGCCGCGATAAAGTCGCGGAAGAGCGGATGGGCTTTCGTAGGACGGGACTTGAATTCCGGATGGAACTGGCAGCCCAGGAACCAGGGATGTTCGCTCCGGGGCAGTTCCACGATTTCCACCAGACGGTTATCCGGGGAAATACCGCTCAATACCAGACCGTTCTTCGTCAGTACGTCCCGGTATTCATTATTGAACTCGTAACGGTGGCGGTGGCGTTCATAAACCAGAGGCTGGCCATAGGCTTTTTCCGTCAGGGTGTCCGGGTAAACCTTGCAGGGGTACAGGCCCAGCCGCATGGTCCCGCCTTTGTCCTCAATATCCACCTGATCCGGCATCAGGTCGATAACAGCCGGGACATCCGCCTTGAATTCGCTGCTGTTGGCATCCGGCATGCCGCAGACATTCCGGGCAAATTCGATGACGGCGCACTGCATGCCCAGGCAGATGCCGAAGAAGGGGATCTTATGCTCCCGGGCATAGCGTACGGCTGAAATCTTGCCTTCGATGCCCCTGTCCCCAAAACCGCCGGGAACCAGGATGCCGTCTACTCCTTCAAAGACTTTGTCCAGATCCGTGCCCGGGGCTTCAATCTTTTCCGCATTTACCCAGCGGATATCCAGATCCGCCTCGTTATGCATGGCAGCGTGCTTCAGGGACTCCGTGATACTGATATAGGCGTCCTGCAGCTCCACATATTTGCCGGTTACCGCAATGGTCACCTTCCGGTCGTAATGCTTCATGATGCGGGCTACCATATCATGCCAGCCGGACATGTCCTTTTCCTTCAGCGGCATATCCAGCTTCTTCAGCACGATGTCGTCCATGTGCTGTTCTTCCAGCAGCTGAGGCACCTGGTAAATGCTTTTGGCCGTCAGGTTCTGGATGACCGCATCCTTGTCCACGTCGCAGAACATGGCCAGCTTAGCGATCATGTCCTCGGACATGGGGTGCTCGCTGCGGCAGACCAGAATGTCCGGTGTAATACCGATGCTGCGCAGCTCCTTGACGCTGTGCTGGGTGGGCTTCGTCTTCAGCTCGCCCGCCGCGCCGATATAGGGAACCAGCGTAACATGGATGTACAGCACGTCGTTTTTGCCCACGTCTTTCTTCACCTGGCGGATAGCTTCCAGGAAGGGCAGGCTTTCGATATCGCCCACCGTGCCGCCGATTTCCGTGATGACGAAATCCGCATTTTCGTTATTGCCGACCCGGAACACCCGGGACTTGATCTCATTGGTAATATGGGGGATGACCTGCACCGTGCCGCCCAGGTAATCGCCCCGGCGTTCCTTGGTAATGACCGACTGGTAGATCTTGCCTGTGGTCACATTGGAGCTCTTGGACAGGTTGATATCAATAAAGCGTTCATAGTGGCCCAGATCCAGGTCCGTCTCCGCGCCGTCGTCCGTTACGAACACTTCGCCGTGCTGGTACGGGCTCATGGTGCCCGGATCGATATTGATATAGGGATCGAACTTCTGCACCGTAACCTTATATCCACGGCTCTTCAGCAAACGCCCCAGGGAAGCCGCCGTAATGCCTTTTCCCAGAGAGGAGACCACGCCGCCTGTTACAAAAATATACTTGGTTGCCATTTAACTGTACCCGTCCCTTCTGATACTATATTTCCTTTATTATAAAAACAAAACAGAGGAAACTCAAGTCAAAATTTCCAGCCTTGCAAAATCTGTGAAATGTGCACCGGTTTCCCTGCAGTATGTTACATTTTTTCCGGCGCAGATACGCCCAAAATGGACAATGCGTGCCGTACTACATGACCTACCGCCATGACCATGGCCAGCCGTGCCTGCTGCAGTTCTTCACTGACTCCCAGGATGCGGCACTGGTTATATGCGGAATGGAATAGTCCCGCCAGGTCGTACACATAGTGGGCCACCTGCTGCACCGCCCGCTCCTTTGCCGCCGTTTCCAGCATCTCCGGATACTCGCCCAGCTTTTTGATCAGATCCACTTCCACCGGTTCCGTCAGCAGCTTGTAATCGCCCTTTCCCTGCACCGTGATACCTGCTTCTGTCACCTGCCGCATGATGCTGCAGATCCGGGCGTGGGCGTACTGCACATAGAACACCGGATTGTCGTTGGATTTTTTCTTGGCCAGATCCAGATCGAAATCCAGCTGACTGTCGATGGAACGCATCACAAAGAAGAACCGGGCCGCGTCCGTGCCCACCTCGTCGATGAGCTCGTTCAGGGTCACACTCTGGCCGGTACGCTTGGACATCTTCACTTCCTGCCCGTCCCGCAACAGGCGCACCATCTGCAAAATCAGAATTTCCAGCTGCTCCGGCCGGCAGCCCATGCACTGCATGGCCGCTTTCATCCGGGCGATGTACCCGTGATGGTCGGCCCCCCACAGGTTGATGACACGGTCAAAACCCCGGCCGAACTTGTTGGCATGGTAGGCGATATCCGCTGCAAAATAAGTGGGCACGCCGTTGTCCCGGATCACTACCCTGTCCTTGTCGTCGCCGAATGCGGTGGACTTCAGCCACAGGGCGCCGTCCTTTTCATACATGTATCCCTTTTCCAGCAGCCTGTCGCAGGATTCTTTGATCTTGCCGCCTTCGTGCAGGGTCTTCTCGCTGAACCACACATCAAAACGCACATTGAAACGTTCCAGGTCTTCCTTTAACGCCGCCAGCTTTTCCTGGTAAGCGATGGTCTTGAATTCCTCCAGCCGTTCCGCTTCATCCATATGCAGGAAGCGTTCGCCATACTTGTTGATGATGCGCTGGGCCGTGTCGATGATATCGTGGCCATGATAGCCGTCTTCCGGGAACTCGCAGGGTTTGCCCAGCAGTTCCATGTACCGGGCGTTGACGGAACGGGCCAGGTTGTTCATCTGGTTGCCGGCGTCATTGATATAATACTCCTGCTCCACGTCGTACCCTGCAGCCTTCAGCAGGTTGGCCAGCGCGCTGCCTACCGCCGCGCCCCGTCCGTGTCCCACATGCAGCGGGCCGGTGGGGTTGGCGCTGACATACTCCAGCTGGATCTTTTCGTCAGAGGCTTTGGGCAGATTGCCGTAATTCTCCCCCGCTTCCACGATCCGGGCCAGCATATCGTACAACCAGTCCGGGTTCAGATAAAAATTGATAAAGCCCGGCCCGGCGATCTCCGCTTTCTTCACATACGGGCAGTCCAGATTTTCCACGATGTACTGGGCCAGCACCCGGGGATTGCAGCGCAGCGCCCGGGCAGACTGCATGGCAAAATTGCTGGCAAAATCGCCGAACTCCTTTTTCGGCGGTACCGTCAGCTGTACCTCCGGCAGGGCGCCGTCCTTTACCATGCCCGCCGCAATGGCATTTTGCGCCGTTTTTATGATTGCGTCAGTTAATACGGATTTAATATCCACGCTTGTTTCCTCCAATTATTTATCGTAAGTCCACCACGATCGTCGTCGCAATCCGGTTCACATCCGTTGCCGCATAGGCCAGGTCGTATTCCATCTGCAGCTTCCAGCCATAGGGCAGCTTTCTGATGCGTACCTTCTTCGTCTTCGTTTCCAGCGGGATCATCAGGTAGGGCGTCCGGTAATCGCCCGCACAGGTGCCGCCTTCCACGAATTCCTGGTGCATTTCATACGCGCCGTGACGGATCAGGGAGACCTGCGCACTGTTCCATTTCACTGTAGTGGTAGTACCGGACATACCGGAAGCTTCCGTCTCTTCATACCGGATATAACAGTATCCGTTTTTTTCTGTAAAGGTCCCGGTGTTTACCGTTTCCAGCCGGGACAAGCCTTCACTGTTACGGGAAACGCCAGACACCGTGATCTTCGCCTGCTGCATGCAACCTCCGGCCACTCATACTAAAAACTGTCACGGGCCACACGCTCGCGGTATGTCCCGATGACAGTTTTTGAATCTTATGCTCTTTCGATTTTACAGGGAACGCTCCATCTCTTCAAACTCTTTCATGACCTCTTCGTCCGGCGTGGTCATCAGGCTGACCCCCACCAGAACGACCAGGCTGATCAGGAACGCCGGCAGCAGTTCGTAAATCCCCCATACGCCGCCCATGGGCGCAATCAGGAACTTCCAGACAAAGATGGAAATACCGCCGGCCACCATTCCGGACAACGCGCCTTCAAAGGTGGTACGTTTCCAGAACAGGGACGCCAGTACCAGCGGCCCGAAGGATGCGCCAAAACCGGCCCAGGAAAACGCCACGATTTTAAATACGTAACTGCCCGGGTCCCGTGCGATAATGACCGCCAGGATGGCGATAATGATAACGGTGATACGGGCCGCAAACATACTCTGTTTCTGGCTCATCGCCTTTTTATCCGAGCCGGCCCCCATGGTCCCCTGCATAATATCCTGGCTTACGCTGGAAGCCGCCGCCAAGAGCTGGGAATCAGCCGTTGACATGGTGCTGGCCAAAATACCTGCCAGAACCAGACCGGCGCCGATAGCCATGAGCACGCCGTTTTCGGCGATGGTATTAGCGATCTGGATGATGATGGTTTCCGTATTGGCATCCGTCAGGTTCTTTACCATACCGGCCGTGGTCATGGTCTTACCAACGATACCGATAGCCACCGCGATGAACATGGCGATGACGACCCAGACGGAAGCAACCCGGCGGGAAATGGCCAGTTTGTTCTGGTCTTCAATGGCCATGAAGCGGAGCAGGATATGGGGCATGCCGAAATAACCGAGACCCCAGGCCATGGTGGAAACGATGGTCAGCAAGGTATAGGGCGCCGCGCTGTTGGTCTTCACCGAATAGGTCTCCGTCAGGGACAGATACCCCGGCAGCGCTTTCGCGTTATCCAGCACTGCATCGACGCCGCCCACGGTGGAGATAGAATAAAACAGCACGAACAAAAGCGCAAAGGTCATGATGATGCTCTGGACAAAGTCCGTGGTGGACGCCGCCAGAAAACCGCCTGCCGCCGTATAGGATACGATGACCACAGCCGAAACGATCATGGCCGTCATGTAATCCGCGCCGAACAGGGAATTGAACAGCTTGCCGCAGGCCGCAAAGCCGGAAGCGGTGTACGGGATAAAGAAGATGACGATGATAGCCGCCGCAAAAGCAGTCAGGATTTGCCGGTTATCGTGATACCGCGCCGAGAAGAACTGGGGCAGCGTAAAGGAATCCGTGATACGCGTATAGATGCGCAGACGCTTGGCCACAAAAAGCCAGTTCAGATAGGTACCCAGCGCCAAGCCGATACTGGTCCAGGCCACATCCGCGAAGCCGGACAGGTAGGCAACCCCCGGCAGGCCCATCAGCAGCCAGCTGGACATGTCCGATGCTTCCGCGCTCATGGCGGTGACCAGCGGTCCCAACTGCCGGCCGCCCAGATAGAAATCTGCCGCTGATTCATTTCTCTTCGCGTAATAGAACCCGATCAGCAACACGAAGACCAGGTAAAAGACGATAGTCGCCAGAATATAAAATAACTGTGAACCCATAATCAAAACCCCTCATACGTTATATTTTTGGAATCCTGAAATAATATTACGGATAGTTTACCACAAAATCATAAAAAATAAAAGCGCCGCTGTATAAAAGCCGCGCTTTTTTAAAACGGTAAACGATCACCGCATGTTTTCAATAATATCCTCAAAATTATTGATCAGCAGCGGATGTCCGGTCACGCTCAGGTCACGCAGCACATAGCCGTAGGAATCGTACCAGGTATCGGCCAGCTTCATTTCCAGGCCTTCCTTTTCGAATTCCTGCACCATCTTCAGTACAAAGCGGTTTACCACGCCGTCTTTGTCCGTATTCAGCGGGATGATACGGGTCTCCGGCTCAAATTCCTCAACGGTCAGGTCCCAGCCTCCCGGGATAGGCGGTCGGCGGTCAGCTTTAATGAAATAGTTTTTGGAAAAACCAACATAAGTGCCCATTGCATCAAACATTTTCGCCTTAATCAGCGGGTAGCCGTTCGCATTACCCCATTTTACGATGGCTTCTGAGCACTCATTATTGTGGATCACACTTGGTAACTCGCCTTTTTTTACAACAGCCATTTGCGTTTCCTCCTCTGCCTTATTGATTACCGTAAACGCCATACGCACACCGGCATATCTGATTTGTTCTCATTAACGCAATGCGCGCACTGTATACGGTATATAAATGACGGAATCTGTGACTTGCATATACATATAGTAATATTGTACATGATTTCGCAGATTATTTCAATTTATCTTTGCGTTTAATTTCCATTTTTTAAGGAAACACTGATTAAACATGTGTGGACGCTTCGGTTCATTTTTCCGTCAGCATCTGCACAAAATGCTCCCACATTTCCGAAACCACGGCCAGCAACGGTTCGGAGCGGGCGTTCTGCCAGCTTAAAAACGAATGGATCTGCTTCTGCAGCTCTTCCTCCCCCGGATGCTGCAGCGCAATGCCCTTTGCCCAATATGCGTTGACGTAATCGTCATGGAGCAGCCCCAGCACATCCTGCAGCTGTTTCAACTGCCGCAGCAGGTCCAGCGGCAGCTCCGTCAGGTCAATGGTCTGGGTCACATACCGGAAGCGTTTCACCTTGATGCGGATCTCGTGAAGTTCATCCATATTGGAAAAGTCCGGATACTTTTTGCTGAGGGAAAGCATCTTGCCGCACCAGTTGTCCAGACGCCGGGACACATAATGCCGGGCCGTTTCCCTGCCAAGATCCTTAAACGCACCCGCCCGCAGCCGGTTCAGCCAGAGCATAAACTCCGCCAGCTTTTCCGTATGCTGATTTAAGAATGAATTGGAAAAGAACTTGTCCTGTTCATCCTGCCGCAGCTGTAAAAACAGATCCAGCAGCACCGTGGGTGAATCCGCCTCTTCCCCCGCTGCTTCGCGCCGGCGCCGGCAGGTAAGGGCCGCCGCGTCCAGCTCCCGCATATTGGCAAGGGCTTCCGCCTCTTGCCTGAAAAACGTCTGCCAGTTTGCCGCTGTTTCCTCAGGCAGGCCTTCTTTAAAAAACGACAGACAGGAACGCAGCCGGCGGATTTTTACACGCAGCTGGCGCACCAGCAGCTTGTTGTCCGGTTCCTGATAGAGCAGATGCCAGAACCAGTTGATGACGAGAACCTGCCAGTAAAGATACTGATACATTGCCTTCAGCCGTCTGGTATCACCGTCCACCTGGGGATAAGGCTTTCCCGCTATGGCATTCAGGCGCAGCTTCAGGTCCGGTTCCGCCACCACAAAGGCATCGCCGCCGGACAACAGTTGCCGGACTGCAGTCAGCACCAGATTCTCTCTGTCGGCACTGTAGGTGAACTCTACATCCAGTAAATCGGAAAGATGGGAATCCACCAGCAAAATACCTTCCATCACCCGCACTTTAAATGGCAGCAACGGACCTCCCAGCAGCTTGCTGCGGCGATACCGGGCACTGAGGTTTTCCCCATATTCTTTTTCACGCAGTTTTCCCTGCTTTACGGCGAGCTTCAGCAGTTTCGCCACATCTTCCGTAAAGGTCTCCGGATGGGCGACCCGCACACCGTGCAGGCAAAGTTTCAATGCCAAAATTATTTCACCTGTGCCAGCATGGGCTGTCCTGACAGGGCAGCCACAATATTCTGCGCTGTAACCAGCGCCATTTCATCCCGCGTTTCCTCTGTCGCAGAGGCCATGTGGGGTGTTACCGTAATATTCGGAAGCGTCAGCAGCGGATGGTCGCCCGGCAGAGGTTCCGGTTCCGTCACATCGAGGCCTGCCGCCGCCACTTTCCCGTTCTTCAGCGCGTTATACAGCGCATCGGTGTCCACCACTTTTCCCCGGGATATATTCACGAAGCGTACACCGTCCTTCATGGCGGCAAAGGCCGCATTATTGAACATCCCTTGCGTCGACGGGTTCAGCGTCACCGCTACCACGATAAAATCAGAAGTCTGCAGCAGTTCATCCCAGGATACATATCTTGCGCCTAACGCCGCGTCGTTCAGACGGCGGTGCCGATTATGATAGATCACCCGCATGCCGCTGACCTGCGCCCGTCTTGCAATAGCGCTGCCGATATCGCCGAAGCCGACCACGCCCAGCGTTTTATTATACAGGTCAACGCCCAGGCCCATAGCCTTACGTTCACCCCAAAGCCCGCTCTTCGTATGCAGATGTCCCCGAACGATGCCCCGGGCCGTATCGATGAGCAGACCGTAGGCAATGTCAGCCACCGCATTCACCAGCACGCCGGGTGTGTTTCCGACTTTTACGTTATGGGCCCGGCAGGCTGCCACGTCAATGTTGTCATACCCCACCGAAGCCTGGGCTATCACCTGCAGCTTCGGTGCTTTTTGCAGCAGCGTTTCATCAATGCGGAGGTTCCCGGTAGAATACAGGGCGTCCGCATCCTGCAGCCACTCGTTCCACTGTTCCTCCGGCACGCGCCCCCTCTGCTGCCAGCTCTTTAATGTCACCTTATCCTGTAAATATTCAATTGCTATGGGACGGATCTTCCCGTTGCAGATTACGATTTTATCTTTTATGCTCATGACGCACACCTCCGGAATTGCAATACCAACTCTGTAAAAGTAAAACAGGCAAACGCGATGCGGCAGCCTGAACAGAACTGTAATTACAAAAAATAAAAAGCGGGATAGAATCATCTATCCCACTTATTTTAGCACACTGTATGGAAAAACCAAATTAAAGATTTGCTTTTTACTATTTATTTTTTATCTTACCGAAAATCTGTTACATTCTCGCCACTTTTTCTTATGCATAGAAGAAAATCTGCCGCGCCAGCAAAATTGCCAGGGCAAAGGTCGCCACCAGCTTCCCCAGCATGGCCACAAACTGCATCTTGGCCGCCTGCCAGGCCAGCATACCTGCATGCTGTACATTGTGGGAGCGCAGGTATTCATACAGGTACGCCATGATAAAGGCGCCAATGGCGCCGCCGATCACGCTGCCCGCCACAGGAAACGTAGTCGTGCCCATGATGGTGCCTGCAAAGGTGCC
Source organism: uncultured Succiniclasticum sp. (assembly GCA_905233365.1). Classification (GTDB taxonomy): domain Bacteria; phylum Bacillota; class Negativicutes; order Acidaminococcales; family Acidaminococcaceae; genus Succiniclasticum. The sequence goes on from CAJODT010000027.1 coordinate 10,216, forward strand.
GCAGCCAATCAGGAAAACGCCCCACCAGGAAATATCCTTGGCCTGCCGTTTGATGCCGAAAAACGACAGTACGAATTCCCATATCTCACCTAACGCGTAAATCAGGATCACGGCCGAGATGATACGGATATCAAAATACTTGGACGGATCGTAAAAAGCAAAGCCCAGACAGCTGCCCACCATCAGCGTATTGCCCGGCAGATCGAACAGGGCCATGGCCACTGCTACCAATATCAGGCATACTGCCGCCAGCCATTCCAGCATATGGGCGCCTTCCATACCGGAAACTCCTGTCAAAATCGGTTCCATCGCTTCTCCTTTTCCAAATCACTCAAACAGCACTGCACGATACATCACACTGCGCCGAATGTCGTCGTTCTGCAACGTTTCCGCCTGTTCGCACAGGCAGGTTACGCCCGGATGGGAACGCACCGATGCCACGCTTCCCTTTCCGGCGAAACCAATTATAGCACAAATGCAAGCGCAAAAATTGAATAATGTGTGAACTCAGGGGCAGGACACAAAATGTTTACAAATTAAACAATTCTGATATAATATACATTGCAAAACTATTGTAATGAGGGGTTCACATGTCCGCGTATTTTTCATATGTTTCTGCCAAAATTTCATCTATACTGACGCCGGAGTTCTGGGCAGCCCAGTGGCCCGAGTGGAGGGCTTCCATTCTTACCTGCGCCCTGATCCTGCTGTTCCGCCTCTGCTACCGCAACTTCATCCTGAAACTTACAGGGTATTTAAAGCAACGGTACAGTTACGACTTCATCGATGATTTCGTGAAGGCCTTTAACCATCCAGTCCAGACCTTTTTGTGGATCCTGGCCTTTTATATGTTCATCGTTCTAAGTCCCCTGAATCCCTTTTCCCAGCACCCTGTTTTTGACAAGATCCTGCGCAGCAGCCTGATCGTCTGTCTCATCTGGGGCCTGTACAACTTGTGCGACGCGGGTCACGGACTGATTATGAAGCTGCTGAAACGCTCCAGTCTGCATATCGACGAGACCGTTGGCGAACTGATCTCCGCCCTGGCGCATATGATGTGCATTATGTTCGGCATCGTCCTGGTTGCCAACGAATGGGACTATGATATTACCGCCTTTGTGGCTTCCCTGGGTATCGGCGCCATGGCCATCGCCTTTGCCGCCAAAGATTCCCTGGCCAATATATTCGGCAGCCTTGTCATCATTACGGAGCGTCCCTTTGTAATCGGTGATTGGATTTCCGCCAACAACATAGAAGGCATTGTGGAAAAAATCACATTCCGCAGCACCTGTATCCGCACCTTTTATCAGGAACTGGTGTATGTGCCCAACAATCTGCTGAGCAACACTCCCATCATCAACTACACCCAGCGGGAGAAGTTCCGTATCCAGTTTATGCTAGGGGTTACCTACAGCACCACCCGTGAACAGATGCAGATTGTCTGTCAGCAGATCCGCCAGCTGTGTGAGAAGATGGATGAAATACACGATGAAGGAATTGATATCAACTTCTTTGAGTTCGGCGACAGCTCGTTAAACATCCGTATCGTGTGTTACGCCAAGGTTCCTGAGAATGCCAGTTATCTCATCAAAAATCAAGTCTATTACCAAACGCGGGCAAAGTTTAATCTGGAAGTCAAACGGATTTTAGAAGAGAACAACGTAAGCTGCGCCTTCCCTAGCCGCAGCATCTATTTTGAGACGCCGATACCGGGAACGGATAAGAAAGACTTATAAATTTTAAAGCAAAACACATTGAAATTATAAATATTTATGCTATAATACAAGTAGAGATAGCCGATAAGGAGCGTCGGCTTCCCCCTGTTTAAGGGAATGAAAACCGCCGACCGTCAATCGGCGGTTTTCTCATTTTTTGTGAGAAACCACAAATACCATTAACATTGCGAATGCTACCGCAAAGGATAACGCTTCAAACACTGTCATAGTATCGCCCCCTCTCCTCGGGGATTGGGGAACCGACCATCGACTATCTCTGGAATGTATTATATCACAATTTTAAGTTTTTTAGAACATATTTTCGAAAAAATTTTACGCGCCGGAATCAGGTTATGATTCCGGCGCGTATTTTGTTACTCACACCATAAATCCACATGCTCGAACCTTACCACGTCCACCAGGCCACGGTCCGTCAGCCTCAGTTCCGGAATGACCGGCAACGACAGGAAGGCCAGGATCATAAAGGTGCTGAATTCTTCCGGTACACCCAGCTCTTTTAACCAGAAATTAAGCTGTTTGATCTGGGAATTGACTGCCACTGCATCCCGGTCGCTCATGAGGCCGGCAATGGACAGCGGCACGGTAGCCTTTACCTCTCCGTCCGCCACGATGACTTCACCGCCGCCGATTTCCCGCAGGCGGTTCACTGCCACCACCATGTCCTCATCGTTAGTGCCCACTACAGACAAATTATGGGAATCGTGCCCTACCGTTGTAGCGATGGCGCCGCGTTTCAGGCCAAAGCCGTAGACAAAACCCAGGCCGATGTTGCCTGTGTTGTGGTGCCGTTCGCACACCGCCATCTTTAAAACATCCCGTTTCGTATCGCTGACCGCTTCCCCGTTCCGGACCGTAGGTTCCAGATGGATCTTGGTAGTCACCAGCTGGTTCTGGTTGATGCCGATCACGCGCATCCTCATACCGGGCCGCGCCGGGATTTTCAGGTCTTCCTTTGTAACCGCAGGCATATTCATGGACTGGCCCGGCATCTTCAGTACCGGTTCGCTCTTCCATAACAGCTTACGGTTTTTCACTACCACCGCGCCACCTTTCACTACGTGGACCGGCTGGAAGGACTGAAGATCCGCAAAGGCCACGATGTCCGCCAGATAACCCGGAGCCAGCGCGCCGGTCTGCTGCAGTCCGTAACATTCGGCAATATTCAGAGTCGCCATGGGGATCAGTTCTTCCGGATCATAGCCCTGGGCTACGCCGATCTCCAACAGATAGTTGATACTTCCCTGCTCGATCAGGTCGTCTGCGTGCCGGTCGTCGGTGCATAAGCACAGGCGACGGCCGTCCGCCTTTTTCAGGACGGGAAGCAGGTCCACCAGATTGTGGGCCGCGCTGCCTTCCCTCAGGAACACATACATACCCCGCTTTATCTTTTCCAGGGCTTCTGCAGGCGAAATGCATTCGTGCTCTGTGGTAATGCCGGAAGCAATATAAGCGTTCAGGTCTTTGCCGAAAATTCCCGGCGCATGCCCGTCCATCTTCTGCTTGTAAAACAGCTTAAGCTTATCCATCTCCCCCTGCAGCTTGGTCAAAATGCCAGGGAAGTTCATCATTTCCGCCAGGCCGAGCACCCGAGGGCTTAAATTGCGCAACCGCTCCATATTCTCCGGAGTGATCCGGGCGCCGGAGGTATCCATATCCGTTGCCGGCACGCAGGATGGCACCATCAGGTAAGCAGAAAAGGGAATGCCCGCCGTCTCCTCCAGCATGAACCGGAACCCGTTTTCCCCCAGCACGTTGGTAATTTCATGGGGGTCCGTGATGGCCCCGGTGACACCGTTCAAGAGCAGCACCTTCACCATTTCCCGGGGTGAAAGCATAGAGCTTTCAAAATGCACATGGGCGTCCATCAGCCCCGGGGTAAGGTACAGACCGGTCACGTCAAGGACTTGTTTGCCTTCATATTTCCCGATGCCCACAATCTTGCTGCCACTGATGGAAATATCCGCATCCTCCCAGGTTTTCAGGAACACGTTGAACACATGTCCCCCCTTTAACACCAGGTCGGCCTCCTGCCGCCCCGCCGCTACATCGATCTGTTCTTCCACACTGCTTGCACGCCAGAAATCCATATGTGCCTCCCGCATTCTGATTATGTCGATGTTTTACAAAGATTAATAATGATTCAGCAGATCTGTCAGATAATGGATGGTTTTCGGGGCAGCGCCGCGATTCTCCATGATAACCTGCATGGAAGCATCCCCCATTTTCTTACGCAGGACATCGTCCCCGGCAATTTCCAAAAACGCTTTTGTCAAACCGTCTGCATCGGATACCATGCGACAGGCTCCCACTCTGCTTAACAGGGAATAGGAATCTTTAAAGTCCTCCATGCTGGGGCCCACCAGAATGGGTTTGGCATGGGCTGCCGGCTCCAGCACATTGTGACCGCCGTAGTGCACAAAGGAACCGCCGACAAACACAATATCCCCTACGGCATAGATTCGCCCCAGTTCACCAAGGGTATCAATCAGAAGGACAGGGTATTCAGGCCGCTTGCCTTCCATTTCTTTAAGCTTAGAACGGTAGCCCGTCTCATAGCCGAATTTGGTATTCAGGCTCTCAATCTCATCAAGCCGGTGTTCCGGCTTGCGGGGAGCAATGATCAGGCGGGCATGGGGATATTTTTCGCGCAGGGCGGTAAAAGAAGTCAGTACGATTTCCTCTTCCGAAGGATGAGTAGAACCTGCCATGATGACAGGATAGGATTCCTCCCCCAGTCCCAGTTCTGTTTTATACGTTGCCAGATCTTCCGGGGAAACTTCCACATAGGTCTGGTCAAATTTCGTGTTGCCGGTAACAATGACTTTTTCAGGATCGGCACCCAGCTGAATAATATTTTTAGCATCAAGACTGGACTGCATACAGAAACGGTTTATGGTGTTCAGCATGTCACGCATGAGGCCGAACAGGTAACGGTAATTTTTTGCGGATTTTTCCGAGACGCGGCCGTTCACCATCATCACGGGGATATTCTGCTTGCGGATGGCCCGCAGGAAATTAGGCCACAATTCCGTTTCTACCATCATAAAGATGCCCGGGCGGACGCGTTGCACCATGGACGACGCCACAAACGGCAGGTCCAGGGGAGAATTGATGATGGCATCCGCTTCCGGCATGATCCGCTTTGCCATATCGTAACCGCCTACCGTAACGGCGGAAACCAGCACTTTCTTCTCCGGCATTACCTTTTTAATTTCTTTTACCAGTGGGCTGATGGCGACCATTTCACCTACCGAGGCGCCGTGAATCCAGATACAGTTGGTGCCCTCCACAGGCTCGATTTCTTCCCTGCGAACCAGCCCCATGGTTTGCCGCAAGCGGTGCCCAAAACCTTTTTCCCTGGTCAGCCGGTACAGGAAGTAAGGCAATACCAGAATGATAAACACCAGCGTGATTAAAACATTATAAATAATATACATAAGTAATAACAGCTCTCTTCCTTGTTGTTGCTACGCCACATTTTATCATGATGCATGTAGTATTACAATACTACTATAATAATCAAAAAAGAAAAGTAAAACCCATAAATCGCAAGACACCATTCCTCCTCAAACTCGGGCTGTACTATTTACTATTTCTCCGTATTGCAATTCTATATTAAAAAAGTTCCAAACACCTTTCCAGGTATCCGGAACTTCTTCGTTCTAATGGTGATCCCGGGCGGATTCGAACCGCCGACCTACCGCTTAGGAGGCGGTCGCTCTATCCAGCTGAGCTACGGAACCAGGGTTTAACTCTAAAGGTTTTCTGCCATGCCGGGGGGCATGCTCCATTCTACCCGCACATCAATGGCCACCCACATCCGGGTCAGGCAAAGCTGAAAGCTTTCCAGGCTTTCCAGCGGCTGCAGGGTCACTTCTTCAAAATCACGGATGGTGGGGCCCACGCAAATCTTAAACGTATGAGGCTCTGCCAGGTATTTTTCCACAGCGGCCTTCGGTCCTTCCACGCCCAGATGCACGTCGGCCTGTTTCGTTTCCGGATCATATTCTATATATCCATAATTCCCGTGATAGTTGATCGTCACGGTAAATTTGTCCATCATGGTGCCCCTCCTCAGAATTCTATATTATTATATCAGAAGACAGGCAATTTAACAATACTTTTCTTACTCTTCGTCCTCCTGCCTGGGCGCCGGGCGCAAGCGCTGTTCCATAGGTATTTTTTCCATGTTTTCCGCTGCTGCCAGCTTGGCCTGTTCATATAATATGCTCTGGGAGCTGATCTCTTTTCCCTTGCCGGCCACGACTCTCCGGTAATTGCCGTTGCTCTGCATCATGTGCGCGCCTACATTATCCTCCAGATACAACTGCAGGATATCCTTGATCCGCGCAATATGTTCTTCCGTTTCCACAGGGAAGAACAGCTCCACCCTGTCGTTCAGGTTACGGGGCATCCAGTCGGCGCTGCTCATGAACAACAGCTCGTCACCATTGTTGGCGAACCAGAAGATACGGCTATGCTCCAGCTGCCTGCCTGCTTCGCACGGTGATGTTGTCGCTGACGCCTTCCAGTCCCGGACGCAGGGTGCAGATGCCCCGGACGATCAGCTCGATCTTCACGCCGACCATGGAAGCTTCATATAATTTCTGGATAACAGGCTGGTCCAGCAGGGAATTCATCTTGGCCATGATATGCCCTTCCCCGCCTTCCTTTACGATGCGGATCTCGTTATCCACCAGCTCGTAGATTTTCTCCCGCAGCCCGATGGGGGCCATCACCAGCTTGTTCCAGACAGGGGCCTTGGAATAACCGGAAAGCAGATTGAAGAAGGCGGAGGCGTCGCTGCCAAACTGATCGTTGGCCGTCATCAGGCCCATGTCGGTGTACAGCTTGGCCGTGCTGTCATTGTAGTTGCCGGTGCCCAGATGCACGTAACGTTTGATGCCGTCGGGTTCCTGTCGCACCACCAGGATGATCTTGGCGTGGGTCTTTAAACCCACCAGACCGTAGATGACGTGGGCGCCGGCTTTTTCCAGACGGCGGGCCCAGATGATATTGTTCTCTTCATCAAAGCGGGCTTTCAGTTCCACCAGTACCGTGACCTGCTTGCCGTTTTCCGC
>CAJODT010000028.1:0-30372 GCA_905233365.1 uncultured Succiniclasticum sp.
GGCATCGCCAGGTTCCGCATGCGTAAGAAGGAAGCGACACGCCGGCTGGACGATACGGCCAACAACCTGACCCGGATCAACGATATCAAAAGCGAAGTGGAAAGCCGCGTGGAACCGTTGCGCATCGAGTCGGAACGGACGGCCCGTTTCAATGAGCTGAACGGGAAGCTGCGTGTGTGCAAGCTGACCCAGTTCGTGCAGCGGGTGGAAACCATCGAGCAGGCCCGGGAGAAGTTGCAGCAGGAGCAAGAGACGGTGACCCGCGTCTTTCTGGAAAAGAGTACGGAAGTGAGCGGGCAGGAAGCCTTTCTGTCCGAACTGCAGCAGGAACTGGACACCCTGAACGACCAGGTGTCCCATATCCAGGCGGGTATTACGGAAAAAGAAAAGGCCCTGGAAGCGGTAAAGGGCGAAGACGCCGTGCTGGATGAACGCATTGAGCAGAGCATCCGGCAGCAGGGTAATATTGCAAAACGCAATGAAAAGCTGCAGGAGCAGATCGACCAGTGGACGGCCCAGATGGAAACGCTGGCCAAGGAGTTTGACGTGCTGGAAGCAAAACGCAACGAGGCGGTCGAACTGGTGGCGAATCTGGAACAGCAGCAGCAGGAACGGCTGCAGGCCCAGAAAGATAACGAGGATAAAATTCAGGAACTGACCGACAGCAACTTTGAAGATATGCGCAAAATGGTAGAATTGCGCAATGAGATCCGGACGATGGAAGCGGCGCAGGAGCAGTGCATGAACCGCCGCAACCGGCTGAAGGACGACGTGGACGCGGCGGAACAGCGCGTCGCGGAACTGGCGGAGGAACAGCGTTCCCTGATCTCCCGCAAGGGGGAACTGGAACAGGATGTGTCCCGCTATATAAAAGAAGGAAACGAACTGGCGGCCAAGGCGGCGGAACGCCGGACCGTTTTCCAGGCTGTTGAACGTAAATACAACGAATGCCAGACGCAGATTGCAGCGGCGGAATCCCGTCTGCACCTGCTGCGCGATATGCAGAAGACACTGGAAGGCTTCGGCTTTGGCGTGAAAGCTGTCATGCAGAGCCGGGAAGGCTGGCACGAGGACGTGATCGGACCGGCAGCGGCGCTGATCTCCGTGGAACCGGAGTATGTGACTGCGGTGGAAACGGCGCTGGGCGCCGGGGCCCAGAACCTGGTGATCCGGTCGGCGGACGCGTCGAAGCAGGCCATCCGCTATTTAAAAGAACGAAAAGAGGGCAGGGCGACCTTCCTGCCCCTGGACACCATCAAAGAACCGGTACTGAAGGCGGATGAAAAGGCGCTGGCAAAACTGCCGGGCATCCGTGGTTTTGCGGCGGATCTGGTCCGGTGCGGGGCGGAAGTGGAACCTGCCATCCGTTTCCTGCTGGGACGGGTGCTGATTGCGGAAACCATGGATCACGCGCTGGCGGCGGCGAAAAAGTGCGGGTTCCGCCTGCGGGTGGTGACTCTGGACGGCGATGTGGTGAATACGGGCGGATCCCTGACCGGCGGCAGCCGGCAGAAAAAAGAGTCCGGTTACCTGTCCCGGGAGCGGGATGTGAAGGCCCAGGAAACAGCCTTGCGCAAGTTTAACAAAACATTGCTGTCCATCCAGGAGGAAAAGGAAGTCCTGGAAGATGAACTGGCAGAGCGGGAGAAACGCCTGGCCGTACTGCGGGATACCGTTCAGAACAGGAATATCCGCCTGACGGAGATGAAAGCGGAAGAGCAGCGTCTGTCCGATGAACTGAAACGGGAGAACGAAGCGCTGGAACTGGCCATGGACACCCGCAGCCAGCTGGCTGACGAATACATGTCGGTGCGGCAGCTGCTGGCGGATAAACGGAAGCCGCTGCAGGAGATGGAAGCGGCCAACGAAGAAGCCAAGAATACGCTGGACGCGTTGCAGAAGAAGATCGCGTCGGATAAGAGCGCGCTGGAGACCCTGGCGTTGCGGTTACAGGATGCCCGGGTTCAGTCGGAAACAGCTACGGCCCAGCGGCAGCTGAAGAACGAGCGCATGCAGCAGCTGGACAGCGATCTGGGACGGCTGCAGGGCGACTTTAACGCCAATGCGGAAGAGAGCGAAAAGCTGGCGAATATTGTGGAAACCAGCAAAACAAAGAAGACAGAGCTGGCGGAACTGACGAAGACGCTGATGCAGGAGCTGCAGGATATCCTGACAGGGCAGCACGATTTTTCGGAACAGCGGCTGGAACTGATCCAGAAGCAGGGCGCGGCGGGTGAAAAGCTGAAAAACCTGCGGGTGGAACTGTCGAAGTCTGAAGCCAGGGTGCACCAGAACGAAATCGACAACGCGAAGCTGGAAAGCGATTATCAGAACGCGCTGGAGCAGCTGACGTCGGAATACAAGGTGAACCTGGCGGAAGCCAAGGAGGAAGCAAAAGCCGAAGGCGTGTTGGAGGATAAGAGCGAAACGGCCCTGCGCCGTATGCAGGCATCCCTGCAGCGGCAGATCGATGACCTGGGGCCGGTGAACCCCGGGGCCATTGAAGAGTATAAAGCGGTCAGCGAGCGCTACGAGTTTTTGCAGAAGCAGTACACGGATCTTTGCGAGGCAAGGGACCGTCTGCAGTCGGTCATTTCGGAGATCAATTCGGGGATGACGAAGCGGTTTAAGGAAGCGTTCGGAAAGATCAACACCTTTTTCCAGAGCACCTATGTGCAGCTGTTCGGCGGTGGAACGGCGGTGCTGAAGCTGACGGATCCGGAAAATATCCTGGAGTCCGGCATCGATATCGAAGCGCAGCCTCCCGGCAAGAAGCTGCAGAGCCTGTTCCTGCTTTCCGGCGGGGAGAGGGCGCTGACGGTCATCGCGCTTCTGTTTGCGCTGCTGAGCTATCATCCGTCGCCCTTCTGTATTCTGGACGAGATTGACGCGCCGCTGGACGATGCGAATATCGGGCGCTTCTCCAAATTCCTGGAGGGTTACGCCATGCACACCCAGTTTATCGTCATCACTCATCGGAAAGGGACCATGGAAGCGGCTAACGTCATGTACGGGGTGACCATGGAGGAATCCGGCGTGTCCAAGATTATCAGCGTAAGGATGAGTGACAGGCTGGTTGATGAAACCGGCGGGCAGGTTTAGGGATGGATTTTGTGAATCTGTACCGGTTTTTGCATACCATTGATGCCATAGATTATTAAAGAAATGTGCTTTCATACAAATATATCTGCTGACAGAAAACAAGGAAAGGAAGTAGGGCCATGGGCTTTTTTGAGAAACTGAAATCGGGGCTGACCAAGACGCGCCAGAATTTTACCAACCGGATCACCGAGCTGGTAGGTATGTCCGCCAAAGTGGACGAGGATTTTCTGGAAGAGCTGGAGATGATCCTGCTGACGGCTGACGTAGGCGTAAAAACCACGGAAAAGCTGATTGAGGATGTGCGGAAGGCGGCAAAGAAAAATGAGATCAAAGGTACAGAGGACGTGCTGCCGTTCCTGAAGAAGCAAATTGCCGCCATGCTAAAGGACGACGGCGTTCGGACCCGTATCGGCGCGCATCCCACCGTGATTCTGGTGGTGGGCGTCAATGGTGTGGGAAAGACTACCACCATCGGCAAACTGTCCAACTACTTCCGTCTGTTTAACTATAAAGTGATGATGGCGGCAGGGGATACCTTCCGGGCCGCTGCCTCCGCCCAGCTGAAGATCTGGGGGGAACGGGCACAGTGCGATGTCATCGCCCACGAAGAAGGGGCGGATCCCGCTGCGGTGGTGTTTGACGCGCTGAAAGCGGCCAAGGCCCGCAATATCGACGTGCTGTTCATTGATACAGCGGGACGCCTGCACAACAAGGTGAACCTGATGAACGAGCTGGGCAAGATCGACCGTATCATCAAGCGGGAGATTCCGGAAGCGCCCCACGAAGTGTTCCTTGTGCTGGACGCTACTACCGGGCAGAATGCCATCACCCAGGCCAAGGTGTTTACGGAAACCACGAAGATTACGGGTGTTGTGCTGACCAAGCTGGACGGCACGGCCAAAGGCGGCGTGGTGGTGGCCATCCGGGAAGAACTGGGTCTGCCGGTAAAGTGGATCGGTATCGGCGAAGGCATCATGGACTTCCGTCCTTTTGAACCGGAGAAATTTGTTGATGCATTGTTTGCTACGGATGAGGAAGAACAATAAATGTTTGCAGTTATTGTAAATACCATTACCATACTCATCGGCGCTTCCATTGGGCTCCTGCTTCGTAAAGGACTGCCCGAATCCATTTCGGCTGCCATGATGAAGGGTCTTGGCCTGTGCACCATCGTCATCGGCATCCAGGGGATGATCGAGGAAGAGAACATTCTGGTTTTGATTTTATCTACAATTACAGGTATCGTCATCGGTGAATGGCTGGATATCGATGGGCACATCAACCGGGGAGCGGAACGCCTGACATCCCGTTTTGCCGGGGCAGGGGAAGGGGCGAAAATCGCCCAGGCTTTTGTGACCTCCTGCCTGATCATGAACGTAGGGGCCATGACTATTGTGGGTTCCCTGGATGCGGGGCTGCGGGGCAATTTCAGCATGCTGTATACCAAGTCCCTGCTGGACCTGATTTCCGGCATCCCTATGGCGGCGGCCATGGGGGTGGGGGTAATGGGCTCCGCGCTGTTCACCCTGGTCTTTCAGGGAGGTATCGTGTTGCTGGCGGAATACATTGCCCCTTATTTATCTGAAACGCTAATAAAGGAACTGGTGAGTACCGGCAGCCTGATGATTCTGGCCATCGGCCTGAACATGCTGGAACTCACCAAATTAAAAGTACTGAACTATTTGCCTGGCCTGCTGGTAGTGCCTTTGGCGCTGAAGCTGATGCAGGCGCTGGGGTTTTGATCGGTGTTTCCTTAAGGCGGTACGCAAAGTGCGGCTGCTTTTTTATTTGTCATTTTGCCAAAATCATACTTTTGGTGTAAAATATAGCGGGTAGTACACAAGTAGTAATCCAAAGAGGTGACAAATATGCAGGCGAATCAGGCTGGAAACAGCCATACATTCAGCATGGGGATGTTCCTTGTTGCGCTCGGTATAGTATACGGCGACATCGGCACGTCGCCCATGTATGTCATGAAATCCATCGTGGAAGGGAACGGCGGCATCGCCCATGTGGATCCGGAGTTTATCGTGGGTTCGCTGTCCCTGGTCATTTGGACGATTACACTCCTGACAACGATCAAGCATGTACTGATTGCGCTGCGGGCGGATAATCACGGCGAGGGCGGCATCTTTGCGCTCTACAGTCTGATCCGCGATTGCGGAAAATGGCTGATCATCCCTACGATGATCGGCGGCTGTACCATGCTTGCCGACGGAGTCCTGACTCCTGCCGTGACGGTCACGACGGCCGTAGAAGGCTTGCGCAGCATCGAGGTAGTAGATGAGTTTCTCGGACCCGGGCAGCATTTGGTCGTCCTGATTACGCTGGTGATTATCAGTATACTGTTTATGATCCAGCGGAGCGGGACCAGTTCCATCGGCAGGATGTTCGGTCCGGCGATGATGGTGTGGTTTCTGTTTCTGGGTATTACGGGGCTCTGGATGACCCTCGGCGATCTTTCCATCCTGCGGGCGTTTAATCCGGTCTATGCCGCACAAGTCCTGCTCAGTCCCAACAACAAGGCCGGCTTTATGATTCTGGGAAGCGTATTCCTGTGTACTACCGGCGCGGAAGCCCTGTATACGGACATGGGGCATGTGGGCCGGTCCAATATATACTTCAGCTGGCCCTTTGTTAAAATCTGTCTGATTTTAAACTATATGGGACAATGTGTCTGGATCATTCAGAATCATACCAATCCGGCCTTATGGGCCATGGAGGATTTTAATCCGTTCTATGTGATGCTTCCGGAGGCGATGCGGCCGGTGGCGATCCTGCTGAGCGCGCTGGCAGCGATCATCGCCAGCCAGGCCCTGATCAGCGGAAGTTATACGCTGGTACACGAAGCTGCCAGTCTTGACCTTATGCCCCATTTAAATGTGCGGTATCCTTCGGACACGAAAGGACAGATTTATATTCCTTTTGTCAACAATATCTTGTGGATATTCTGCGCGCTGGTAGTCCTTTACTTCCGCAGCGGGTCCCGGATGGAAAATGCATACGGTCTGGCCATTACGATCAGTATGCTGATGATGACGGTCATGTTTTGCGTTTACATCGGAGCGGTTCACAAACATCCGGTGGCGGCATTTGTATTCGGCCTGGTTTTTTTTGCCCTTGAGGGCGTGTTTTTCGTGTCAAGTCTCGGCAAGTTTGTGGTCGGCGGCTATGTTGCCATCATCATTTCCGCCATGGTACTCTTTATCATGATTGCCTGGTATCGTGGAACGCAGATCGAGCAGGAGCAGAATGTCTTCCTGAATATTTGGGAGCATCTGGAGGATATTAAAAACCTGCAGGATGATACTTCCATTCCGTTACTCAGCAATAATGTGGTGTATCTGGTCAAAGGGGAAGAGCCAGAAGAGATCGACCGGGATATCCTGTACTCGATTCTGGATAAAGATCCGAAGCGGGCGGATGCCTATTGGTTCATCAGCGTCAATACCACCAACGAACCGTATCAGAAGCAGTATGAGGTGGAAACCTTTGGCACGGACCATATCTTCCGCGTAAACCTGTACCTCGGTTTTAAGGTACGGCCCAGCGTCAATATCTACCTCCGTCAGGTTGTCCATGATCTCCTGGCTACGGGGGAATTGCCGAAACAGAAGAAGCTGCACTCAATCTACGGTCCTTCTGATGTGGGCTCTTTCAAATTCTGTATGATCCGGAAAATGATGCCCCAGGAAGGGGACATCGATTTTGTAGATAATCTGCTGGTCCGTTCCAAGTATGTGATCCGTCGCATCACCGGCAATCCGTTCCAGTGGTACGGATTGGAAACATCCAATGTAATCATCGAATATGTGCCGCTATTCCTGGCGCGGAGACAGAAGGAAGACCGGCTGCAGCGGGTCTGAAACTTTCGGGAGAATGGAAAGCATTCCCCCTGAAAAAACCCGCTCAACTATGCGGGTGATAGCAGTTTTAACGGAAGCCCATTTCCTTTCATATTACAGTTTTACACAACAGTATCAAAAATTTCAGGCTGTCAAGCAAAAATACTTGACAGCTTTTCTTTCTCTGTGTATAATGCTCATGTTGAGGAGACGGATTAACCAGCGTTTCCTTAAGAAGAAGGGAATGAACGTATCACAATGGCAGCAACTGATTTTAACGACCGGATCCGTTTCGGTAGTCTGTATGAAATCTACGGCGCCCTGCTGACAGAAAAGCAGCGGCAATGCCTGGAGCTGTACTTTTGTGAGGATTATTCCCTGGCGGAAGTCGCTGAAGAGATGCAGGTGTCCCGGCAGGCGATCCACGATCTGCTGAAGCGCGTGGAGCAGACGCTGGAGCATTACGAAGAAATGCTGGGCTTTTTGCAGCGCGTGGAACGGACACGGCAGCTTACGGTCGAAGCGGCAGAGCTGTTGGATACGGTAGCGGCGGAAAGCAGGGGCGCGGAAGTCGGCCGGTCTGATAAGGCAGCAGCGATCCCGGACAGCGCGGCAGAAACGCGTCAGAATTTACAGGTGTCCCGTTTGCGGGAAATTCTGGAAGAATTGGGGAACCGCTGAGCAATTTCAAAACAGGCGCACAAGTCCGACGGGTAAGCGCTGACTTATTAGGAAACGCAGGAAGAACAAGCAATTATATTATAGATATGAAAGCAGGTAACTGAATGGCTTTTGAGAGTTTATCCGAACGGCTGCAGAACGCGATCAAGATGTTCCGCGGCACGAAAGAAATAACCGAAGAAGACCTGAAGGAGCCCTTGCGCCAGGTGCGCATGGCGCTTCTGGAGGCAGACGTAAACTTCAAGGTTGCGAAGAATTTTGTCGCAAAAATCAAAGAGCGCGCCTTAGGGGCGGAGATTCAGCAGAACCTGAGCCCCAGCCAGCAGATCATCAAAATTGTGGATGAAGAGCTGACGGCGCTTTTGGGTGGGACCCAGGCCAAGCTGACGGTGGCGGATAAGCCGCCCACCATCATTATGCTGGTGGGTCTGCAGGGCACCGGTAAAACCACAACGGTGGGCAAGCTGGCCTACAATCTGAAAAGGAAAAAGAAGAGCCCGCTGCTGGTCGCCGCCGACGTATACCGTCCGGCTGCCATCACGCAGCTGCAGGTGCTGGGCGAGCAGGTAGGCGTACCGGTCTTTTCCCTTGGCAACGAAGTTTCGCCGGTAGAGATTGCCAGACAGTCGCTGGATAAAGCGGCGCATCTGGCCTGCGATACGATTATTATCGATACCGCCGGCCGTCTGCACATCGACGAGAAACTGATGGAAGAACTGCAGAATATCAAGGCGGCGGTGCAGCCCCATGAGATCCTGCTGACGGTGGATGCCATGACCGGCCAAGATGCCGTGACCGTGGCGGATACCTTCAATAAAGATTTGGGCTTAACCGGTCTTGTTGTCACCAAGCTGGACGGCGACGCCCGGGGCGGCGCGGTGCTTTCCGTACGGGAAGTGACCGGCTGTCCGGTGAAGTTCGTGGGCATGGGTGAAAAGCTGGACGCGCTGGAACCCTTCTATCCGGACCGCATGGCTTCCCGCATCCTGGGCATGGGCGACATCCTGTCCCTGATCGATAAGATCAAGGATACCACCGACCTGGCCAAAGCGCTGGAGATGGAGAAGAAGCTCAAAAAAGACGAGTTCACTCTGGAGCAGTTTCTGGAGCAGATGCAGCAGATCAAAAAGCTGGGTTCCCTGGATACCATCCTGGGCATGATCCCCGGTATGGGCGGTATCAGCCAGAAGCTGAAGGAAGCCAACGTGGACGAAAAGGAATTCGCCAGAGTGGAAGCGATCATCAGGTCCATGACGCCGAAGGAACGGCAGAAACCGGAAATCATCAACGGCAGCCGCCGGAAGCGCATTGCGGCGGGCTGCGGCATGAAGGTTCAGGACGTGAACCGCCTGCTGAAGAACTTCGATGACAGCAAGAAGTTGATGAAGAAGATGCAGGGAATGGCCAAGTTTGCTTCAAAGGGCGGCAAGATGCTCCCCTTTATGCATAAATAAGATTATTCCATAATTATGAAATCCATTATAAGGAGGTGAAACTGAAATGGCAGTAAAGATCCGTTTAAAACGTATGGGCGCTAAAAAGTCTCCTTTCTACCGCGTAGTTGTAGCTGACGCGCGTTCCCCGCGCGACGGCAGGTTCATCGAGAGCATCGGTTATTACGATCCGGTTACGAACCCGGCCAACATCAAGATTGACGAGGAAAAGGCCCTGAAATGGATGGGCAATGGCGCGCAGCCGACCGACACCGTGAAAAACCTGTTCAGCAAACAGGGCATCATGAAGAAGTTCGCTGAAGCCAAGAACGCGAAATAAGACAGGGGGCGTGTTTGCATGAAGGAATTGGTAGAAGTTATGGCCAAATCTCTGGTTAGCAATCCGTCGGCAGTGACAGTGGAGGAGGAAACAACCGGTACAACGACTGTACTCCGCCTCCATGTTGCCCCTGATGATATGGGAAAAGTGATCGGAAAACAGGGCCGCATAGCCAAAGCGATCCGCTCTGTTATGAAGGCGGTTGCAACCCGTGAGAATGTGAAAGTTATCGTAGAGATCGTTGAGTAAACAGATTCGTAACTGATAGGTAAAGGTGGTAAATTATGGCAGATTCTATGTGGATTCGTGTTCCCGTTGCCATTAAGGCGAAGGTAACAGAAGATTTGAAACTGAAAATTATTGGAGATCTCCAAAACACGATAAAACAAATGGAAGCAGACCTGAACCAGTTCGATTTCCAGGCGAAACAGGTGATGAACCAGGCTGCCAACGATCTTTCCGCGGCTCCCCGCCTCCGCGAGCAGATTGAAGTGGAACGCAGGAAACGCACTGATGCGAAAGCGGAAGCGGAAGAGCAGCTGAAACAGGCGAAAAATCTGCAGCTGGGCGCGGAAGTCGGTTACGGTACGCCGATGGAACGCATGGTAGAAGTCAAAATCGGCGATGACCTGCAGTCGCTGATGGGGGCGGAGATTTTAACGGAAGACGGAAAGATCATCGCCTTCCGTATGTGAGAAATGCAATGCAAAAAGTTGTATTAGGCCAGATAGTCGCTCCGCACGGTGTGCGGGGCGACTTACGTATTATGCCGCTGACGTCCAACACGCAGCTGTTCCTGGACATGGATTATCTGCTGCTGCCGGATGAACGGCGGCTGCACATCGTAAAGGCCCGGCCCCACAAAAACATCATGCTGGTTACCGTGAAAGAGATTACTTCCATAGAAGAAGCGGAAAGGCTGCGGGGACAAAAGGTCTCCGTGTACCGGGAAGACATGCCGGAGCTTCCGGAAGGGCGTTACTATGTGGGCGACCTGATCGGACTGCCGGTACTGGATGAAGAAGGGAAACCGATCGGTATATTCAAGGATGTGCTGCAAACCGGCAGTAAGGATGTGTATGTGATCCAGCCCCCGGAAGGCAAGGACATCCTGGTAGCCAATATTCCCGAAAACATTCGGGAAATCGATCTGCCGAACCGGCGGATCATCGTCCGCCTGCCCCAGTGGGACGAGGAAGAGATACGGTAACGGCCGGCTCTTTATAAAATGCCTGCGCCAGACTTCAGCAATGTGGAAGAGTTACGATATCAGTTCTATCGGGACGTCCGTGCAGGGCGCCGGCAATGAGGAATAATACGATGAATTTTGTCTTTGTCACCCTGTTCCCGGAACAGATTGAAGCCGCGGCAGGCCACAGCATGTTAAAGCGCGCCATGGATATGGGCATCCTTCAGGTGGAATGTATCAATCCCCGGGACTTTTCCCTGGACCGGCATCATTCGGTGGACGACGCGCCCTTTGGGGGCGGCGTGGGTATGGTGCTGAAACCGGAACCGGTAGTGGAAGCGATCAAAGTGGCGAAAGCCAGGGTGCCGGGGGCTCCTGTAATTGCCATGAGTCCCGGCGGCCTGACGTTTAAACAGTCTCTGGCGGAAACCTGGGCGAAAAACGAAACAGGCCTGATTTTTGTCTGCGGGCATTACGAAGGCTTTGATGAACGCATCTATCACTGGGTGGACATGAAGATCAGCATCGGAGATTTTGTCCTGACCGGGGGAGAACTGCCGGCCCTGATGATCATGGATGCGGTGAGTCGTTTTGTCCCCGGCGTACTGGGCAAGCTGGCCAGCGCGGAAGAGGATTCCTTTTCCAGCGGCCTTTTGGAATATCCCCAGTATACCCGCCCGGTGGTGTTTGAAGGGATGGAAGTGCCGGAGGTGCTGCGCAACGGAAACCACCAGCTCATTGCCCGGTGGCGCAGGAAAGAAGCGCTGAAGGCCACGTATCTGTTGCGGCCGGACATGCTGCCGGAGGAACCGGACAAGCAGGACGCAAAGCTGCTGGAAGAAATAAAAAATGAGCTTTCACAGGACGGCAGTACCTGCCGGTGAAGCGGGCAGCTGGAAATTGTATTAAAAAAAGTTGTATTAAATTGTATATTTTGTTGCAATTTTTATAAAAAAAGCTTGCAACGTAATAGCTTGTGTGGTAAAATACTACACGTGTAAAACGGACGGTCCGCTGTGCAGCATTCGTAAGTCGCATGAACGTCTATGATTTAGGAGGAAAACATGAACATCATTGAAGCACTGGATAAAGAACAGTTACGTTCTGATATCCCCGAGTTCCGTGCCGGCGACACCGTTAAAGTTTACGTAAAGGTTGTTGAAGGTACACGTGAACGCGTACAGTTATTTGAAGGCGTTGTAATTTCCCGGAGCGGTTCCGGTGTACGCGAAATGTTCACCGTCCGCCGTATTTCCTACGGCGTAGGCGTGGAAAGAACTTTCCCGGTACACAGCCCGCGTCTGGAGAAGATCGTAGTAGCGCGCAAGGGTATCGTCCGCAGAGCCAAACTGTATTATCTGCGCAACCTGACCGGTAAAGCTGCTCGTATCCGTGAACGCCGCTAACGTAGTGCATAAAGGGGGCTGCAAAGGCAGTCCTCTTTTTTGTTAGCAAGGGAAACGGTTCGATGCATTCACATTCATTGATAAGCATTAGAACGCGTATACGGGTTGATCACGAGCTTTTCGACTGTATCTGAACCGTTATATTGAGAGGGGTAAGCTGTATGAGCGATAAATCCGGAGGATCGTTTCAGGATTCGCTGAACGACTGGCTTGTGTCTATCATCGTTGCGGTGGCGCTGGCCTTTTGTATCCGAACCTTTATTTTTGAACCCTATAAAGTGGAAGGGACTTCCATGTATCCGACGCTGTTCAACCAGGAGCGGCTGATCGTCAACAAATTCGGTTACTTTCTGGAGGACCCGAAGCGGAATGAGATCGTCGTGTTCCGTTATCCGAAGGACGAAAGCCGCGATTTTATCAAACGTGTCATCGCGGTGGGCGGCGATACGGTGGAAATGCGGGACGGCGCTGTGCTGATCAACGGGAAGAAAATCGACGAGCCTTATACCTGGAAGGAAGATCCGAAAGGGCTGAACCATTCCAATTACCGCAAGAGCCTGGTGCCAAAGGATCACATCTTTGTGCTGGGCGATAACCGCAATAATTCCGAGGACAGCCGCTTTGCGGACGTGGACTTTGTGCCGTTGCGCCTGGTAAAGGGCAAGGCTGCCTTTGTGTTCTGGCCGTTTGAACGGTTCAGGAAACTGCCGTGATATCATTATGGATGTAAAAGACTTTAAGATTCAGTGGTTTCCCGGACACATGACGAAAGCCCGGCGGATGATGGAAGACCAGCTCCGTCTGGTGGACGTGGTGGTAGAGCTGCTGGACGCCCGTATCCCCAATTCCAGCATCAATCCCATGCTGCGGCAGATGGCGGGGAGCAAACCCCGGGTCATTGCCCTGAACAAAATGGACATGGCCGACCCGGTAAAAACGGAAGCCTGGCTGCTGAAGCTGAAGCGGGAGGGCGTGCCTGTCTGTTCCATTGACTGCCATACGGGAAAAGGCGTCAAGCAGATGATCAGTCTGGTGAAGGAAGCGGCAAGACCCATTACGGAGAAATGGCTGAAAAAAGGCGTAAAGAACCGTGATGTCCGCCTGATGATCGTGGGCGTGCCCAACGTGGGAAAATCCACGCTGATCAACCGGCTGGCGGGGCAGGTGAAAGCGATGGCTTCAGACCGTCCCGGCGTTACGAAACAGAAGCAGTGGGTGACCATTGCCAAAGGGCTGCAGCTGCTGGATACTCCGGGGGTGTTGTGGCCTAAATTTGAGGATCCGGAAATCGGATTGCATCTGGCCCTGACCGGAGCGGTCAAAGATGATATCTATGACCGCAGGGACGCGCTGGTTCTGTTGCTTCAGGAACTGCTGGAAAAATATCCGCAGCAGCTGGCTATGTTTTACCATATCACACTAAAACCGGACGATACGGCGGAAACCGTTATGGAAAAGATCGGCGCCGCCCGGGGCTGTGTGAAAGCCGGCGGAGTTCTGGATATGAACAAGGTGGAGCAAATGGTCCTCTATGAATTTAAAACAGCGAAGATGGGGCGCTTCACTCTAGACGAACCAGACTAACAGTGTCTCCCTAAAAGAACTGTATAAAGCAAGCAAACTGCCGGCGTAACGCCGGCTTTTTTGTTGGTGAGAATGGTGTTGCCAAAAGGCGGGGGCAGGCGGTACAATTAAGGAAACACTGATTAATTCGTCTGCACGCTAACCGGTGTTTTTTTCGACTGACTGCGTCAATGACCCTCAACGTAGCTACGGCTACGCTTTTGGGCCATTTCCTTGTCAGTCGCAAAAAGCCCTCGGCCATCGCACAAACTCATTTAATCAGTGTCTCCTAAAAGCATGACAAGTTTGATTTGGGGAGGATAAGCATATGAAATTAGCAGAAATAAAAGCCATATTGGCAGGCAATCCCACAGAAGAGCAGCTGACGGAACTGAAGAAGGATGAACGCGGCGGCGTCCAGAAGCTGCTGGCGGCTTATGACAAAAAACGGGAAAAGGAAAAACTGGAACGGCAGCGTCATGCTGAACTATGAAAAAGAATATATGGCACTTCCCGGTATCCGATATATCGCGGGCGTCGATGAAGCCGGCCGGGGTCCGCTGGCAGGCCCGCTGGTCATCGCCGGCGTCATTTTACCGGAAGATGTGTTCATCGCCGGGTTAAATGACAGTAAAAAGCTGAGCGAAGCGAAGCGGGAGGCGCTGTATCCGGAAATTCTGAAAAAGGCGGTCGCCGTCCTGGTCAATGTGGTGAGCATATCCAATATTGATACGGAAAACATCTATCATGCCACGCAGGAAGGCATGGAACAGATCCTGCGCCAGATCCGGGTGCGTCCCCAGGTAGCACTGGTGGACGCCATGCATCCGCTCGTGGAGGGAATTGAAACAGTCCCCATTATCCACGGTGATGCCCTGAGCGCATCCATTGCCGCGGCATCTGTTGTGGCGAAAGTGACCCGTGACCGCCTGATGAAGCAGTTGGATAAGGTCTATCCCCAGTATGGCCTGGCACAGAACAAAGGCTACGGCAGCCAGCTCCACATGTATGCGATCCGGCAGTTCGGGGCCACGAAGATCCATCGCCGCAGTTATGAGCCCATCCGCAGTATGAATTTGCCGCCGGTCGAAGTACGGGACAATTACCTGTTTGAACCGGAAAACGGCAAAGAAGACGCAGGATTGAGGGCATTATTGAGAGATCTGGAGGCGTGAATTATTTTAACCAAAAAGGAAATCGGCAAACGAGGCGAAGAGATTGCCGCGGAGTTCTTGCAGCGCAAAGGTTTTGCGGTGATTGCGCATAACTATCACAGCCGCTGGGGCGAGCTGGATCTGGTTGCGGTCAAATCTGATGAGGATGATTTTGCCGGCGAAATGTATTTTGATGATGAGATGCAGGAAATGAAAGGCGATGCGACGTTGTTGCAGGGAAACAGTGTACGTTTTGTGGAAGTGAAGACCCGGACCGGAACAACGTATGGTACGCCCGGCGAAGCTGTCAGCTATGTAAAGCAGCAGAAGATACGCAAAACCGCGCTGGTCTGGCTGCAGGAGCAGAAACAGTGTTTTTCATTTATCTGCTTTGATGTAATTGAAGTTTGGGTCGTGGGCGGGACGGCAAAAATCCGCTGGCTGCAGAATTGCTTCTGAATTTCATTTGGCAATAGTGCATTCCATTTTGTTTTAGCGGCAATGGAAAAGCAACCGATATTGCAGCAGTATTGTTGAAAAGCATACAATTAAATACTAAGACAGGAGAGTGATGTATTTGTACGCAAGAGTGTTAGGTGAAACGCCGGTTGGTTTAAACGGCGCGGGCGTGATTGTGGAGGTGGACATCGAACGGGGACTGCCTGCCTTCGAGATAGTAGGGCTGCCGGACATGGCGATACGTGAATCGAGGGAACGGGTGCGGACGGCGCTTAAGAATTCAGGCTTTCCTTTTCCTCAGAACCGGATCACGGTCAATCTGGCGCCGGCGAACTTGCGAAAGGATGGCAGCGGGCTGGATCTGCCCATTGCCATCGGGATTCTGGTGTCTCTTGGAGTGCTGCCTCAGGACAAAGTACAGGACAAGGTGTTTGTCGGGGAACTTTCCCTTGAGGGAGCAATCAGAGAAGTAAACGGAGTCCTTCCCATGGTACTGGAAGCCCGCCGCCAGCAAGTGCCGGAGATTTTCATCCCGCAGGGCAACGGGGAAGAAGGACGGCTGGTTGATGATATCAAAATTTACACGCCGACCTATTTGAAGCAGCTGGTGACCCATTTGCTCCGTCCCTGTCTGGAAACGTTGCAGCATAAGGAACTGGAGTTTTCGGAATATGAACAGAACGAGATCGACTTTGCGGATGTGCATGGACAGAAGGTGGTGAAGCGGGCGCTGGAAATAGCGGCGGCAGGCGGGCATAACATCCTGCTGACAGGCTCTCCCGGCAGCGGAAAGACCATGCTGGCCCGCAGACTGCCGACCATATTACCGCCCATGACTAAGGAAGAAGCGCTGGAAGTGACAAAGATTTACAGTATTGCGGGCCTGTTAAATAACAAATCAAATCTGATCAACCAGCGGCCCTTCCGCAGCCCCCACCATACCATTACGTTAAGTGCGCTGATTGGCGGCGGCACGGTTCCCATACCGGGGGAAGTGACGCTGAGCCACAACGGCGTGCTGTTTTTGGACGAATTCCCTGAATTTTCCAGAGCTGCGCTGGAGGTACTGCGTCAGCCGCTGGAAGATCACGTTGTGACCATAAGCAGGGTTCAGGGCTCGTATGTCTTTCCGTCTTCCTTTTTGTTGTGCTGTGCGCAGAACCCGTGTCCCTGTGGATTTTTTGGTGACGAGACAAAAGAATGTACCTGCCGGCCTTTTGATATTGAACGGTATCAGCGAAAGATTTCCGGTCCTTTGTCAGACCGCATCGACCTGCAGGTCCATGTGCCCCGGGTGAAATATGAAGACCTGCGGACCACGGAGGCGGAAGAAACATCGGCACAGATCCGTGAACGTGTTTGTGCAGCCCGTAATATTCAGCTGAAACGGTTAAAACGGTATGGCGCTTTCTGCAACGCCGCCATGAATCACAGGCAGGTGGAACGGTTCTGTAAACTGGATGCAACTTGCAACACGTTGATGGAAAACGCATTTTGCAAATTGGGGCTAAGCGCCCGCAGCTACGACCGGATTCTGAAAGTGGCCCGTACTATTGCAGACCTGGCAGGCAGCGACGAAATCCAACCAGCGCATATTGCAGAGGCGATTCAGTTGCGGACGCAGGTGAACCAGTAAAAATGACATAAAAATGAATAATAGATGAGGAGGATAACAGGTGATGAAACAGATGTGTTCAATAATAAGGCTTTTCTTCATATATTTTAATTCATCTTCCGGGGAAAGGGTTCCCTTTGTTTTGTTCTTTAGTGTTAGATTGATTTTGTGCAGCTGTTTCAGATGCTTTGTGCAAGTAAAATAAACAGAAAAGGTATGGGATTTTATGCAGACATTATATATTGCAGAAAAACCGGACATAGCCAACGCCATAGCAGATTACCTGCGGCAGTCCGGAGGTTATAAAAAGAGTACGGGGTATTACCAGAAGGATGACACCATTGTTTCCTAGGCGGTAGGACACTTGCTGGAACTGGCAACGCCGGAGGAATACGACAAACGCAATGCAAGGAGGACACATTACCGGATTTTTCCGGAAGTCTGGATGCATGATGTGATTGCACGATCAGCCGCTCAGTTCAAGGTATTGTCAGGCCTGCTGAAAACAGCGGACGTAGTTATTCATGCCGGGGACCCGGACCGGGAAGGGCAGCTGCTGATTGAGGAAATTTTGCATTATTGCAACTATCGGGGCTGGGTGTAGCGTCTACTCATCAACGCCAAGGACGACGTGAGCATGAAGCGGGCCTTTGAGACCGTGGAAGACAACGCAAAATATGAAAAAATGTATGAGACAGGACTGGCGCGGCCGGAGCAGACGGTTCTCTGTTTTCCCGGGCCTGGAACGATAAGAAGGTGACTGCCCGTCACGCCATCATTCCCACAGGCGAGATTCCTAGCAGTTAAGCGCTGCGGAAGAAAAGATTTACACTATGATCGCGGAGCGGTATGTGATTCAGTTCTATCCGCCCTGCGAGTTTGAAACCATTACCTTTGAAATCATGCTGGCGGCCATGGCCAATATCTACCGTTTCATGGACCCGAAGAATCCCAACCGGGACAAACTGAAGGAAGTAAAGGGAATCGGTACGCCTGCCACCCGCGACACCATCATTTCCGAATTACAGGATATCCACGGCAACAAGCAGACCCAGATGCCGTTTATGGAAAAGGTGAAAAAGGAACTGGTACCGACGGAACTGGGCTTCCAGTTTATTGATAACGTGGATGTGACGCTGACGAAACCGGACACTACGGCGGAGATGGAATTTGCCCTGACAGAGATTGCGACAGGGGAAGGGTCTGTGGAAAAATTCAGGCAGGCTGTTTACGACACCATTGACCGCAATATTGCGTATGCGGAAACGCATCAGTTTCCCGGTTACATAATGGAAAAATGTCCCCTCTGCAAAACGGGGAATCTGGTGAAGCATTTTTCCCGGAAAATGAAAAAAGCATTCTTCGTCTGTATTATAATATGTGGAATTTCATGCCGCTGATATGGTATAATAAATTAAATTATTGTAAATATATGAAAATGATACAGATTTGTTTTTAATCTGATACGGTGTTAGCGGTGCAAACAGGGCAAAGGACTTGCGGAGACATCCTGCCCTGTGCAAGGAGGGAAACGCATGGGAATGTTCGGGAAACGCTTCCAGCTGAATGAAGAAACGATCCATATCGTCGAAGAAATAGGAAGGCATATGCCCGGCGGCTTTTTTATTTACAAAAAGGAGATGCCGGAAGAGCTGTTGTATGCCAATCGCGCTGTCCTGAATATTTTCGGCTGTAAAAACCTGGAAGAGTTTAAAGAACTTACAGGTTATACATTCAAAGGCATGCTGCACCCGGATGATTATGGTACAGTATCCGAAACCATCCAGCGTCAGGTCCAGGAAAACGAAGAATTTATGGATTATGTGGAATATCGCATCATCCGCAGGGACGGCGCCGTGCGCTGGGTGGATGACTACGGTCATTATACGGATACGGAAGCCTACGGCGGTATTTACTACGTTTTCATTTCCGATATTACGGAAAAGCACGAGCGGATGGAATCCGACAAGATCATCCAGCAGGCGCTCATCGACGCCCTCAGTGAATCCTACCGTGCCCTTTGGCTGCTCACGGATCCGGAATCGGATGATTATGAACGCTATATCCGTAATGAGGAAGGAATCCTTGTCCCTGACAAGCCGGAATTAAACGGAAAGGACCTGGCGGATTATGCCGAAATCAGGGAGTATTATATCCGCAATACCGTCGTCCCGGAGGATCAGGAACGCCTGCGGACGGAACTGTCCCGGGACCGGATCCTCAGCCGCCTGAAGGAACGGCCCCATTTCAGCATCAGCTATCAGCGTTTGATGGACAACGGTACGCGCCGGTATTTCCGGATTGAAGTGGCCCGGGCGAATATGCCTGACGGCAGAATCGGGGTCGTGTTGGGTTTCAGGGACGTAGATGAAGACGTGCAGGACTGGCAGGCGCTGCAGCAGCAGCTCCAGACCCAGCAATTGCTGCGGGAACGGCAGGATAAACTGATTACGGCGCTGTCCTCCGACTACTGGAGCGTTTATTATATCGAACTGGACAAGGACGAAGGGGTCTGTTACCAGGACCATGCCGATATCAAAGACGGCCTTAAGGTGGGGGAACGCTTCCCGTACCTTGCCACCGTGACCGAGTATGCCAATAAATATGTGACAGAGTCCTACCGGGAAGAGTTCCTGCGCTTTACCTGTCCGGACGCGATCCGGGAAGCACTGAAAGAGGAGAGGGTCATTGCGTTCCGGTATATGGTGAGCCGGAACGGGAAGGAAACCTATGAGATGACCAAGATTGCCGGCGTACGCCATCCGGAAGACAGGGACGACCACATCGTACATGCGGTGGGCCTCTGCTTTACCGATGTGGATGCGGAAACCCGGAAGAATATGGAAACCGCCCAGACGCTGAATGACGCGCTGGCTACAGCGGAACAGGCGAACCGGGCTAAAACGGCGTTCCTTTCCAGCATGAGCCACGAGATCCGTACGCCCATGAACGCCATCATCGGCCTGGACAATATTGCCCTGAACAATCCGGATCTTTCCCCGAAGACCAGGGAGTCGCTGGAAAAGATCAGCGCGTCCGCCCATCATCTGCTGAGTATTATCAACGATATCCTGGATATGTCCCGCATCGAGTCGGGGCGCATGATGATCCGGCAGGAGGAGTTTTACTTCACCCAGACCCTGGAACAGGTCAACACCATGATCAGCGGCCAGTGCCGGGACAAGGGGCTGAATTACGAATGCCGCATCATAGGAAATGTCAATGATTATTACATCGGCGACGATATGAAATTGCGGCAGGTGCTGATCAATATTCTGGGTAATGCGGTGAAGTTCACGCCTGCGGGCGGAAAGGTGCGCTTCATTGTACAGAATGTGGCGCGGTTTGAAGGAAACTCCACATTGCGTTTTATCATCAGCGATACAGGCATCGGCATGAGCAAAGAATACCTGCCGAAAATTTTTGACGCGTTCAGCCAGGAGGATTCCTCGTCTACAAACAAGTACGGCAGTACAGGATTGGGCATGTCTATTACCAAAAGCCTGGTGAAGCTGATGAACGGTAATATTGAAGTGGAAAGTGAAAAGGACAGGGGTACCACGTTCACCGTAACCGTTACACTGGCTGATTCGAGCCGTAAAGCAGAGGAGAAAGAAACGGAACACCTGCAGCCACAGGATATGCGCGTGCTTGTTATCGACGATGATCCCGTTGCCTGCGAACACGCAAAAGTAGTAATGGGGCAGGTTGGTATTAACTGCGAAACAGCGCTGTCCGGCAGGGAAGGGGTGGAGATGGTGCGGGTGCGCCGCGCCCGCCGGGAACCCTATAACCTGATTCTGGTAGATTGGAAGATGCCGGAAATGGACGGGGTGGAAACCACCCGGCAAATTCGTTCCATCATTGGCGAGGATGCTACCATCATTATCCTGACTTCCTACAACTGGTACGATATTGCCGATGAAGCGGCTCACGCCGGTGTGGACACGTTTGTGCCCAAGCCGCTGTTTGCGGCTACGGTGCTGGATGAATTCCGGAACGCGCTCCAGAAGAAACGCGCGGTCATGCAGAATCAAAAGCCGGACCTCCGCGGTCGCCGTGTCCTGCTGGCGGAAGACGTGGCCGTCAATGCGGAAATCATGGTCATGGTTCTTCAGATGCGGGAGATTGAAGCGGACGTGGCGGAAAACGGAAAGATTGCCGTGGATAAGTTTGCAGGTCACGAACCGGGATATTATGATGCGATCCTGATGGATATGCGGATGCCGGAAATGGACGGACTGGAGGCGACCCACGTCATTCGTGGAATGGACCGGGAGGACGCGAAAACGATCCCCATTATTGCCCTGACGGCCAATGCTTTTGACGAAGATGTTCAGCGAAGCCTGCAGGCGGGGCTCAACGCCCACCTCAGCAAACCGGTGGAAGCTGACGCGTTGTTCTCCACGTTAGAGAGCCTGATACAATAATACGTACAATACGCGTAACGCGTTTAAGGAGACGCTGATTAAATACAATTAAAAAAACCGCTACATTTTTAAATGCCGTGCCTGTATTCCGCAATGCAGCGCGGGTGAAAAGAGGAGTCTGCAAAATGACAGCAAGGGAAGCAAATCAACCAAAGAACCAGGTCGGACTGAATCGGTATTTGTCCCCGCTGGGCGCCTGGGCGTTGGCCTTCGGCTGTGCGGTGGGGTGGGGCGTTTTCGTCATGCCAGGCATTTTGTTCCTGCCCGAGGCGGGACCGCTGGGCACAGTACTGGCTATGCTCATTGGTGCTGCGATCATGATCCTGATTGGCGTGAATTACTATTATATGATGCAGCGTTACCCGGACGCCGGGGGCGCTTTTACCTATACAAAAAAAGAACTGGGCTATGACCACGGTTTTCTCAGCGCCTGGTTCCTGATGTTGACCTATGTTTCTATCATCTGGGCCAATGCTACGGCACTGGGTTGCTGGGCCGTCGATTGCGGCAGGGTGCCCTGCAGTTTGGTTTTCACTATACCGTTGCAGGTTACGACGTGTATTTCGGAGAGGTGCTGTTGTCGATGGCAGCCCTGGCCTTGATGGGGCTGGTCTGCCTGGGCGGCGGTAAATTGACGGAACGGGTGCAGATCATCATGGCCGTGATCCTCTTTGCGGGCGTCTGTATCGGCTTTGGAGCCGCCATGTCACGCTATGGCGGCAGCCTGGGGCACTTTGAACCTGCCTTTTCACCTAAAAATTCGCCGCTGGCGGGCACATTGGAAATTATTGCGCTGGCGCCCTGGGCCTTTGTGGGGTTTGAATCGGTCTCTCACTCTGCGGCGGAATTCCGTTTCCCTGTGAAAAAGACACTGTCTGTGCTGGCAATGTCATTAAGTTAAGCTCAATTTTGAAAAATCCAAGTTGGGCTTTTCCTTTTTGCTTAAAATCCTATTAAGTTAAGAAATCTGTAAAAAGAAAATCTGCTATGGTGCAGACCGTACCAATAGCAGATAAAAGATTTAGACATGGCAAACAGACTGGGGGTAATTTTGCTGATTTCAGCAGAAATTTCGCAAACTGCTCCTTATGGCATTGAAGTCTGACCAGTTGGTATTTGATCCAATGGCAGGATCAGGAACAACTGGAGCTTCTGCTGTTAAAAACGGATTTAAAGCAATTTTGTGCGATAAAAGCGAAGAGTATGTCTCTATGATGGAACGACGAATAGGAACGGAGCTGTTCACCTTGAAACTGTTTAAACAATTTACTATTATTATTGCGTTGTCGTTCATCGGCGAAGTGCTGCACGCGCTGATCCCGTTTCCGATTCCGGCCAGCATTTACGGTATTCTGCTGCTGTTTCTTCTGCTGGAACGGAGAATCCTGCAAGTGGATGATGTGAAAGAAGTATCGGATTTTCTGAT
This sequence comes from uncultured Succiniclasticum sp., assembly GCA_905233365.1. Taxonomy (GTDB): domain Bacteria; phylum Bacillota; class Negativicutes; order Acidaminococcales; family Acidaminococcaceae; genus Succiniclasticum. Next base: position 22,644 of record CAJODT010000028.1, read on the forward strand.
TTTCATTATGCCATTGTTGTTTGTACCTGCCGCGGTAGGACTGATCGATACCTGGGACGAATTGCGCGCTTCCCTGACTGCATATGTTACGATTATCATCGCGGTCACGTTGATCGTCATGATCGCCACGGGGCTGATAACCCAATGGTTCCTTCGTCATTCGCGCAAATCGGTTAAATAGAAAAGGAAATCGTATCCATGAATGCATTTTGGCAAACTTCCACATTTTTTGGCATATTCATCACGCTGTTCTTTTATGGCGTCGGCATGTTGCTGAAACAGAAGGCGAAGCATACGCTGGTGAATCCGCTGCTGATAGCCATCGTCTTTACGATTTTGTTCCTTCACATGTTTGGAATCGACTACAAAACGTACAACAATAGCGCGAAATACATCAGCTATCTTATGACGCCGGCCACCATCTGCCTGGCGGTACCCCTGTACCGACAGCTGGATACGCTGAAACGAAATGTTAAGGCTGTCATGTTCGGAATCACGTCCAGCGTTATTGTTACCATGGTTTCGGTGCTGGCCTTTTCCCGCTTCTTTGGGCTGAGCCGCGCCGCCTATGTGACCATGCTGCCAAAATCCATTACAACTCCTATTGGCATTGGCGTAGCAGAAGAACTGGGTGGCTATGTGGCTATTACGGTGTCTTCCATCGTTATTTCCGGTATCCTGGGCAATATTTTTGCGGAATCAGTCTGTAATATTTTCGGCATTCGGGAGCCCATCGCCAAAGGCGTCGCCATCGGCTGCTCCAGTCATGCTATGGGTACGGTGAAAGCGCTGGAGATGGGCGAGGTGGAAGGCGCCATGAGTTCGCTGTCTATAGCCATTGCGGGCGTTTTGACTGTCGTCGCGGCCTCTGTATTTGCTACGCTGCTGTGAAGAAATATAAAATAGAATCTCTGCTCTTTAGTTATAGTCTGTTTTATACTATAATATTAATAACTACTAGTTCATATTATCAGATAGTTTTGTTAAGGAGGAGCTTGCGTCATGTACCATTACAATCTTGCATTCGTCCTGGTGGGCATGCCCGACCAGGTGGTTTCTATTTTTTCCCACCTCCTGCCGCTGGAGCGGTTTACCCATGACGTTAATGGCTTCGCTTCGTTAGCAGATGTTCCAGCCGGAACGGAATGGCCGCTGAACACTTTCGTTATCCTGAACGATGAAACGGACTGGTCCATCCGGCTGTTTAAGGAACGGTTTGGCGGCAAAGCGCGGCTCATACTTTGTACGTCCCATGCCGATAGATTAGAGGCTTCGGTACTGAACCAGATTTATGACTTCTGGCCCTGGCCCCTTTCCGATACATTTGCCCGGCTGGAGGCGGTGCGCCTGCAAAAGCGCATCAAAGATGAAAAGGACGCCTGGATGAACAATCAGTATCTGGATATTATCACTGAAATGCTGCCCGATCTGATGTGGTTCAAGGATATGCCGGGGTGTCATCTGCGGGTGAACCAGGCTTTCTGTGAAGCGGTGGGCAAGACCAAGGAAGATGTGACCAACCAGTATCACGGATATATCTGGGGTTTATCCGGGGAAGAGGCGGAGTATGGGGAAGCCGTGTGCCGCGCGTCCGAAATGGAAGTGGCCAAAGCCGGGAAAACCTGTCATTCCGAGGAAACGGTGTTCCATTCCAAGCGAGGCCTTTGCGAGCTGAGCATATTAAAAACACCGGTATATGACGAGAATCACGAAATCATCGGTACGGTGGGCATCGCCCGGGACATTACCAAGGAAAAAGAAGCCCAGAAGCAGATGTTAGAGCTGGCCAATTCCGATGCGCTGACCGGACTGCATAACCGTCACCATTTTTACCAGCGGCTGCGGAACCGTCGTAAGGGAGAGTCCCTGACTCTTTGCTATATCGACCTTGACCATTTTAAGTATATCAACGATACATACGGCCATAAAGTGGGGGACGAAGCTCTGGTGGCGGTAGCAAACCTGTTGCGTAAATCCTTCCCAAAAGGGTTTATCACCCGTATGGGCGGCGATGAATTCGTGGTAGCGCTGTTTGGCGTAAATGACCGCAAGGAGATTCAGACGCGTATGGAATTTGTCATGAATGCGATGAAAGAGTTTTTCAAGAGTGACGAACGTATGCGGACGCTGGCTATGAGTATCGGCATTGCGAAATCAGAAAACGAAGAGGCCGACCTGGATATGCTGCTGCAGCAAAGCGACGAGGCATTGTACTGGAGCAAAGAGCACGGTCGGGACCAATATACATTCTATGATGAAATCCTCAATGAACTGCAACGTTTTAAAGAGCATGTGAGACACGAGAGAAGGATTACGGAAGAATGACCATGAATTATTATTTTCCAAGTTGTAAGTTTACCCAGCTGAGGCCGGAAACTTCTGAAAAAGTGAAAAACTTTATGGCTTCGGCTGGCGCGCGCGTGGTGGGTTGCTGCCGTCCGGGGCATAAAGCATTGTCGGGCTGGAATGATATTGCAATCACTATTTGCGAGACCTGCAGCATAATTATCGGGGAAAACCGGCCTGCCGCAAAGGTAATCAGCCTGTATGAGTTCATCTACGGCCTGCCGGATTTTCCGTTCCCGGATTATAAAGGGGAGCGTATCACACTGCAGGACTGTTACCGGGCCAAAGCGAAAGAAACGGAAAAGACGGCGGTGCGCAGTGTGCTCCGCAAAATGAATGTGGAAGTCGTGGAACTTCCGGGTACGGAAGAAGAGATAAACTTTGACGGCAGCTTTTTGCTCGGGCCCATGCGTCCTGACAATTTTACGCTGGCGCCGCTGCGTTTTGAAGAAATAAAAAAGGATATGCAGTCGAAATCTCCGGAAGAGATTGACGCATACCTTAAGGATTATTGTCATCGTTTTACAACGGAACGGGTGGCCTGTTACTGCAACTCCTGCCTTAGCGGGCTGGTGCAGGGGCTGCCGAAAGGAAAACAGGCGGTGCATGTAGCGGAGCTGCTGTTTCCCTAAAGTGTGAAGAGACAGCTGTTCCCGTAACATGTGACGGAGCAGCTGTTTTTGTTTGCTCGTTGTTACATTTTTTCGATACATAGAAGAAATGAAAGTTATGATATCAGAGTGCCCGCTCTTATTAAGTAGTACGAAGACGGGAAAGGATGATTCCATGTTTGACCTGAAAAAACGCGTTGGTTATATTCTTGCCTTTTTGTTTTTATTTCTGCTGCCTCTTACTGTGTTTGCAGAGGGAAAAGAAATCATCATACTGCACACCAATGATATCCATTGCGGTGTTAATGATAACCTGTGCATCGACAAGGTGTCACAATATAAAAAGGATCTTCAGAAGAAGGGAGTTCCCGTTGTGCTGGTGGATGCGGGCGACGCCGTTCAGGGAACTCCTCTGGGCAAACTTTCAAACGGTGAATCCATTGTTAAAATCATGAACGCCGCAGGCTATGATTTTGTAATTCCGGGCAACCATGAATTTGATTATGGCATGGAACAGTTTTTGAAGCTTGCTTCCAAAATGAAATGCGGTTACTATTCCGCCAATTTGATTGATATCAAGACCCGGAAACTGGTGTTGCCGCCTTACAAAATATTGGCGCTGGGAAACAAAAAAGTTGCTTTTATCGGGGCTACGACACCCCAGACGCTGACCAGTTCCACGCCGAAATATTTTCAGGATAAAAACGGGAAGTTTATCTACGGCTTTTTGGAAGATGAAAGCGGTCTGAAACTGTACAAGGCGTTGCAGGACACCGTGGACAGGGTGCGTAAAGAAGGGGCTGATTATGTAATTCTCGTCGGTCATCTGGGAACGAACGGAGCCCTGCCGAAATGGTCCAGCGGAGCCATAGCGGCCCATACATATAATATTGATGCAGTAATCGACGGTCATTCCCATGAACAATATGAACCGCCTCATAAGGTTACCAATTCCATTGGCAAAGAGGTGCTGATAACCCAGACAGGAACTAAACTGCAGGCGTTGGGGCAACTTGTGATTCAGGAAGACGGCAGGTTTTCTTCCACTCTGATCAAAACGCTGCCGGCTGCAGATCCCAAAGTTACGGCGCTGGTTGCCAGGGAAAATAAACGGTTTGATGCGATTCTGAACCAGCCGGTGGGAGAAGCCATGGTAACGCTTACCAGTGATGACCCGGCTACCGGTAAACGCCGGGTGCGCAACGGGGAAACCAATTTGGGAGACCTGGTTGCGGATGCGTATCGCTTTGTGCTGAATACCGACCTGTCCATCGTCAACGGCGGCTCAATCCGAAAGACCATTAAACCCGGAGTCTTTTCCTATAATGATCTGCTGGAAGCTTTTCCTTTTATCAACATGTGTACGGTAGTGGAAGCGACCGGCCAGCAGATTATAGACGCACTGGAAGTAGGCGTCGTGAATTATCCGGAAGAAAGCGGCGGGTTCCTGCATGTTTCCGGACTGACGTACACCATTGATTCTTCCGTGCCTTCCGGCGTAGTGAAAGATGTGAAGGGCGGTTTTGTCGAAGTAAAAGGTCCGCGTCGGATCAAAGATGTGATGATCAACGGGCAGCCTGTTGATTTGAAGAAAATCTATAAGGTGGGTGGCACCAGCTATATTTTAAAAGACGGCGGAAGCGGCATGGCCATGTTTAAGGGTTGCAACATAACCCTTGACTCCGTGATGACCGACGAGGACGCCATCATGGAATATGTACAGAACCATCTGAATGCTAAAATCAAGGAAGGGTATGAAGACCCGTACGGTGCAGGGAGGATTAAAACCCGATAATTACATGAAACGTTGTCCGTATTTCCTAAAACACTTAACGTACCGATTTAACTTCATCCATGTAGCCGCTCAGCTTTGCGTTCCAGATTCGTTCAAACAAATAGGCGGCGCCGCGGATGCCGCAAAGGGGCGAGTCGGTGGCGATGATTTCGTGATAGGCGGGCAGCACGATGTTGCAATTTACGAAGGGCTTCTTTAACCGTACGAGACGGCTTGCTTCCAGAGAAGAACCCATAACCAGACCACCGCTCCAGTTTTCAAAGGTTTCTTTCATGGCCGCGTCGTCTTTACCTGCAATGCAGATTTTAGTGGCAGCTTGAGGGCGTAACGCTGTGTCCTGGGTAAAATGGATCACCAGGTTGCCTGTGTCAGCCCATTCGCCCCGGACTGCTTCGGCGATGCCTGTCGCTTCCGAAGGCGGCGCGGCGATGAGAATGTTGTCGAACCACAGAGGTCCCCACAGGGACTGCATATTGCTGCTGCGGAACTGCAGCCGTGCGTTGACGGTTTCCGCTTCCAGTCGGACCGCTTCTAAATTTTTGGCAGGAAGTACAGCGTTAAGGTTTTTCAGCCAGCGTAATGTTCCGGCAATTCCGTAGGGCATGCCAACGGAAAGGTACGGAGTACCGAACTCTGCTTGCAGCTCTTTGGCCGCTTTCAGGGCCAGCTCGTCCCGCAAAACCAAATTCAAATCCGCCTGGGGCAGCCGCATGATTTCGCTCCAGGCTGAACCGCCGCCGGGAATGGCATTGATATGATACCCTGCCGTTTCCAGAATGCGGCGGATTTCTTTTATGTCTTCTTCGCCCCGAAAGTACGTGGGGGAAAGACCTAATACGTTCACGGAAGGTAAAGCTAAATTACTTTTGGCTTTTGCGTTCCTTTTTACTTCCTCGATCACCCGAAGCAGCGCAATTTCATATCCTTCCGCAAAATCACCGGCGATGCCGCCGCAATCCGCGGCGTAAACGGGGAAGGGGAGTTCTGCTTTGGCCGCAATGCCGGCAATGTCATCGCCAACCAGACTGACGCTGCAGTTATTGAGGAGGAAGACCCGTTCCGGCGTAAAGTTTGCTTTTACAAAATCCAGCCCGGCCAGCAGGTCTTTTTCCGTTCCGTAGACCAGCGCGTTGCCTTCCGGCTGGGTGCAATGGAAACGCCGCAGGGCGGAGGCGTCGTAGTCTTCCACGTATTTCATGGCATAGAAATAACACCAGAGAGGCCCATTGATGAGCATGAAGCTGCCGGGGATGGCGTCGAAAAACGCGGAAGCGCCGGTGAGGGCGCAGGTGGACATGTGGTGACAGGAGGTTTTGAAGTCGTTGTCATGCATATGCGGTTCCTCCTTTGCATAGTGGGAAGACACTGGCATAAAGGCAGAAAAGCTTTTGTTTCTGTTTACGCATACGCAATTCCTCCTTTGTTTCCGTAACGGCACAGTAACCGGTAAATGGTGCGCATCACAATGAACTCGCCATCAGTTCCGGCCAGGGGAACCATGGGGATGAAGAACTGCTTCATCGGATTGCCGGGCAGTTCGTCTGTGGTCAGCAGTACGTCCGCCTGTTTCAGGCAGTCTGTATAGTTGCCGTCGGCGATAAGCGGAACGTCCGGCAACTGTGCTGTTTTTTTCCAGTCTTCTACAGCGTCAATGACTGTAACCTTTTCTTCGTCTGTCAGTTTATCGTACAGGATCACAGCGGAAATTTCCATCTGCATACGGCGCATGGTATTTAATGTTTCCGCCGGGTTGTACCAGCGGGGGCCGCGGCCGATACCCAGCACCGCTTTTTTATTTTGCGTCACGGGCAAAATGGACTTTACGTAATCTTTCAGCCGTTCTTCTTCCTGACAAATCACGGCTTCACCTTTTGCTTCGTCTTTCACAAATTCTGCAATCTTACGCAGCCATGCACAGGTGTTCTGCCAGCCTACGGGGTACACGTCCCGGATGGAAGGCGTGCCAAACCGTTCCGTCCATGCGGCGGCTGTCTTTTCCAGACCGCCCTGAGTCTGTCCCGCATAATTCAGCGGAATGAGCAGGGACGCGGTGGACAGTTCGCTCCACTCTGCAAAGGGAACATAGCCGGGGAACTGCCATTTTACGTCCAAATCAAAACACGAAAGCAGCCGTTTTACTTCCCGGGCGTACTGGCCGCAGGGTCCCATCTGGTCGCCGAACAGGAGGACGCGGCCGGGTACTTTCGGCTGCGGTTGGATGAAACGTTCCATAATTAGACGCACTGTTTGAAAATAGCCGTCAGAGTATTCACCGCCCAGAAAGCCGCCGTAGGGGATGCAGAGAACCGGGATACCGTATTCTGCTTCCGCGTCTTCCGCTTCCTGTTCCACATCGTCCCCGATGACGCCCGCTACACAGGACGTGGCAATGAGCAGGCATTTGGGCTGCCAGGTTTTCATGACGTGGGCGATACAGCCCCGCAGTTTTTCTACGCCGCCGAAGATGCTGTCCTTTTCCTGCAGGTTGGAGGAAATCAGAGGAACCGCATCCATAGTTTCATTCTGGTGATCTCCGATGATGCGGTACTGGGCGCCCAGATCCATCAGCGTCGCCACGTGGGCGCAGCCCAGGGGACTGTGGAAGATGACCGCGCAGCCCTCGCAGAAGCTCACCGCCCGCCATACGCCGGGCATGGTGCAGCTGCAGGATTTATTTTTTGTAAAAAGCCATTTGGTGGCTAATTTGTTTTTCTGTTCTTTCTTGTTTTCGTTTGCCATTTTGGTTTATCTTTCATTTGATAGTTTTTCATTTTTGCGCTTTCACACGTTTCCTTAAGCTTCTGAACCAAACTGTGCTGCCAGTTCTTCCAGCTCTTCAAATGCCAGAGGCGTGGGAATGGTCAGCTCCGTATTGTTCCAGATCGTTTCCGCCAACTTTTTATAAACGTAAGCCTGCCCGCAATCCGGTGCAAACTGCAGCACCGTCTGCCGCCGGTTCTCTGCAACATTTACAATT
>CAJODT010000028.1:30451-31530 GCA_905233365.1 uncultured Succiniclasticum sp.
CCCGCCAGCCGTACCGAACCGCGGGAAGCAAACCGTCGGATGCCTTTGGCAATGTTATTGGCGGCATACAGACTCATGAGTTCACCGGAAGAAATGATGTAAATTTCTTCTGCGTAGCCTTCCCGGATGGGCATGGCAAAACCGCCGCAGACTACGTCTCCCAGCACATCGTAGAGGGTGACGTCCACAGGCGGGACGGCTTTCAGTTTATCCAGCAGCTGCAGGGCTACGATGATGCCCCGACCCGCGCAGCCCACACCGGGCTCCGGGCCGCCCGCTTCCACACAGGTGATGCCGTTGTAACCGGTGTGAACGATATCCTCTGCTTTTATGATGTCCATGTCTGAGGTACGGACTTTATCTAGCACCGTTTCCCTGCAGATGTGACCCAGCAGCAGGCGGGTGGAATCGTTCTTGGGGTCGCAGCCGATTTGGCAGACCTGCCTGCCCTGAAGGCTGAGCGCTGCCGCGACGTTGGCTGCGGTGGTGGACTTGCCGATGCCGCCCTTGCCGTAAAATGCGATTTTTTTCATAACGCCTCCGCGATTATTAAGAATTCGTCTCAATTCATTTCTGTTTTAACTATTATAGCACAACCGCGTTCCAATTTTGAAGGTGGAAGACTGGATTGTCAGGTGAACTTCAGTCTGTACAGATACGGCGGAAAGCACCGCGCCGCGACTGAGGTTGAGAAAAAACTTCAGTCATTAGGATGACCAAAAGCGTATTAAGGGGTATGGGGATATAAAAAGGGGCTGTAACAAAATGAGCTTTTTATACTACATTTTGCGCAGCCCTTTTTCTTTTACGTCTTAAAGCGGGGTTGCAGATTATCATCAAAGATAGTCTGTAACCCCGCTGTCTGTTTTTAAGCGCACTTTAATAAGCCCTATGGCTCTTTTCACATAATCTGGATTCAGCAAGCTTATTCTTTATCTACTTTTCGTATAAAACGTTGCATCAGGCGGTCTTCCTGTATACGGTTATGCAACTTTCGGATGTTAAAACCCAATGCCAGAAACAGCAATTCTTTGTATACCGCATCGTTTCCTCTGCGAAGAATCCGTTTATAACTGTAA
>CAJODT010000029.1 GCA_905233365.1 uncultured Succiniclasticum sp.
CTGCCAAAAGCCATCTGCCGGTCCCCCCATACTGCCAGAATTTCTTCCAGCACTTCCACGATGCGATGAGGCGCTTCATATAACACAGTGGTTGCAGGGATCAATTTCCATTTTTCCAGCTGCTCTTTCCGGTTCTTTTTACTCTTTGGCAGAAAGGCCCCAAAGAAGAACGGTGTGGAAGGAAGTCCCGAAGCTACCAGGGCGGTGAGGCAGGCATTGGCCCCCGGCACCGGAACGACGGTGATGCCGTTTTCAATAGCCAGCCTGGCCATGGCCTCTCCCGGATCGGAAATACCTGGGAAGCCCGCGTCCGTCACTAGCGCAACACTTTTTCCCTGCTGCAGTTCCTGCAATAACACAGGCCCCTGCTTTTCTTTATTGTTTTCATCGTAATGGATCAGCTTACCCTTGATGGAAAAATGGTTTAACAATTGTAGCGTGCGCCGGGTGTCTTCCGCTGCAATCAAGTCAGCTTCTGCCAGCGTCTGCACTGCACGCGGTGTCATGTCATTCAAATTTCCAATGGGGGTTGCTACTAAATATAATGTACCTGGCATAGGGTCTCCAAATAATTTTATTCTTTTTCCATCTGTATTTTCGCCTGCCCTGTCAGCGTACCATCTTCATTGTACATAATGAGAGGTGGCAACACTTCTAATCCGTAGCTTCCGTTTTTTACCATTTCCAGCAAAAAGATCCAGGCCGGTTTGTCCACGGAAGCGTGAACCCACTGTAGTTTTTTGGACTGCAGGTTAAATTTAATTGCCAGCTCCATGGATTCCATGAAACGTTCCGGCAACTGCACCAGGGCGAAGCGGCCACGGCTGTGCAAAGCATATGAAGCAGCTGCAAAAAAATCTTCCAGTACTGCCGTTTTTTCGTGACAGGCACTGGTGCCAATACTTCGTTCTCTTCCACTGTTGCGGTAGGGCGGATTGGCAACAACCAAATCAAAGGTTTCGGTTGGGCAGAAGTTTTTTATTTCTTTTATGTCCCACTCCAACGCCCTCACTTTTGGTTTAGGCTGTAAGATTTCTTTTGGGGAACCTTCCTTTTCAATTTTGCTGCAACAGTTTTCTTGCGATACATTCTGAACTTCTCCTGAATTGCCTGCAACAGCTTCAGACGATTCTTCTTTTGAATTTGCTAACTGAATGCCATCATTCTGCCAGAAAATCCCGTTCGCTTCCGCACTGCGGTTGAACAGCTCCACCATGCGGGGATTTACATCCAGACCTGTCACCTCTGCCGCGCCCCGGGCCGCCAGATAAAAACTGATGGCCCCGGTCCCACAACCCAATTCCAGCACCTTTGCCTTATTTACCAAGTGGGGAAAGTGGGCTAAAAAGACAGAATCCGTGGTAAAGGTAAACTCTGCAGGGTCCTGATAGATTTTATAGCCGCAGCCCGGCAGATAATCTTCTCTGATTTCACTCATAACGTTTTCTTGCTATGCACAAAGCATCATTTATCAAAAAATGAATTGCCCTGTTAAAAACTAAATTATTTTTAATCGTCATCCATGGCCTGGGATGCATCAATCAGTTCGTCCCACTCCAGCGTCACTACATTGTCACGGGAAAGCTGTACGGTAGCAGTATGCTTGGCTTTGTTCACCGTAGTGACCTTGCCCTTGCCCATACTGGTGGCAACCATGGATCCAACCTGAGGCGCTTCCGCATATTCCTTCCGTGGCTTACCGCTCTTTCCTTTTTCTTTTGCATACATATAATCTTCATACTTAAGGCAACACATCAGACGCCCGCAGCTGCCAGAAATCTTGGTTGGATTTAAAGACAGGTTCTGGTTCTTCGCCATACGGATGGATACAGGTTCAAAATCACCCAGCCAGCTGGCACAGCACAGGGGCCGTCCGCAGCTGCCGATACCGCCTACCATCCGGGCTTCGTCCCGGACCCCGATCTGCCGTAACTCAATGCGGGTGCGGAATACGGAAGCCAGGTCTTTTACCAGTTCCCGGAAATCAATACGTCCGTCTGCCGTAAAATAGAAAATGATCTTGTTTACATCAAAGGTAAATTCCACATCCACCAGATTCATCTCCAGCCCGTGGCGCTGGATCCGGCGCTGGCAGATATTGAAGGCTTCCCGCTCGCGCACCAGGTTCTGGTTCACCGTTTCCTCATCTTCCGGCGTAGCCTTACGGATAATAGGCTTCAGCGGATTCTTCAGCTGCTCTTCCGGAACCTCCCGGGTACCGATGGACACCGTACCGAATTCCATGCCCCGGGTCGTTTCCACGATTACATGATCCCCTGGCACAAGTTCGACCTCCAGCGGATCAAAGTAATATATCTTGCACGTTTTCTTAAAACGGATTCCTACAACTTTTTTCATATTATGTTCTCCCTTCACAGCACGCATTTATCTTAAAGGTCATATTGTCCAGCACACTTTTGGTATTAGCCCGCCGCGCTGCAGCCGCAGCAGCTTCCTGTGCCGCTTCCGTTGCCTGATGCAATCGCCTTGCATCCCATTTCTTTACTATCTTTTGCAAATGAGGCAGCGCGTCTACATTAAAAACCTGATCCGGCAGCCCGCTCTTCACAAAGAGCAGATCCCGCAGCAGCGAAACCGTCATGGCCACAAACTGCTGCAACTGTTCATTCCCCCCGGCAGGGGGAATTATGTCAGAAAAATAATCTTCATTCAGCAGATAGGTCATGGGGGCACGCAAGGGGAACTCCGCCACATATTTTAACGCTGCATTGCGGAAGTCCGTGATTCGTTCTTCCCGGAACCGGAGCGCCTGTCCTAACGACCCATCAGAGAGATGCGCCAGCAGGTCCGCTTCGGCTTCGGGAATTTCTTTCTTAAGCAATGCATTTTTCGTTTCCTGCACAGAAAGCGGTGTAAACCGCACCTGGATCACCCGGGATAAGATGGTAGGCAGCAACCGGCTTACCGAAGCTGCCACCAGGATGAAAAACCATTTGTCCGGAGGTTCCTCAAGCAGCTTCAGCAGCGAATTGGCCGCTTCCGTGTTCATGGTATCCGCTTCATTGATGATGCAGATTTTATGTTTTGACAGCGTAGGCCCGAAGGCAGACTGCTTAATCAAACTGCGGATCTGGCTGACAGAAATGATTTTCGTTTTTTTCTTTTCCTGTTCCTCGTCCGTCATGGGATCGAAGTACAGGTAATCCGGATGGGCAAAGTTTCCGGTTTCAAAGTTCAGCAGACGGCAGGACTCACAATGGTTGCATGGTTTTGCTTCCTGCGGGGAACCCAGGCACAGAAAAGCTCTGGCAAACTCTTTTGCCAAGAGGCACTTGCCGATTCCCTCCGGCCCGTAGAACAACAGGGCATGAGGCCGTTCTTCCCGGTTCAGGAACCTTGCCAGGAATTCTTTATTCTGTTGGTGTCCTACGATCTGTTCAAACATTGCTTCACCTGTATGTCAGAAAAAGTATTCGCTGTTATGCTCATATCTTTTCCTAACCAGTAAATTCTATTTATCTCTTTTAAAACCCTTCATCCTTTAATATCTTCTGAATATCTGCCTGCACTGCTTCTGTGTTCTGCAGTGCATTCACTTTTTTGACACGTACCGGGTCGGCATTGGCCAGCAGTAAAAAGCCTTCTCTCACTTTTTTCTGGAAGTCCAGGCCTTCCTGTTCAAACCGGTCCTTTACGCCCCGGTCTGCCCTGCGCTGCAGCAGCGCTTCGGGTGCGGCGTCCAACAAAATTGTAAGTTCCGGCTGCAGTGCATCCGTAGCAAGTTCACACAGGGCTTTCACTTTATCCATCTCAATGCCACGGACAAAACCCTGATAGACCAAAGTTGAATCCGCAAAGCGGTCGCACAACACAACTTTACCGGCTTCCAGCGCCGGGCGAATCACTTTTTCCACATGCTCTGCCCTGGCTGCCAGATATAACAGTATTTCCGTTCTTGGATTCACGGCGGCATCCGCGTCCAACACTATGTTGCGGATCCGTTCCGCCAGCTTCGTGCCCCCCGGCTCCCGGGTGGTCACCACTTCATACCCGCAGTCCAGCAGATACCGGGCTGTCAGTTGCAGCTGGGTAGTCTTGCCGCTGCCGTCTACGCCTTCCATTGTGATAAAACGACCTTTTTTCATTGCCTTTACGCCTCATCCGGTCCAAAAGACAGGACTTTCCTTTCTATAGAGAATCTTTAAATAATCTTTAAATAATAAATTTCTATAACTTCGTCCGTTGCTCTGTATTGCTGCCCTTAATTATAAAATGTGACAGCCATTTACTCTTCTGCCAGCACCCGCACCGTCTGCAGCGAAGTATCTGCAGACCCGCTGACTGGCAGTCCCTGCTGTTTCATCAGGCAACACCATGTAACGATTTCACTGGTAAAACGTTCCCCTGGCAAAATCACCGGTATGCCTGGCGGGTAAAAGCTCACTGCTTCAGCACAGATGTGGCCAGCTGCCTCTGCAAGCGGCACTGCTTTCTTTTTTCCGTAAAAAACCTCACGCATGGGCGCCGCAACTTCTGTTACCGGAAGATCGGCCTGCTGTGTCTTTTCCATTTCTGCTGCTTCTTTTTCCAGAGCTTTGACCCGTTCCAATGATCTTGCTTCCAGCGGGTTCTGCACCGGACGCAGCTTCTGCAAGGTCCTGCAGATCCGGTTCACCGTATCCTGCCACTGCACCGGCGCCCAGTCCGCATACGTAACAAGGAACAAAACGTTTTGCGGATCCACCAGCTCTACAGCAATTTTTTCTTTGCGCAGGGCTTCGCCTGCGGCAACACCGCTGATGCCCCACTCTTTCAGATTTATGGTTACCTTGGTTGCGTCCAAGGCGGAAATTCCAAATTTGCCTGTTACCTCTTCCGGCCGGATTACATGCAAGCCTGATATCTTCCCTAACTCCTGACGCAAAAGCCCTGCTGCACGCAACGCATCCTCCATCATAGCAGAACCGCGTTCCGCCAGTTGGGCCCGGGCCGCATCCAAAGAACCCATCAGCAGATAGTTGGGGCTTGTGGTCGTAAGCAAGCTCATTACATCTGCCGCATGGCGCAGGTCAACGCGTGTTCCCTTCACCTGTAATAAGGAGCACTGGGTCAGCGCGCCTAATATTTTATGTGTACTTTGGGCAGCCATATCTGCGCCGCACTGCATAGCAGAAGGCGGAAACATTTCATGAAAACCTAAGTGGGGGCCGTGGGCTTCATCTACCAGCAACACCGCGTTATGGGCATGGGCAATTTCAGCAATCTGTTTTACTTCTGCCACCATGCCAAAATAATTGGGAGAAGTGAGCAGCACCGCTTTCATGTCCGGGTGCAACGCAAAAGCCTCTTTCACCTGTTCCGGCGTGACCTGTCCCTGCATGCCAAACTCTTTTATATAGGAAGGCTGCACATACACCGGCACTGCGTCTGCTAAAATCAGACCACCCATCACACTGCGGTGGGCATTGCGGGGAACCATTACCTTGTCCCCCGGCTGCAGCGCCGTCATCAGCATGGCATGGATGGCGCCCGTGGTTCCGTTCACTGAAAAGAAGCAGGCATCACTGCCATATAATTTTGCAGCCTCTTCCTGCGCCAACCTGATGCACCCCGATGGCGCGTGTATGTCATCTAACTCGCTCATGAGGGAAACGTCCAGACGCAACGCTGTGGAACCCAGCAAAGAACGCAGCGGCTCCGACATGCCCCGCCCGCCTTTATGGCCCGGCGTATGCAGCGGATACACCTGCTCCTGCAGATAGCGTTCCATTGCTTTCACTAACGGCTGTTTCACGACTGCCTCCCTGAATAAATTGCAATACGACAAAAAACAATACCCCACTTTAACAGTACTCTTTATTTTATCATATTATAGGAAAACATCCAATATTTTTGTTAAATTGTATTGACATAAGAAAATGCCCAGTACTATACTATAAGAAATTTTTAAAAAGTATTCCAAGGAGCACATCATGGCAGACAAAAAGAAACCTTCCCAGTTAAATGACCAGGCAAGAGAAATCATTGAAGAAAGCCGCAAACAGAATAACGGCAGACAGTTCATCCTCTGGATAGCGGCGCTGATCATTGGCGGCGCGCTGGGCTGGATGAACAATCCTTCCCTGAACGAACTGTTCAATTTTATTGCTACCATCTTCACCCGCATGTTCCAGTTCATCGCCGTGCCCACCATCGCGCTGGCAGTCATTACCACCCTGTCGGCATTAGGGGCCAAAAAAGATACGGGACGCATCTTCGCCCACGCGCTGGTTTATACATTGCTGACAACAATCTGTTCCGCCGCCGTGGGTCTGGCTTTGTATCTCTGGATCGCGCCGGGCAACCTGCCTGCTGACATGGTCGGCGCAGGCATGGCGCAGGTACCCAAGAATTTGGGCAAGCTTTCCTACTATGATCATTTCCTCTCTGTTGTTCCCAATAATATTTTAAATCCATTCCTGTCCGGCAACGTTTTATCTGTTCTGTTCATCGCAGCCGCCGTGGGCCTGGCTCTCGCCTTTATGCCAAAAACGGAAAACCGCGAAGTCCTGTTGAAAGGCATAAACGGTTTGCAGGAAGTTCTGTTCACCCTGATCCGCGCCATTCTGTACATACTGCCTGCCGGCATTCTGGCCTTTGCCGGCCAGCTGGCCGCCCAGATTGAAGCGGGCGTCATCGTGGGTGCGCTGGGCAAATACACTGCAGTCGTCATGGGAGGCAACCTGCTCCAGTTCTTTATCGTGCTGCCGTTGTTCCTGCTGGCCCGGGGCCTGAACCCGCTGGACATCATGAAAAAAATGTCCCCGGCCATCGCCGTAGCACTTTTCACAAAAAGCTCCGCCGCAACGCTGCCGGTGACCCTGGCTTCCGCGGAACAGAATGTGAAAGTGAACCCGAGGGTCTCCCGTTTTGTGCTGCCCATCTGCACCACCATCAACATGAACGGCTGCGCCGCTTTTATTCTGGTCACTTCATTATTTGTAATGCAGAACTCCGGCGTGAACCTGACTTTAGGTTCCATGATCGCCTGGTTATTCATAGCGGTGCTGGCCGCTATCGGCAACGCCGGCGTCCCCATGGGCTGTTACTTCCTGACCCTGTCCCTCATGAGTTCCATTGGCGCGTCCATCGGCATCATGGGTGTTATTCTTCCTATTTATACTATCATCGACATGATTGAAACCGCCGAAAACGTGTGGTCCGACTCCTGCGTCTGCGCCATGACCAACAAAGATCTGAAAGACGTGCTGGAAGAAGATTAAAGCCAGCAAAAAATACAAAGCAGAAAGTTGTATGCATACAGCTTTCTGCTTTTTTGTTACTAAAATTCATTTCTGTTATTATTTCCCTTACCGCAACGGCATCGTCTTATAAAGAAATTTAGGCTTCACATATTCCACCGCAACCGGTTTCGCGTGCATGGAGCACTCCCCCGTCATAGGGACGAACCGGTCCGAAGCCAGCTCACAGCAAAACTCTTTTCCATTGATATAAGCTGCCGCTACGGTTTTGCCTGTCTGACCGTTCACAAGGACGTTCAGGTACCGGCGGTTTTCCAGATCACGATATTCCAGATAATACACCGGCATGGCAATCGTTCCGTTTTTATGTTTGGTAAAGTCATAACCCCATTTGCGAATCTGCGGTTCTTTAACCTGACAGGCCTCACTGATTTCTTCACAAAGCCGTTTGGTCAGCAGGGCATCCCGCAGTTCCAGCTCATCGTTATCATTCAGGGTCCCCATCAGCCGCACGTCCCCTTCCACATATTCCGGGTTCAGGGGACCCGCCTTGTCAAAGTTCCAGGGCTGCAAACGGTCAAAGGTTTCTTCATCCAGGCTGTTGCAAAGACTGACCCAGTTGATCCATTCCACATAAAACTTCTTCAACTTGCTTCCGGCAGAAACCTCTAACAGGAACTGCCTGTCCCAAAGCCGGCCCGGCGCATAAACAGCCAGCAGCTTTCCACTCTGCAGCAGGCAGTCGATGGGAAAACCGTTCAGCATATCGCCATGCCTGGATGCAAGGCTCCGTATATAAGCTTCCGCCTCAGCCGGCTTAACTTCATACGGAAGACACTGGCTGGGAAGCATGCCTTCGTAGCCGATGATCCTCGCCACTTTGATATAACCGTGCTCGGCCGCGTCCTCAAAACTGTACTTTGTTCCGCAATACTCACAGGCAAACATGCTCATGGTGGAATTACCAAAAATATCTGCCCCGCAGGCCGGGCAGGAAAAGGAAAACTCTTTTCTGTTTTTGTAGGTGACAAAGGCCCGCCTGTCAAACATACGGACCACCTCATCAAAGGTGCGCCACCGCCGCGCAGCCAACAGCTCTTTGTTGCCGGCATGGCTGCTCATCACCGCAACACGTTTCAGGCAGATATAACCCTCTTCGGAAATTTCCAGTTTCCTGTGGTTATAACGCAGACCCGGCTGCCATTTGCCAAAAGGAACTTCACTGCCACAGAACGGACAGAAAAATGCCTGCCGGGCCGGATTGGGATACATCGGCGCGCCGCAGACGTTGCAGCGTAACACACCAATGCTTATTGTGTTGGTCTTAGCCTGCATTCCATTTTGCATAATATCTGTGTATTAATCTCCTTGCATAATTCCCGCACATTCCTTACAAATTTCTTTCCCGTTTGATGTCCAGCCGCTCTTTCGCCAGCGTAATTGCTGCATTGATCATGACACCGGCGACTGCGATGAACAGGATCAGCGCAATGTCCCAGGCTCCCACAACCGAAAGCTTCAGCAGGGAACGCATGGGGGGAACCACCAGTATGCCGATCTGCAGCAGTACGCCCACAGCCGTGATGATATTCAGGGCCCTGTTGTTCCAGGACTCTTTTGTCGCAAAGGCAAGGCTGCCCTTGGTCTTACAGACATACGCCATCAGCATCTCATTGATGGCCAACGTACTAAAGCAGTAGGTCCGGCACAGTTTCAAAAGCTCTTCATTTCCGCTTAAATTATCCAAAATGTTTCCCGTTCCGTACTGTGCGATTACAGGAAGCAGGAACGCCAAAAGCGCCACGCCGCCGCTGATCACGCCCTGGATCACAATATTCAGGTAATCACTCCGGTTTAAAATGCCGGCCTTTACATCTCTGGGCTTTTCATTCATGACGGCATCCGAACCCACGTCCATGCCCAGGGCCAGGGACGGCGCCGTATCCGTCAGCAGGTTCACCCACAGGATCTGGATGGTGGAAAGGGGCGAGGACAGTCCCCCAAAGATGGCCGACGCCATCAGCACCACTTCGCCGAAATTGGACCGCAGCAGATACACGACTGATTTCTTAATATTGTTAAACAGGTTGCGGCCTTCCATCACCGCGTTCTTTATGGTGATGAAATTATCGTCCACCAGAATCATCTCCGCCGCATCCTTGGCCACTTCCGTGCCGCCGATGCCCATGGCCACGCCGATGTCCGCCGCTTTCAGGGACGGCGCGTCATTCACACCGTCACCCGTCATGGAGCAGATCTTGCCATGAGACTGGAAGGCCTGCACAATCTGCACCTTGTTCTCCGGCGACACTCTCGCGAACACACGGTAATCCAGCACATTCTTTTTGAACTCGGCAGGATCCATCTCATCGATCTCCGCGCCGGAAATGCTCTGGGAAATATCTGTGGCAATATCCAGTTCCTTGGCGATGGCAAAGGCCGTGATCTTGTGGTCGCCCGTGATCATGGCCACGTCAATGCCTGCGTGATGACATTCGTCAACGGTTTCCTTCACGCCTTCCTTGGGTGGGTCGATCATGGCGCCCAGTCCCACAAAGATCATATCCTTTTCCTGGGGAACGGTATCCCCTTCCCGGTACGCCAGGGCCAGCACCCGTAGCGCCTGGGCACTCATGATGTCCGCCGAATGGGTGGCCCGGACAACATCCTCATTTGTAATCTCCCGTATGCCATCCTCGTCAAGGATGCGGTCACACCGGACGATGACGGAATCAATGGCGCCCTTCGTGTAGGAAATATTTCTTGTTTCGCCATCCCGTTCCACCCGGTCCAGGGTGGTCATCATCTTCCGTCCGGAATCAAAAGGAATCTCATCAAACCGGGTGATGCCGGACATGATATCGTAATAGCCCAGCTTCTTATCCTTCGCGTACTTGATAAACGCGGTTTCTGTAGGATCGCCAATCTCCTCACCGGTCTCTTCGGAATACTTTGCATCGTTACAGGCCAGGAAGCCTTCCAGAAGTCTTGCAAAGACTTTGCTGTCCGCGGGCACCTCTTCCGGTTCCGTCATCTCGCCCGAAAGATACCACTTCACCACCGTCATCCGGTTCTGGGTCAGGGTGCCCGTCTTATCGGAACAGATCACATTCACCGCGCCCAGGGTTTCCACCGCGTGGATCTGTTTCACGATGGCGTTGCGCTTGCTCATCTCCTGAATGCCGGCGGTAAGCACCAGCGTTACCACGGTGGCAAGCCCTTCAGGGATTACCGCAACGGCAAACGCAATGGAAATCATCAGCGTTTCTACGACAGACGTATGGTAAATAAAAATCTGGCAAGCAAACATCAGAATACACAGAACCACGCCCGCAATACCAAGCACCTTGGAGATGCTGTCCAGATTCTTCTGCAGCGGGGTCTCCTGCTTCTCAATCTGATGAAGCATGCCTGAAATTTTGCCGATCTCAGTATTATCGCCAATCTTTTCCACTACGCCTTCACCGCGGCCGTATTCTACCAGCGTGGACATAAACGCTTTATCCTTGCGGTCGCCGAGGGGCGTCTTCTCATCACTCTTTTCATTGCAGTCCTTCTCCACCGCAACGCTTTCCCCCGTCAGGGCCGATTCATTTACCTTCAGTGAGCTGGTCTGCACCAGCGCAAGGTCCGCAGGCACCACGCGTCCCGCCTCCAGGATCACGTAATCGTCCACCACCAGATCCGCCGCCGGGATCTCCGTCTCAACGCCGTCCCGGATCACCACAGCCGTGGACGCATTGATCCGACGCAGGGCCTCTACGGATTTTTCCGCCGAAAGTTCCTGCACGGTGCCGATGATAACATTGGCCAGCACCACGACAATGATAATGATGCCGTCCACGACTTCCCCGGTCATGATGGAAATGACCGACGCAGCCACCAGCAGAAGCAGCAGCGGAGACGCGAACTGCTCCACGATTACAGAGAACAGACTCTTTTTCTTTCCCTGGGTGAGTACGTTTCTTCCCTTTTTAGCCCTCTCCAGGGCTTCCGCGGTTGTTAATCCTTTGGTGTTCATTTCCTTATCCGCTCCTGTTTCTTTTTCCTTCTCTGGGATCGGTTCTGTGCTTCGGACGCAAAAACCTCCACAACCGCATCAGTCAGTTCTTCACTCCACACATGCCCGCTGCAGACAATGCCCGCCCAGGGACAAATCTCGCGATATTCGTCATCAAACACAACGGTATACGGAGGACCGCACCGGTCATTGACATCCATATACAGATGCCGCCCGGAATAGATGAGTCTCACGGCGTCGCTGTTGCTAACGTCACTTTCACCGAGCCGGTCATAAATCTCTTTCGTAATTTGGAAAAGGTCATATCCCCCACATCCACCCGATTCAGCAGTATACAGGTTCCTCTTTTCGTCATAACAGGCCTTCCAGCCGCACCCTTGCTTGAATTGCATCTGCATTCACCTTTCATTGATTATTCAGATAGCGTAGCAATAAATCTTCCTTTTTTCAAACGTATCATACAGTCATTACACATGGGTTTCCCGTTCCTTGCCCCCCTATCTATACCATATGTGCCGTTATAACGGTACCCATGGCTCCCAGCGCGACCCACTTACTTCGCCATATATACGTCTTTGTCCAACTGCTTTTCGCTGCTTGCCAGCATCATGGTAGAAGCAATATCAGATGTTACATTACTCACGGTAGAAAACATTCCCACAATGCTTTCTATGGGAAGAAAAATCGCGACAGCCGCCGTTGGGATCCCCACCGTTTCAAACACTGTGCACAGGGCGATAATCCCACTACCGGGGCAACCTGCCATAGTCACAGATATCAGGAACGCGGATACGGTCAGCGTCATGAGCACATTCAGGTTCAATTCCAATCCCATTGAACGCGCCATCAGAACCGCCAGCATCGTGATATAAAAGTTACTGCCATTCATATTAAACTGCAGTCCTACGGGTATGGAGAACATGGCCAGCCGGGAGTCAACACCTAACTTTTCAGAGCAGAGCTTCAGGGTCAGCGGGATACAGGCGTTCGAACTGTTCAGGGAAAACGGCGCCGGCGCAAAGGCCAGAACCTTCTTCAAGAACGGAACCGGGGATAAACTTCCCGCCAACGCCACAAACAGGCCTGATACAAAAATAACCAGCACCGTATCCAGAGCATGGGCAACAAACACAATGCCAAGGGAAACCAATGCGTCCGTCCCGGTGGTCAGCATGAACTGCATCATGGAAAAAAACACAACAACAGGGATAAACTTTACCACTACGTTCATAATGTCCATAAAGAGGACGTTTAAAAATTCAATGAGCGCTTTTGCTGCGTGGGCCTGTTCCCCCGCCCGGTTGATAAAAACGCCGAAAAGGCAGGCCAAAAACAGCATTTGAAGCACATTACCGGTAGAAAATGGCTGAATCAGATTAGCAGGAATAATACCCGTAATTATATCCAGCAGAGACAAACCGGGTTTGGTCACAAGGGCCTGTTGCGGGATGGCTTCCGCCAGACCGGGAAGACCTTCGGCAAAGAACAGCAGGCCAAAAACAACAGCCACTACCGTACAGCAAAACAGCTTCACCAGAGAAAACACGATCAGTTTTCCACCCATGCGTCCTATATCCGCCGCATTAGACATGTTGGTGATGCCGGCGATAACCGAGATGAAAATCATGGGACCTATAGTCATGGAAAGCGCATTCATAAACATTTTCAGCACAGATCCGGCCAGGGTTACGCTGATATGATCCAGCACAGCGGCGCTCATATTCCCTTTCAACAGAAAACCGCAGACAATACCCAGCACAATGCCGATGAACGTGTTACGGGCATCTTTGGTGGAAGATTCGTGAACCTTTATAGATACAAGGTTCTTTCCGTTCTTTCTGGAATAACCCACCTGATTCCGATGCGCTTTGAGCACCGCCAGGCCGTAGGCGTCTTCTTACTCTTCGTTCACCTCTGTCATTTCCACCATAGGATTGTACGGTTCACCATTGGCTTCCAGAATCAGGCTTATATCCCCAAAACGGCGGCGCAATGCAACCGTTACCGAAAAGTCTTCCGGATTCCCGGCGCCTTCGGACAGACGGAGGAACGTTTCTTCCAGCAAAAGCTGTGCCGTAAGGATTTCCTTTTGGGAAATTTTTGCTTTGCATAACTCCCGTTCCAACCATTTCATGGTTTCCGAAAAGGTGTTTTTACTTAATACAAGTTTTTCTTTTTCCATAATGCAACCTTTATTTTATTATTTTACTGTTTCAATCTAAGTTGTTCTTCCCGCCTGAATCAGATATTCTTCATAAACAGCCGCTATTGTTGCAACTGCACAAACAACTGCCGCACTATACTTCAAATCGATAAATGCCAGTGTTAACGGGAAAATGAACAGTAAACCTCCGGTAACTTTATTTATTACTGAATGCACAGCCACAAACTTTTTCTGTCTGATGTATCCTATGCCGATATTGATTAGTTTTATTATCGCTATGACTAAAATCCATATGTAAAGCCAGGCTGGAACATCCAATACGGGAAGCAGTTTTATCAGGCAGGCCACCGTGAATATAATATCTGCGATCGTATCCAGTCTTGAACCCAGTTCGCTGACGGTACCTGTTTTCCTTGCCACAGCACCATCGATCAAATCTGAGAATCCGGCAGCTATATACAATGCATAGAACACCGGAGACAACGCCGGGCAGAACAATAAAGCAACGCTGAGCACTATTCTGATGCAGGTTATGATATTTGCCATCTTACGCCGGCTTTCCCGCTTTACTTCAAATCCCCAACCTGAAGTAAAGCTGTTCGTCAATGACCCTTCTTCATGGTTTCAGGTTTCTGTTCTCAAACATCCCCTCTGCCCAAATCAACTTTTTCAAAACGCCATAACTGCTTTACATCCGGATACTTTTCGTGATCCACTTCACTCATAAACATATCCAGCGGACGCACGCAGTCAGAATAATCACCATAAAGATGTTTGTAAACCACATGAGGCTCCCCGGTCTCAGAGTGATTCGCAATGGTTATGATGAGATACAGCTTGCCTTTAAAATGACGGTACACTTCGTTAGGTTTTGGAATTGGTCGTTCCATGATAGCCCTTTCATAAGTTTTCACAATTCATCCATCATCACAAAATCGCGGAAACGGATGTGCCTTACCATGCTTGTGCTGTAATCAATCTCATCATTGGTAATTACTATTTTCTGACAGGAATTGTCCATTCTTGCGAACGCGCCAAATTCACGCTCATAAGCCTTTTCCTCCGAAACCGAATAGGCAGCCTGGATAAAAAACTGTTTGTTACCCTTGTGCGCAACAAAATCAATCTCATGCCGGCCGTCATGATAAACCTGCAAACTGTATCCCATGTAAATCAGCTCATTGTAAACCACATTCTCAAAATTATGGGTCAGGTCATACCGGTTATTCATAACGCGGATAGAATTCAGCGCCACATCCTCATCATACACCTTCAGATAATATTCCAGTTCACGTTTGGATTTTTGGGAATATTTTCTGACTGTCGCAATAGCATAGGCTTCTTCCAGATAACCGATGTACTTTGTTATCGTCGTAACCGAGCATGGCAGCCCCGCGCCCCGCATAAATTTTTCCACAGATCTGGCAGACAGCAGCCTGCCATTGGAAAGAAAAATGAAATTAGCCAGACGTTTGAATACCTCCGTCTTGCGAATTTTGTAGCGGTTGATAATGTCATTTAAGATGATTGTTTCGTTGAGTTCGTTAAGGTAAACGCGTTGCGCCTGCTCGCTTTTATACTCGATCCGTTTCGGGAAGCCTCCCCAGACAAGATAGTCTGTCAGCGAAATTTCCCTGCCAAGTTCCTTTGCGTACTGCGCCAGTTCTTTGTAAACAAAAGGCCGTACCCGGAAAGGAACATACCGCCCTGACAATTCTTTGGTAAACTCCCGGGATAACAGCTTGGAATTAGATCCGCTTATAAACACAGAACAATTCCGGATCCGCAACGTACGGCAGGCTCCGGCCCAGCCCTCCACTCTCTGCACTTCGTCAAGAAAAACATAGCAAAGAGAGTTTTTTCGATTTGACTCAACGTAATCCAGCAGCGACTTCTCATCCGGCAACGCAGACAAGACGGCAGTATCTTCAAAATCAAGATAAATGATATTATCAGACTTTGCTTTTATCTCTTCGTATATCTCCCCGAGGATTACAGATTTGCCGCAACGTCGGATCCCTGTGATGATTTTGATCAGGTCGCTGTCATAAAACTCACGGATCGGTTCAATATATTTCTCACGCTTGATCACGGTTACCCTCCTCTTGTTTCCGCTTCCGGTTGTTTTTTCTTCCTATTGGACAGTATAACAGAAAATTTAAAAATCGTCCAATTCTACTGGACGATTTTTCGGAGCTTTATAAAATTGTCCAATAGAGTTGAGGCAGTTCGTTCGTTTCATTTAGAAAAAGAAGCAAAGCGTCAATTTGTCCGGTTAATGCCTTTACTTCCACTCTTCATGGCGCACGCCCTTGTCGTCAAACCAGATATGCTTGTCACGCCTGCTGTCATCCGGATAAATCCAGAAAATATTTATATGCCGCCAGCCTTTTTCATCGTACGAAACGACACTCTCCGAGTAAACATATTCGCCGTTGAGGACCACATACCCGTATTCCTCACCATACTGCTTCCCGTCCTTATCATACCACACAAGGTCGGTATTTTTGTCGCCGCGGGGCGTGAAAGACGTATATTCCTTATGAAAAATACCCTTCTCATCATAAAAGTACCGTGTCCGGGATATTGCCGACGTCGCTGCCGGAATCGTATGTTCGTGTGTGCCGTCAGGATTTGTGGTTATTTCATGCTTATTCCCTTCCCTGTCATACCAGTGGTGAATCACAATCTCAACCTGTCTGGAAAGTCGCCCCATTTCGTCCGGGGCATAGTGATGGGAGTTATACTGCTCATGAAAAAAACCGTCCTTATCATACCAGTACTTTGGCGAATAGGCTGCCTCCGCCGAAAATCCCATGCAGAGACACGCCGCAAAAAATACCGCCGCGATGATAAATCCCGTAAGCTTTTTCAGAAAAAGTATGCCTGACTTCATAGCTTGCCACCTTCTTTCAATTTATGTGCAGTTATAACTGTAAAACTGTTTGCGTTAACAGTTATTGTTATGTTGTCAATTTCACAGT
>CAJODT010000030.1 GCA_905233365.1 uncultured Succiniclasticum sp.
GCAACAGTAGCTGCTGCGCCTCCGAAAGCAAAACCGGGAACGGAACGGGAAAAATATCAGACCCTGATTATGAGCCTGCCCAGTTTCCTGACAAAGGAAATAGAAGATGAAGATACAAATGAATATGAGCAGTTTGAAGAACCGGAAAGCACAAGGAAGGTTATGCCTGTTTCTCCGGAGCAAAAGGAAGGTGAAACCATAGCTGAAGCTGCTGGCGTTGTTGCAACGGGTGCAGCGGTTACAGCGGGAACAGCAAATAATCTTTCTGAGGCATTGTCCGGTCCGGAACAGCAGTCCTTGTTTTTAGACGAAACAGACCTTGTTGGTGAAATTAAAAAGAATAAAGTTACGAATCCGCAATCAGAGGTTGATGCCGGGCGTGTTGTGACAGATAAGGGAACACAGGCAGGAACGAATACAGATGTAACAGAGTTTAACAGAGCTTCGGAGACGGTTGATGAACCGGAGATAAAACCGGTTGTTATTCCGGCTGCGGGTACAGGTAATACCCCGGAACCGGTTGATACCACAGCTGAAGGTACTGCCCCCTGGGTAATACTGCCAATGACCGGGACGGCTGAAGAAAAACCTGTTGTTGCTGCAACAGGACAGAATGAAAATTTGAAAACAGTGGAACCTGAGCCGGAGAGGAATTATAAAAAACCGAAGAGAAAATCAGGCTTTTTAGGTAAAATGCTGGCAGTTGTAGTATTGCTGTTCCTTTTGATAGCAGGAGGGGCCTACTATTTCTTCAGTTCTTCCAAACCGGATATTATTGTAGCAGATGTAAACGGGAAGACCGTTGCGGAAGCCCAGAAGGCTTTAGAGGCTCAGGGCTTTAAGGTTGAAATTGAAAACAAGGTTGATCCCAGTGTCAAACCGGGGATGGTCTTGCGTATGGATCCGGTCGCCGGCATCAAGCGGAAAGAAGGAGCGACCATTACCTTGGTTGTTTCCGGCAGTGAAAAGATGATACCAGTACCCAAAGTAGTGGGACTAAAACAGGATCAGGCTGAAAAACTGTTGTCGGATAAGAACCTGCGTATTGAAAAGATTGAGTATAAATGGGACAAAGATAAACCGGAAGGTATTATTTTAAGCCAATCGCCGGTAGAAAAAAGCCAGTTGAGCGAAAATGGCGCCGTGGACATCATTATTAATAAAAAAGAAGAAAAGAATGTGGCAGTACCGGACCTGAAAGGCCTGACCCTGGCGGAAGCGAGAAACAAACTGAAAGAATTAAGGCTGAACGTAGACATAAGAGAGGAAGACAGCGACAAGAATAAGGATACGGTACTCGGGATGTCCCCTGATGCCAACGAAACGATAACGGAAGGTTCAACCGTTGTTCTGCTGGTATCCAATGCCAAAAAGAAAATGCCTTTCCCGGCTACGCCTGAAGGTATCAACAATAACAGCGGAAAAAGCAATGGCAGTGTGACCGTAAGCAAGACCACAGGAACCCGTTATGCGGAATTTGTGGTTCCCGGAACCGGGACGCATATGGTTCAAATCGTTTCAAGCAACGGCAGGTCGCAGAAAGTGGAAGTGTCCGGATCCTATAACGGCGGTGTGCGCCTGCGTACCAGGGTGGACAGCGATGTGCAGCGTGTCGGGTTCTATGTGGACCACAGGCTGGTAGAGGAGAAAAGTTGGTAAAATCAGGATTGGTGGTGCGGTCTTACAGCGGGTACTATTATGTAGATTGTGATGGCACTCTGATAACCTGCAAGGTCAAAGGCCACATGAAACAAAAAAGGTTCTCGTTGTGTACCGGTGACCGGGTGCAGCTGGAAGTAAATCCGGATCAGGCGGACGAGGGAATGATCACGGCCGTGCTGCCCCGCAGTAATTACTTGGACAGACCCACTGTTGCAAACCTTGATTTGCTGGTGATTACACTGGCACTGGTGCATCCTGATTTCAGCTTCCTGATTATGGATAAGCTGCTGATCCTGGCGGAAGCTGCAAAGGTTCATTTATTGATAGTTCTGACCAAAGCGGATCTTGCAACGGAAGAACAAAGTGAAGCCATTGCAGCGGTGTACCGGAACATCGGGTATGAAGCGTTTGTAATCTCTTCCAAAACCGGCCAGGGAATTGACGCATTGCGCCAGCGCCTGGCAGGAAAGGTCACAGCGTTCGGCGGACCCAGCGGCGTAGGCAAGTCCTCCGCACTGAATGCTATCCAACCCGGCGTCCTGCGGACCACGGGGGAGATAAGCAGCAAGATCAGCAGAGGAAAACACACGACCCGTTATACGGAACTCGTTCCTTTTAACGGCGGCTATCTGGCAGATACGCCGGGTTTCGGCAACGTCCTGATGGAGAATCTGGAACCGGAAGCATTGCCTGCCTGTTTTCCTGAGTTTAAGAAATATGAAAAAAAATGCAAGTTCTCGCCCTGCAGCCACACCCATGAACCGGTCTGCGGTGTCAAGGATGCGGTGAAAGAAAACCTGATTGCTCCTTCCCGGTATGAGTCATATTTGTCAATACTGGAAGAATTAAAAGAGAATAAAGCGAGGAACCGAAGATGATCAAAATAGCTCCGTCCATATTATCGGCAGATTTTTCCTGTCTGGGAGAGGAGATCCGGAAAATTGAAAAGGCTGGCGCCGACTGGGTACATATCGATGTGATGGACGGCAACTTTGTGCCGAATCTGACCTTTGGCGCGCCTGTGGTCAAAAAGATCAGGAAGGTCACAAAGATGTTTTTTGACTGCCACCTGATGGTTGACCATCCGGAAACATATATCGATGATTTTGTCGCTGCCGGGGCAGACCAGATCGTGGTGCATGGGGAAGCTACGAAGCATTTGCACCGTTGCATTCAGGCAATCCATGCCAAAGGGATCAAAGCCGGCGTGGCATTGAATCCGGCCAGTTCCTTATCTTTAATTGAAGAGATTTTGCCCGATGTGGATATGTTGCTGCTGATGACTGTGAATCCGGGCTTTGGCGGGCAGCAGTTCATTTCGGAAGTGCTGCCGAAGATCTGCAGACTGCGCCGGATGCTGGATTTGGCCGGTTTGCGTACCGACATTGAGGTAGACGGCGGCATTAATGCTGAAACGGCCAGGCAGGTGGTGGGCGCCGGGGCCAACGTTCTGGTTGCGGGTTCGTATGTGTATGGGGCCAAAGATGTGAAGGCGGCCATCAAGAGCCTGCGGGATTGACAGTTGTGTAATTTCATATTAAACTATATAGCGAAAACAGTCTTTGGGGCAGGGTGAATGGGCCTGACAGAGCAGGCGCATAATTCCCAACCGGCGGTACAGTCCGCGAGCCGACAGCGCCATAGCGCGCCGACGCACGATCCGGTGTGATTCCGGAACCGACAGTATAGTCTGGATGAGAAAAGACGTGTATGGGAGAACTATCTTGCCATAGGAAATGCCTCTGGACGTTTCCTATGGTTTTTTATTTTGGAGATAAGATTATGCCTGACTTTGAGTTTTATATGCGGCGTGCTCTGGAGCTGGCCAAAAAGGCGGAAGGCTGTACCAGTCCCAATCCCATGGTGGGCTGTGTGATTACGGATGCAGAAGGCAATATAGTGGGGGAAGGCTGGCATCACAAGGCCGGGACGCCTCATGCGGAGGTCAACGCCATTGCGGACATGAACGCAAAGCAGGCGCAGGGACACACCGCTTTTGTTACGCTGGAACCCTGTTCCCACTGGGGACGGACCGGTCCCTGCTGTGAAGCGCTGATTAAAGCCGGGATCAAGCGGGTAGTGGCGGCCATGGAGGACCCCAATCCCAAAGTGGCAGGCAATGGTTTTCGCCGTTTACAGGAAGCCGGCGTGGAAGTCATCGTTGGCGTCTGTGAAAACGAAGCCAGACGGTTAAACGAACACTTTTTGCTGTGGGTCACCCAAAAGCGTCCTTTTGTCAGTCTGAAGTTTGCGGAGACATTGGACGGCAAGCTGGCTACCGCTTCCAGGGATTCCCATTTTATCACCGGGCAGGAGGCCCATGTGTACAGCCATTATTTGCGTAAAACTCATGATGCTATATTAGTGGGAATCGGAACGGTACTGGACGATGACCCGGAGCTGACCACAAGGCTGGTGGAAGGAAAGAATCCCATCCGCATCGTGCTGGACAGCAGGGCGCGGATTCCTCTCACTGCAAAGGTGCTACAGGGGGAAGCAAAGACGTTGCTGGTTACCGGTCCGGAAGCTGATGCAGAAAAATGCAATACACTGCGGCGTCTGAATAATGTGGAAGTACTCACTCTTCCCTGTGAGGATGGTAAAATTTCCATTCCTGCGCTGCTGCAAACTTTGTATGAACATGAAATCACTTCTGTTCTGGTGGAAGGAGGCAGCGAAGTGCTGGGTTCTTTCCTTGACGCCGGAATGGCAGACAGGGTGTATGCGTTCATTGCGCCCAAACTGGTGGGCGGCAAAAACGCCCTTCCTTCGATTGGCGGAAGAGGGATTGGTGTAATGTCACGCTGCGCTTCTGTAATGGAACCGGAGCTGATGACACTGGGAAAGGACTGGCTTATCACCGGCAGGGTGACCTTCAGTGGAGAAGGGAAGGTTTAACGATGTTCACAGGATTGATTGCCGAACTTGGCACAGTGGAAAGAATGGCAGAAGGGAGCACCACCTGTCAGCTGACCGTCCGTGCCCGGAAGATATTGCCCGGCGTGAAGATTGGGGACAGCATAGCTGTAAACGGCGTGTGTTTAACAGTGGTGCATTTCCGGGGCGACACCTTCACGGCGGATGTGATGCCGGAAACGGTACGCCGGACTACATTGCACCTGCTGCAGCCGGGGGATAAGGTGAATCTGGAAAAAGCGCTGCGTCCCATGGACGGGTTGGACGGACACATTGTGCAGGGCCATGTGGAGGGCGTCGGTACCATTCAGCAAATTGTGCCGGAAGGCAATGCCCTGCTGTACCGGATCCAAACGCCCCGGGAACTGCTGCCCTATATTGTGGAGAAAGGCTCCATCGCTGTGGACGGTATCAGCCTCACCGTGACAGAGACAGACAACACAGGATTTGGCGTGTCTCTGATCCCTCATACGGCAAAGATGACAACGTTGGGTTATAAAAACGTGGGTGATGCAGTCAATCTGGAAACGGACATTCTGGCTCGGTATGTGGAAAAGATGCTGGGTTTTCATAAAAGAGAAAAGGGCATTAACGAGCAACAAACAACACGTGCTGGTGAGAAGTCTGATTCAGATATAGCATTAACAGAAGAGTTTTTGTTGAAACATGGGTTTAAATGATTTCCATTAAGGAAACACTGATTAATTCGTCTGCACGCTGACCGGTGCTTTTTGTGACGACTGCGCAGCTACGGCTGCGCCTTCGGGCCATTTCCTTGTCAGTCGCAAAAAGTCCTCGGTCTTCGCACAAACTCATTTAATCAGCGTCTCCTTAAAGGCGGAATGGAGAAAAAGGATGAAGGATTTTACGTTCAATACTATTGAAGAAGCTATCGCTGCCGTTAAGGCAGGAAAGATGGTACTGGTAACCGATGACGAAGACCGGGAAAACGAAGGCGATCTTGTCATGGCGGCTGAGTTCTGTACCGGGGAGTCCATCAATTTTATGGCCAAAGAAGCCCGGGGACTGATCTGTATGCCCGCAGATGCGGAAATTATGGACAAGCTGCAGTTCGGGGCCATGGTTTCCCATAACACGGATAACCATGAAACTGCTTTTTCCGTTTCCATCGACCATGTAGATACCACTACAGGTATTTCGGCTTACGAACGGGCCTACACCATGAAGAAAGTTACGGAACCCGGCGCCCAGGCCATGGATTTCCGGCGGCCGGGCCATGTGTTCCCCCTGCGCAGTCGCAAAGGCGGCGTGCTGGTACGTACCGGTCATACGGAAACCACAACGGATCTGTGCAGGCTGGCAGGTCTGACACCGGTTGGCATCTGCTGCGAGATCATGGATGAAGACGGTTACATGATGCGCACGCCCCAGCTAATAGAATTTGCGAAAAAACACAATCTTGTTTTTATTACGGTGGCATCGCTGGTGGCATACCGCAAGCAGCATGAAAAGATGGTGCACCGGGTGGCGGAGGCAAAGCTGCCTTCCAAGTTCGGCACCTTTAAAATCATCGCTTACGAAAACGATCTGGATGACTTGTGCCATATTGCGCTGGTGAAGGGTGAGGTTGCAGGGAAGAAGGATGTGATGGTGCGGGTCCATTCGGAATGCCTAACGGGAGATGCCTTTGGCAGTCTGCGCTGCGACTGCGGAGACCAGCTTGCTTCCGCCCTGCGCATGATTGAAAAAGAAGGCTGCGGCGTTGTAGTTTATATGCGCCAGGAAGGACGGGGCATCGGACTGGCCAACAAGATCCGTGCCTATGCATTGCAGGACCAGGGCCTGGATACGGTGGAAGCTAATGTGCGTCTGGGTTTTGCGCCAGATCTTCGTGATTACGGCATGGGCGCCCAGATTCTGTCGGACCTGGGTCTCACCAGTGTTCGGCTCATCACCAACAACCCGGCAAAACGGGCCGGCCTTTCCGGCTACGGCATTACGGTTACGGGCCGGGTTCCCATAGAGATCAAGCCCAATGAGTACAATGAGTTTTATCTGGAAACCAAAGAAAACAAGATGGGGCATGAGCTTTCGGAGCTGCATCTGGGTTGCGGTTGTAAAAAGTAAATTAAATATATAGGAGGCAGAAAATGAAAACGATTGAAGGTATGTTGTTGGCAAAAGGATTAAAGCTGGCTATCGTTGTATCCCGTTTTAACGAGTTTATTACCAGCAAGCTGCTGGGCGGCGCGGAAGACGCCATCCGCCGAACGGGCGGCAACACCGATGATGTGGTGCTGGTCTGGGTGCCGGGCGCGTATGAGATTCCTCTGGCTGCACAGAAGCTGGCGGAAAGCGGCAAGTTTGATGCCGTGATTGCTTTGGGGGCCGTCATCAGGGGTTCCACTCCCCATTTTGATTATGTCTGCGCGGAAGCGGCAAAGGGCGTTGCTCAGGCTTCCATGAAGACAGGTGTGCCGGTTGCTTTTGGCATCTTGACAACAGAAAATATCCAGCAGGCTGTGGAACGGGCCGGAACCAAGGCAGGCAACAAAGGATACGACGCAGCCATGAGCGCTATCGAAATGGCCAACCTGTTCAAAAAACTGTAATTATGACAAGGATGTATCATGGAAGAACATAAAGAGAATACGCTTGATAAAAATAGTGTAGTTAATAATTCAGTGAAACCTGAAAGCGCCAAAGCAAAATTTACCGGTGAGGCAGATATCCTGACCCGGGCCACCGTGGGGGACGCACGCATTTACGTAGCGCGTACCACTCGTCTGGTTCGCAAGTTATCTCTTCGGCACAATCTTTCCCACCTGGCTACCGCGGCACTGGGACGTACCGTGACCGGCGCGCTGCTGCTGGCTGCCACCATGAAGAATGAGGAAGGGGTTGGCATAAAGGTTACCGGTGACGGACCGATTGGAGGCATCACAGGGGAAGCCCAGGGAGGCATCGCCCGGGGCTATGTAGGTAATCCGGATGTGTATCTGCCGCCAAAAAACGGTCATCTGGATGTGGGTGGCGCTGTTGGCAACGGTACGATTTCCGTGACCCGATACACAGCCGGTGCCAAGCCCTTTACGGGAACCGCGGAGCTGGTGGACGGTGAAATCGCAGACGACCTGACCAAATACCTCTATACTTCCGAACAGACGTCCTCGTCCGTAGGTCTGGGCGTGCTTGTGGATGAAAAGGGCGACGTGCAGGCGGCCGGGGGTTGGTTCATCCAGGCGCTGCCCAACTGCAGCGAGGAAACGCTGGATAAGCTGGATAAAAATGTCAGGAATACACCCTATGTTTCCAGTCTCATCGACATGGGCTTTACGCCGGAGCGGATCATCCGGATGCTGGGCAAGGATATGGAAGTAGAAATACTGGACAGCTATCCGCTGCACTTTGGCTGCCGCTGCAGCCGGGAACGGGTGGAAGGCGTTCTGAAGACCCTGCCCCAAAAGGAACTGAACCAGCTGGCTGAAGATGAAAAGACGGAGATAACCTGCCCGTACTGCAATGCCAGATATGAGTTTTCCCGGGAAGAAATGAAACAGTTGGCACAAAAAGCTAAAAAATAATTTAGATTAATATTTTTTAATGATTTTTTGTTTACATTTTACCGGTTTTTGTTTATTCTTAATCTTATAAAGAAAAAGGAAAGAAGGGTGAATCATGCTGAATCAGATTTCATTGTTTGCCGCCAATACCAAAGGCGCGTTAAGTAAAATTACGGGAGTGCTGGCTAAATCGGATGTTAACATTTACACCATGCTGGCTACCGACAGTGCGGAGTTCGGCATCGTCCGGCTGATCGTGGACAAATCGGAGGAGGCCAAGGCTGCGCTGGAAGACGCGGGTTATCAGTGCCGTCTGGATAAGGTCATCGCCATTGACATGGCTTCGGACAAGCCGGGCACTCTGAACCATATCCTGTCCGACCTGCAGAACGCCAATGTGATGATCCGTTACCTGTACATTTCCTTTGACCGCAGCGACAGCACGCCCATTGCGGTGTTCAGTACCGACGAGCCGGAAACGGAAACCTTCCTGCGTGGGAAAGGCTACAGACTGCTGGACAGATTTTAATTTTTTGGTGTGAATGATTAGGTAACAAAGCAAAAAGCGCGCGTGCAAAGATTGAGCAAAACGTCGGGGGCGTTTGCGTCAATTCCATGAGGCGAAATGTGCCGTTGCGGCAAGGCTGTTTGAGGGCGAAGCCCGAGTTCCGCAGCCACAGGCACATGAGTCCATAGAATAGCAAACACGTACGGTTTTGCGAAACTTTGCACGCGTGCTTTTTACTTTTTCTTTTTACTTACACCATCTCTGCCAGTTCCAGTATCAGGCGCTCGCTCTTTGGCCAGCCCAGGCAGGGATCGGTAATGGAACGACCGTACACACCGGCGCCGATTTTCTGGCTGCCGTCTTCGATGTAGCTTTCGATCATGATGCCTTTTACCAATTGACGGATATCCGTGGAGACCTGACGACTGTGCATCACGTCCTTGGAGATGCGAATTTGTTCCAGGTATTTTTTGCCGGAGTTGGAATGGTTGGCGTCCACAATGACGGCCGGGTTGACCACTTCCCGTTCGTGATAGGCGTCCAGCAGTCCATGCAGATCTTCGTAATGATAGTTAGGCATGTTGTTGCCGAATTTGTCCACATATCCTCGCAAAATGGCGTGGGCCATGGGATTGCCCTTGGTGCGGACTTCCCAGCCGTGGAACAAAAAGCTCTGTTCATGCTGGGCAGCTTCGATGGAATTCATCATGACGGAAATGTCGCCGCCGGTTGGGTTCTTCATGCCAACGGGAATGCCCACGCCGCTGGCAATCATCCGGTGCAGCTGGTCTTCCACGGAACGGGCGCCGATGGCAGCATAAGATAAAATATCGGAAAGGTAGCGGTGGTTTTCCGGGTACAGGATCTCTTCCGCGCTGGTGAGTCCGGTCTCCTGTACCACCCGCACATGCATCTTGCGGATGGCGGTGATGCCGGACAGCATGTCTTCCTTTCCTTCCGGGTTGGCCTGATGCAACATGCCCTTATAGCCGACGCCGATGGTTCGGGGTTTATTCGTGTAAACGCGGGGGATCAGCAGCAGCTTATCTTTCACTTTTTCCTGTACGCCTGCCAGGCGATGAACGTAGTCCAGCACTGCATCTTCATTATCGGCGGAACAGGGGCCGATGACCAGGATGAAACGGTCATCGCTGCCGAAAAAAATATCTCTGATTTCTTTATCTCTTGCTGCTTTGGTGGCTAACGCCGCGGTGCCAAGAGGATATTCCTGCATCAGTTCCTGGGGAGACGGCAGCTTCCGTATGAATTCCATCTGCATTTCCATAGTATGTTTCCTCACTTCGTTTAAAATACAAACTATATTCCGGATTCTGTTTTCAAACAGGCCCGTTACATCAGCACACGCATCCTGTCCAAAATTTAGCACGTATGTT
This sequence comes from uncultured Succiniclasticum sp., assembly GCA_905233365.1. GTDB lineage: Bacteria > Bacillota > Negativicutes > Acidaminococcales > Acidaminococcaceae > Succiniclasticum. The sequence continues at coordinate 10,005 of CAJODT010000030.1, forward strand.
GCGTTACGTAATCGTATATATAATACCACATTTTTGCCGAAGCCGTTGAAAAAATACTGCTAAAAAGGTTACAGAATCATATTGACAAAACGAACTTCTGTTTGTATAATAATCACAGGAAAGTTTTCGACGAACAAATCAGGAGGTTAATTATGGCAGGTATTTCAAACGATAAATTACGGGCGCTTGACAACGCCATGCGGCAGATTGAAAAGGATTTCGGCAAAGGTTCCATCATGCGTCTGGGCGAAGCCAGCGCCAAGATGAATGTGGAAACCATTCCTACCGGAGCTCTTTCTTTAGACATTGCATTAGGGGTTGGCGGCATTCCCCGTGGACGTGTGGTTGAGATTTACGGCCCGGAATCTTCCGGCAAAACGACCGTGGCGCTGCACATGATCGCCGAAGCCCAGAAGATTGGAGGCTATGCAGCCTTTATCGACGCGGAGCATGCGCTGGATCCGGATTATGCCCGCCGCCTGGGCGTAGATGTGGACAATCTGCTGATTTCCCAGCCGGATAACGGGGAGCAGGCGCTGGAGATCTGTGACGCGCTGGTGCGCAGCGGCGCCATTGATATCATCGTCATCGATTCCGTGGCGGCCCTGGTACCCCGTGCGGAAATCGAAGGGGAGATGGGGGACAGCCACGTTGGTCTGCAGGCACGCCTCATGAGCCAGGCCCTGCGCAAACTGACCGGCATCATCGCCAAATCCAAATGCGCTACCATCTTTATCAACCAGATTCGTGAAAAGGTCGGTATCATGTTCGGCAATCCGGAAACCACCACCGGGGGACGGGCGCTGAAATTCTACTCCACCATCCGTATGGAAGTGCGCAAGGTGGAAGTGATCAAGAACGGCAACGATGTGATCGGTTCCCGCACCCGGATCAAAGTGGTCAAGAACAAAGTGGCCCCGCCCTTTAAGCAGGCAGAGTTCGATATCATGTACGGACAGGGCATTTCCAAAACAGGCTGTTTGGTAGACCTGGGCGTGGATCTGGATTTATTGCAGAAAAGCGGCGCCTGGTTCTCCTACGGCGACGTGCGTATCGGGCAGGGCCGGGAAAAAGCCAAGGATTATTTACGGGACAACCCGGAAGTGGCGGCGGAATTGGAGGCAAGGATCCGCGAGATGACCGTCAATAAACTGATGGCTCCGAAGGATGCGGAAGGAGTAGCGGCAGATGTTCCGGAACGCCAGCAAGCCCCTGACAACCAGTAACGAAGTCTACGAATATGCGTTAAGCCTGCTGGATCGGCGGGAACACGGTGAAAAGGAACTGGTGCAGAAGCTGCGGCGGCGCTGTCCTGACGCCGGACTGATCCGCGAGACTCTGGCAAAGCTGAAAGAGTATGATCTGCTCAACGAAGAACGCTATGCCAGACGTGTCTTTGAATCCTGGCGTGCCAGAAAGGTTTACGGCAGACAGCACCTGCAGGCAGAACTTTTGAAAAAGCAGGTAGGCGAGGCATATATTCCGGTCATCTTATCTATACTGAGCGAAGAGGAAGAGGCCTCGCGTGTGCAGGCGGCGTATCGGCAGATTGCGGTCAGACATGATAAAAAATATGACTGCACAACGGAAAAAGGCGTGGCGGCACTGGCCCGGTATTTCTCCGCCAGAGGGTTTGGCCCTTCCATGATCCGCCTGGGCCTGGCTTTGGCCAAAGAAGAAGCCGGGGCGTCATTGCAGGAGGATTCTTCTCAGGAGTAATAAGCCTGTAAGCTTGTCAGTTTGGTATGTTTTGATTGTTGCAGAACAAATATGTCAGGGAATTCCCTACATCGTATTTTTAAGTAATTTAGTTGTATTTTAATCCCCAAAATGGTCCATAAGCGCATTTCATCATTGCAGCCTTGACTTTTTGGGGATTTTTCATTACAATTATAGTTGCCAATCGTGTAAGCAAAATTAATCAGTATTTCCTATAACTTAAAAATTTCGTATTTCACGAGGCGAACCACCGTATCGGTTGCCTTATTTTTATGTCGTAAAAGAAGGAGGTGAGACAAAATTTTCGAAACAGTGATTGCTGCAGTTGTGGCTTTGGCTGTTGGCGGCGGCGCAGGCTATGTGTTGCGCAAGAATGTGGCGGAAGGCAAACTCGCCACAGCGGAAGAAAAAGCCAGCCGCATGATCAAAGAAGCCGAAGAAGCAATTGAAGCAAAGAAAAAAGAATCCTTAATGGAAGCTAAGGATGAGATTCACCGTTTGCGTTCCGACATGGAACGTGAAAATAAAGAACGGCGCAACGATCTGCAAAGACAGGAACGCCGTCTGGTACAGAAAGAGGAAAATCTGGACCGCAAGATTGACGCTTTCGAAAAGAAAGAGGAAAATCTTACAGTAAAAGAATCCAAACTGAATGCTGCACAGGAAAAGGTCGACGCGCTTTACCAGAGACAGTTGCAGGAGCTGGAACGGTTATCCGGTTTAAGCAGCGAAGACGCGAAGCAGGAACTGCTGGCAGCGGTTCGTGATGATGTACAGCATGACACTGCCGTTATGATCAAGGAAATGGAACAGCGTGCCAAAGACGAAGCCGATAAAAAGGCCCGTGACATTATAGCGCTGGCCATCCAACGCTGCGCTGCCGATCAGGTGGCAGAGACTACGGTCTCCGTAGTAAGTCTGCCTAATGATGAAATGAAAGGCCGGATTATCGGCCGGGAAGGCAGAAACATCCGCACGCTGGAAACCCTGACAGGCATTGATCTGATTATCGATGATACCCCGGAAGCAGTTATTATTTCCGGTTTTGACCCCGTACGCCGGGAAGTTGCCCGCATTGCCCTTGAAAAGCTCATCAATGATGGACGGATTCATCCGGCCCGTATCGAAGAAATGGTTGAAAAAGCCCAGAAGGAAGTTGAGCAGAACATCAAGGAAGCCGGCGAACAGGCAACCTTTACCGTTGGAGTCAACGGTCTGAGACCAGAGCTTATCAAATTGCTGGGACGACTGAAATACCGTACCAGCTACGGACAGAATGTGCTGAACCACTCCATTGAAGTAGCGCAGCTGGCCGGCATCATGGCCTCAGAATTAGGCGTGGATGTTACATTGGCAAAACGTGCAGGCCTCCTGCATGACATTGGCAAGGCAATCGACCACGAAATGGAAGGTTCCCATGTGGAACTGGGCGTGGAAGTTGCCAAGAAGTTCCGTGAATCCGCATTTGTGATCAACGCAATCGGATCCCATCACGGCGACATTGAACCAAATTGCGTGGAATCCGTACTGATTTCCGCTGCTGATGCTGTATCTGCTGCCCGACCGGGCGCCCGCAGAGAAACCCTGGAAAGTTACCTGAAGAGACTGACACGATTGGAAGAGATTTCCGAATCCTTTGACGGTGTGGAGAAGTGCTATGCAGTTCAGGCTGGCCGCGAGATCCGCATCATGGTAAAACCCGAAGTCATTGATGATACGAAAGCCGTTTTGCTGGCCCGCGATATCTCCAAGAAGATTGAGGAAGAAATGGAATATCCCGGACAGATCAAAGTGGTGATCATCCGTGAAACGAGGGCTGTTGACTACGCGAAGTAAATATATGGCTGCGTTCCGCAAGGCTCGCAGCCATTTTTTAAGAAAGCATATAGTGTTGTGGTTGTAAAATTTTGAAACAAGGTTGCTGCAGTTTGCGTGTGACCGAAATCTGATTTTGAAAATTACGCTTAGAGAATTTGGCGATAGTTATATAATTCGATTTAGTTTATAGGAAGGTGAGAGCATATGCGTATACCGGGAGCTGGCGGTGTGCAGGATATCCGGATCTACGAGGTTGCGTTCAAGGATGCCTGGGACCTGATCTTTGATTGCTTGAACGATATCGGTATCGATGTGGATGAACGGGATGAAGAGCACCATGTTGTCCACGGGCATAAACGGCAGAAGTATTTTGATATTACCCTGCAGGATATGGGGGACGGGGCGGTCCAGCTGTTCTTTGACCAGCACAAGAAACATATTGAAGTGTACACCTGGAGACCGGATTACAGCGATGTGGACGCGTTTTACAAGTTGTATGAGCAGCGTCTCATCGAGATGAAGGCATTTATCCGCTGCACCCGCTGCGGTCATAAGGTGAGGGCTAATACGAAATTCTGTCCGGAATGCGGAACAAAGATCAACTTCAATGAAGATGCAATCGACAACTCTGACGAGAAGAAAGGCTTTTTTGAGTCGATCTTCCGGAGTGACGACTAATTGTTGAATGTAGTTGTGGCAGCATGAACAAAGCAAACTATCGAAGGCGCCTGCGGGAGCAGGCGTTATTTTTTGTCCCTGCATGTAAACAAAGCCCTGCCGCGCAAACAAAAAAGCTGCTCTCCGAAGAGAACAGCTCATTGTATCATTTCTGATTATGCGCGGGTAACTTTGCCGGAACGCAGGCAACGGGTGCAGACATTTACACGTTTCACTTCGCCGTCAACGACAGCCCGTACAGTCTGTACATTGGGCTTCCAGGCAGCTTTGGTGTGACGGTTGGAATGGCTTACGTTGTTGCCGGACATGATGCCCTTACCGCAAACTTCACAGATATGTGCCATCGTGGTTCGACCTCCTTCACAGAATCAAGCATATAGCTACTCATTAAAATTAACATGAGTATATTATCACAATTGGAATTGAAAAGCAAGCATTTTTCAAAAATGTCAAAGAAAAATATGAAAATAGTGCTATAATAAGATACGTTTAGGAATAGCGTTTAAGGACAGGGTACAACATTTTATGTCAGCCATAGCGTGTTGGATAACGTTTTGAGTTGGGCTGGCAGACAGTGTTGCTATGAATGTACTTAACTGAAAATATTATGGAAAGGCGGGGTAGCGTGGAAAACTGGTGGCAGCGTCCGATCACTGCGTTAAAGGGTATCGGCAGCAGACGGGCGGAAGCGTTTGCCCGTTTGGAGATCGTAACCATTGGCGATCTGCTGAATTATTATCCCCGGCTGGACAGTTACATTGACTATTCTTATCTGGCAACCATACGTGAATTAAAAACGGATGGCTCCCGCCAGATTTTTGAAGCGGAAGCCCTGCGGGCTTTGGAACGTGTGTCCGGCGGCGGCCGGCGTTATGCTGTCATCACCGTGAAGGATGAAACAGGTTATGCGGAAATTTTCCTGTTCGGCGCCCAGCGTTTCCAGGCCCGGCGCTTTAAACCAGGCAGCCGTCTTCTGGTCACAGGGCGTGTGAAACCGGGACGTACAGCCAAAGCAGTCAGCGAAGTGTTGCTGCAGTCCTGCGATGAAGAGAGCCTGGATAAGTCTGTTGGCATTTTGCCTGTGTATAATTTAACGGAGTCACTGACCCAGCAGAATTTGCGCGCGGCTGTTCGTCAGGCATTGGAGCTGGCAAAGGAGTACGGACTTCCGGAAACGATTCCGGAGGCCGTCCGTAAGCAATACGGATTTTTATCACGCTTTGATGCGGTACGCAATATCCATTTCCCGGAAAGCACAGAAATGTTCCGTGCAGCGAAAAAACGCCTGGTGTATGAAGAACTGTTCCTGCTGCAGTGCGGGCTGATGCTGAACCGGGAGCATAACCACGACGGACGTCCGGGCATTAAACTTGCCAGAGACGGAAAGGTTGTGCAGCAGGTTTTGCATAATCTGCCGTTTACACTGACCCCAGCCCAGCAAAAAGCCTGGGCGGATATTTCCGGCGACATGGAAGATGTGAAACCCATGCACCGGTTGCTGCAGGGCGACGTGGGCAGCGGCAAGACCGTTATTGCGGCCTTGGCTCTGGCCAAAGCGGCGGAAAACGGATATCAGGGCTGCATCATGGCGCCCACGGGCATTCTGGCCCAGCAGCATCTGGAAACGCTGACGGAATTTTTTAAAGATACCGGAATCACCATTAAAATATTAACCAGCAACACCAAAACGGCAGAGCGCCGTGAGATTCTGCAGGAACTGGCAGAGGGTACGCTTAACGTTTTGGTAGGCACCCATGCACTGCTGCAGGATGACGTGGTCTTTGCCCACCTGGCTCTTGTGGTGACAGACGAGCAGCACCGCTTCGGCGTGAACCAGCGGGCGGCGCTGGTGAATAAATCGGACTACGCCCCGGACGTGTTGATCATGACAGCCACGCCCATTCCCCGTACCTTAGCACTTACGGTCTACGGTGATGTGGAAACCTCTGTGATGCGGGGCATGCCTCCCGGAAGGAAGGCAGTGGAAACCTTGTGCTACACTGGCGACATGCGGCAAAAAGTGTATGCCGGCATGGTGCGGCAGATCGAAGCGGGGCGGCAGGTGTATTTGGTCTGCGCTTCCATTGAGGAATCGGAAGTCATGGAAGGCATCCGCAGTGTCAACGATGTGTACGCTGAACTGAAAAAAACCTGGCTGAAGAACATTCCCTGCGGCCTGCTCCACGGCAAATTGAAGCCAACGGAAAAAGATGAAATCATGGAAGCCTTTGCGGCAGGGAAACTGAAATGCCTTGTGACGACCACCGTGATTGAAGTGGGGGTCAACGTACCCAACGCTACGCTGATGATTGTGGAAAACGCGGACCGGTTCGGTTTAGCTCAGCTGCACCAGCTGCGTGGCCGGGTAGGGCGCGGCGATAAACAATCCTATTGTGTACTGCTGACAGATAATCAGGAGCAGGACAACCTGGCCCGCTTAACGGTGCTGCACAATTCCAACGACGGTTTTGAATTGGCCCAGCGGGATCTGGAACTGCGGGGAGCGGGGCAGCTGTTCGGTCTGCGTCAGCACGGTTTGCCGGATTTGCGTCTGGCGGATATATTGCGGGACACGGACGTACTGCTGGCGGCCCGTAAAGACGCGGCCCGCGCGTTAGCCCAGCCGGAACTGCGGAAAGAAATGTTACAAGGCGCCGCCAATCTGTTTGACAGCCGCTTTGCCGGAATTTTTAATTCATAATGTTTCGTTAAACGCAAACAGCCTTATAACGTTTTGCAAAATGCAATTTTATTTTTTCATAAAACGTTACAGCGGTTTGCAATTTATAAGCAAGTTTTACATATAAATTCAGAAAGAAGAACCCTATATGTCAGAAGATAAAAAGAAGTGGTATCAGGACCCGGACGGGTTAACCAAAGTCATCGCCCTTGTGCTGCTTTTGTTGTTGCTGCTGTGCCTGCACGTTTTTGCCGGCGACGTGGTACACAAGGTGTTTCAATTGGCCGTCGGTGGCAACGTAAAAGCCCTGGCGGAATACCTGCGTTCCTTCGGTCACTGGGCCATTGCCATCAGCTTTTTTATTGATGTACTCATTAACGCGGGCAGCATCTTTCCTTCCATCTTTTTGTCCACCGCCAACGGTCTCATCTTCGGCCTGCCCCTGGGAATCGTGGTTTCCTGGCTGGCGGAGACCACCGGCGTAGTGATCAGCTTCCTGCTGATGCGTTTTTTCTTCCGCAACACAGCGGAAAAACTGATCCGGAAAGCCAACCGCCTGCAGGACATCGACAAGGCCAGCGAAAAGAATGGCATCATCTGGATGACCTTTGCCCGTGCGTTGCCGTATTTTCCTTCCGGCATCCTCACCGCCATCGGCGCCCTGAGCCGCATGAGCACAAGGGACTATATCATCGCCAACCTGATCGGTAAATTTCCTTCCACGGCCCTGGAAGTGGTCATCGGCCACGATGTGGTGCACTTCCGGGAAAGCATGATGCGCCTGACGTTCCTTGTAATCGTGGTGGCCGTGGTGTTTTATATCGGGAAGAAGAAGCTGTTTAAGGACTGAATCGAGTTTACTATTCACGAACCGAAATGGGGAGGATAAGTTAATGCTTTTCCCCGTTTTGGCGGGTCAGTGCAGTGGCAGCTCTCTCGAACAAAGCAATGAAATGCAGGTATGAAATGTTACTGTGAGACAAGACATACAGACTATCTATACTATATAACAGAGAGCAGGCTCCAAAACCGCGGCACGACTGGAGTTGTGAAAAAACTTTGGTCATTGGAATGACCAAAAGCATAGTTCGTGGCATAGTATGAGTGCTTCAGCGTGAGTGTGGCGTATATGTTATAGAAATAAGAAATAAGAAAAGACCGGGACGCATCCAGGTTAGGCTATTTCCCGGTTTTTACTTTCTGTCATGTCTTTGAAATCTGCCAGTGTCTCATGTATTCCACACAAAAAAGAGCCGGGCAACAGGCAGCAAACACTACGCGTTGTACCAGATCCTTATCTTTTACAATTTTTCCGCCAGATCCGGGAACACGCTTAACGAACGTTTCAGGATTCCGTGAGTGTAAGCGATACAAAGACCGTAGTTGGTCATAGGGACGTTCTGGTCTGCTGCGCAACGGTAACGGTATTGCATCTCCCGCTCGTTCAGCATGCAGCCGCCGCAGTGGATGATCAGCCTGTACAGGGACAGGTCGGTGGGAAATTCGGTGCCGCTGGTCCAGGCAAAGCGGAATTGTTTTCCGGTAAACTCCTGAATCCATTTCGGCAGTTTTTCGGTGCCGATGTCGCCGCACTGGCGGTGGTGGGTACAGCCTTCGGAGATCAGCACAAGGTCGTCTTCTTTCAGCTGCTTCAGCGCAGCTACGCCTAAAACTGCCTGCTCCAGATTTCCTTTGTGGCGTGCCATCAAAATAGAAAATGAGGTAAGCTTGATTCCTTCCGGCACTGCCTGATTCACTTTGCCGAAGGCCTGGCTGTCGGTGATGACCATCGCCGGCGGCCTTTTCATATTTTCCAATGCGTTGCGCACATTGTTTTCCTGTGTGATGACGGCAGCCGCGCCACGATCGATAATGTCGCGGATGGTCTGTTGTTGCGGTAAAATGAGCCGTCCTTTTGGGGCGGCGCTGTCAATGGGCGTTACCAGTAAAACGGTGTCCTGCGGCTGAATTAAATCGGCGCAGATGGGGAAGGGCGCTTTCTTTTGGGGGACCAGATGAGCCAGCAGTTCCTTTAGTTCCCGGATGTTTTTTCCCGTAGTGGAGCTGACGGAAATTTGGGGAATGGAAGCAGGCAAAGCATTTTGCTTTAGTTCCGGTGCTTCGTTTGGTGGTACTTCTTTTTGCAAATTTTGCTTTTCTGTTTTTTCCCCTGAAACGTTTCTGGCGCTTTGGCTTACCATATCTGCTTTTGTAAACACCACCACGCAGGACAGTTCTTTATACTGAATGCGTTGCAGCATTTTCCTGTCTTCTTCGGTGATACCGTCAGTGCTGTCGATGACGAGGATGGCGATGTCGGTCTTGTTCAACACCTGCAGTGATTTCTGTACACGAAGCCGGCCCAGTTCGCCGGTGTCGTCGATGCCGGCGGTATCCATCATCAACACAGGACCCAGGGGCAAGAGTTCCATGGCTTTCAGTACAGGGTCAGTGGTGGTGCCGGGCACATCTGCTACCACCGCCAGCTTCTGACCGGTAAGGGCGTTGATCAAACTGGACTTGCCTGCATTGCGTCTGCCGAATAAACCGATATGGACCCGTTCTCCTGCCGGGGTTACGTTTAAGCTGCTCATAATACTCTCCGTTCTGCTGCCGCAAAGGGCAGCGTAAAAATAAAAAGGAAATTTTACGTTTATATCCTTGCATATTTTTTAAAGGTGATGTATAGTATAGTTTGTTTGTTACGGCATAGATGGGTTTTTTCTTTGCCGCGTATGGGAACAGAAATTGCTTATGTTTCCATATTAATTATATCATGAGATGCAAAATCAACAACAGCGATTGAAGAGTTGTGTAGTAAAGTTGGACAGGTTGCGTTGCAATATGGATAGCAAGTCTGGCAATAACAAAAAACTGAAGATACTGATACTGTCCGCCCCCATCGGCAGCGGCCACCGTATGGCTGCCGTTGCGCTGGAGGAAATGCTGCTGCGCCTGGAAAACGTAGAAGTGGTGCAGGGGAATGTGTTTGCTTTTTTCCCGTCATGGCTGGGTAATGCATTCCTCAAATTTTATGAAAAGGTTCTGGCGTTTTGCCCTTGGTTGTATGCTCTTTCCTATCGCTGGAGCAACCGGGACGGCGGTTCCTTATGGATGCGCAATCTGATTAATTCCATTTTGCTGCATTTGGGCAAGGCATTTATTGATGAGGTAAAACCGGATGTGGTGTTCAGTACTCATGCCACGCCTACGGGTATTCTTTCGCTGTACAAACAAAAATATGACAACAATCTCTGGCTGGGAGTTGTGGTGACGGATTTCACTGTGCACCGCTGGCTTGTGTGTCCGGGGGTGGATGCCTATTTTGTGGCGGATGAAAAGCTGCTCGGGCAGATTGGCGACCCGGCGGATTTCTGTGAAGTGAAAGCAGGGCAGGCTTGTTCCGAGTCTGGCCCGGATGCTTCCGAGGCTGGAGAAAATAAGGCGCATCCTTCTCCCATGTTGCCGGTGCTTTGTGCTTCCGGCATTCCCGTACGGGCTGCATTTGCTGAGCAGAATGATCTTGCGGCAGTGCGTGCGGAAGTGCGCAGGCGATTCGGCTGGCCTGGGGACGCTTTTGTCTGCCTGTTGGCCGGTGGCGGCGGAGGTATGCTGCCCATGGAAGAAATCGTGGTCAGCCTGTACAATAGTAAATATAAAAACATTCATGTGATTGCGGTTGCGGGTCATAACGACGGGTTGCGCAAAAAGCTTGAAGCCGTCCGGAAAGCATTCATGGTGAAACCGGTTTATGCTGAGAACAGGAATGATGCTAAGTCTGTTCCCGCGGATGACCCTTCACGACAGAGCCAAAATTACGGTTTCCGACTGGCTGTGCTTGGTTTCACCGATGAAATGCCACAGCTGATGCAGGCGGCGGACGTGGTGATTACCAAAGCCGGCGGCGTTTCTCTTGCGGAATGTCTGGCCTGCGGGGCAAATATTCTCATTTATCACCCGCTGCCCGGGCAGGAGCAGGGTAACACTGCGTTTCTGCAAAAGGAATACGGTGTTGCGGCGTTGACGGACCTACGGCAACTGGATGAATTTTTGGAACGTGAAATGAATCTTCCGCTTGCGGAACGATTGCAAAGACAGGAAGAACGGCAGCAACGATGCGGGTATCGCCCGGCGGCGGAGCAGATTGCGGAATTTGCAGACGGGTTACGTAATCGCTGACCGTTGTCTGTAAAACATGCTACTTGATTGATTCCAGGTTTTACATAAGTTTATTCCAAGTTTAATCCAAGTTTTTTACTATTTAATGAAGAAAAAAGAAAAACACATTGACTTTATACGGGTGGTTGTGCTATTTATATTAGGTAACAACCTATAATTTAATAAAGCTTGCAAGGCACCCAAATTTTAGGAAACACTTATTTATCAGTATTTCCTTAAGAAAAGAGGCGGTTTTATGGAAAACTATTATTGGGCTGCACTGGGAGCTGCCAAAGGGATTGATACGGCGCGCATTATGGCACTGGTCAGGTTTTTTGGCAGCGCACAGAATCTGTATGAAGCGGAGAAGGCGGACCTTCTTGCGACGGGCATCCTTTCGCCGGAATGTACTTCGCGGTTTGTGGAAAGCAACAGGAAAAACAGAAAGTTGCCGGACATGTTGCGGGAGCAATGTGAACGGTTGCACATTTCCATTGTTCCTGTTATCAGTCCGCAATACCCGGAACGTCTGAAACGGATTCTGCACCCTCCTGTGGCGTTGTATGTGAGGGGAACGTTGCCGGACTGCCGGTATAGCATGGGCATGGTGGGTTCCCGAATGGCGGACGCCTACGGCAAAAAAGCAGCAGTCGCTTTTGGTAAGGCGCTGGCTCAGGCCGGCGTGGTCATAGTCAGTGGCGGCGCTAAAGGTGTCGATACGGCTTCCCACGAGGGGGCGCTGCAGGGCGGGGGCAAGACTGTCGCAGTGCTGGGATGCGGTGTGGATATCGTATATCCTCCGGACAACGGCAAACTGTTTGCAGAAATTGCGGAGCACGGGGCCATTGTCTCCGAGTATCCGCCCGGGACACCGCCGGACCGGTTTCGTTTTCCGGAACGCAACCGGATTATCAGCGGTATCAGCCAGGGCATTGTGCTGGTGCAGGCAGCAAACCGCAGCGGCGCGCTGATTACAGCGGAGTTTGCCATGGATGAAGGCCGGGAGGTGTTCTGCATTCCCGGCAACATCTTTACGGATAAAAGCGCCGGACCACACCGGCTGATCAAGGCGGGGGCACGTCTGGCGGATTCCCCGAAGGATATTCTGGAAGAGCTCTTTCCGGAATTATGCGGCAGCGCACACTCCAATCTGTTTGCTGGACTCAATGATACGATGCCGTTGCGCAACTGCACGGAGAGCCAGCGAAGGCTTCTGGATCTGCTGACCCAGGGTCCGCAAACGCTGGAACAGCTGGTGGCGGCTTCCGGATTCGCTATCGGAGAGACCAGCGTTATGCTGCTAGAGCTGCAGATGATGGGCTTTGTAGAGATGAATGCCACGCAGCAGTATTTTCAAACTTAAATTTGTTTATTATACCCAAATCATTTTATGGGAGGAAATATGAAAAAGAATCTGATTATTGTCGAATCACCGACCAAATCAAAAACGATCAGCCGTTTTTTAGGCAGAAATTACGCCGTGAAAGCGTCCATGGGCCATCTGCGGGATCTGCCCAAGAGCACGCTGGGGGTTGACGTGGAGCATGATTTTGCGCCGAAGTACATCAATATCCGGGGCAAGGGCGACCTGATCCGCGAATTAAAAGCGGAAGCGGCCAAAGCGGATCATGTGTATCTGGCAACCGACCCTGACCGGGAAGGGGAAGCCATCAGTTGGCATCTGGCCCATATCCTGGGAGTGGACGACAAGTCTCCATGCCGCATTGAGTTCCATGAAATTACGTCCAATGCGGTGAAGGAAGCGTTGAAGCATCCCCGTCCTGTTAATATGTCGATGGTGGACGCGCAGCAGACCCGCCGCATCATCGACCGTCTGGTAGGTTACAAACTGAGCCCGCTGCTGTGGCGCAAGGTGCGCAAAGGATTGAGCGCCGGCCGTGTGCAGTCTGTGGCGGTGAAGATCATTGCGGACCGGGACAAGGTCATTGCCGATTTTGTTCCGGAAGAGTTCTGGACTATCAAAACCAAACTGCGTGAAGATGCAAAAGCGCCGATTTTTGAAGCAGAAGCTGTAAAGAAAGACGGCGTAAAACTGGAAATGCACAATGCCCAGGAAGCAATGGCAGTGGAAAATGATTTGAAGCAGGCGAACTACAAAGTGGAAGCGGCTTTCCGTAAAACCCTTTCCCGCCGTGCGCTGCCGCCTTTTACCACCAGTACCCTGCAGCAGGAAGCTTCCCATAAGCTGAACTTCACGACCCGCCGGACCATGATGGTGGCCCAACAGTTGTATGAAGGCATCAGCATCGGCAAAAGCTCTGCCGGTCTTATTACCTATATGAGAACGGATTCCACCCGTCTGGCTGCCGAGGCAGTTGAGTCTGTCCGCGAGCTGGTGAAGCAGGATTACGGCGACAAGTATTGTCCTGAAAAACCGAATGTGTTCAGTAACAAGAGCAATACACAGGACGCCCACGAGGCTATCCGTCCCACATCCATCGCACGGAAGCCGGAGGACCTGGAACCGCTTCTGACAAAAGAACAGTACCGTCTGTATAAGCTGATCTGGGATCGAACCGTTGCCAGTCAGATGACGCCGGCGGAGTTTGAACAGACTACTCTGACCATTGGGGCCGGTGCTTACGAGTTAAAGGCCGCAGGTTCTGTCATGACGTTTGATGGTCATCTGCGCCTGGCTGATAAAAAGGAACTGAATGAGGAGAAACAGGCGGAGGTTCCGTTTATAAAATCCGGTACCGTCCTTGCGCTGCATAAAGTGCTGCCCGGTGAGCAGCATTTCACCGAGCCGCCGGCGCATTACACGGAAGCTTCTTTGGTAAAGAAGATGGAAGAGGAGGGCATCGGACGGCCTTCCACTTATTCGCCCATTATCCAGACGATCCAGACCCGGGGTTACGTGGCCCGGGAAGGCAAGAAGCTGATAGCTACGGATTTGGGTATCAAAGTGGCGGATCTGCTGACGGGCCATTTTGGCGACATTATCAACATCCCGTATTCGGCCCGTATGGAAGATGAGCTGGATGCAATTGCTGCCCATGAGGTAGAAAAGGAAAAAATCCTTGCCGATTTTTACAAACCTTTTGAAAAGCTGCTGGAAGAAGCGGACAGGGTAATTCCCAAGGATCCGCCTCCGCTGCAGTTAAGCGGTGAGAAATGCGAACTGTGCGGCAAGGATATGGTCATCCGGGAAGGGCGCTTCGGCAAGTTCCAGGCCTGTTCCGGGTTCCCCCAGTGCCATAATACAAAACCGCTGCTGGTAAAGATCGGCGTGCCCTGTCCCAAGTGCGGTGGCGAAGTGACCCAGCGCCGTACCCGTATCGGACGCATCTTCTACGGCTGCGAACATTATCCGGAATGCGATTTTACATCCTGGGATAAACCGACCACAAAACCCTGTCCGGTTTGCGGCAAACAGCTGCTGGAACGGACGGAAAGTAACGACAGAGTGAAGTATTTCTGTTCTGACCCGGAATGTGAAAACGCGGCGCCCAAGCGGGTGGGACGCAGGAAGAAAGTGACGACGGCTTCCCTTATGGAAGGGGACGCTGCTGCTGATACAAAAAAAGCAAAGACCAAAAAGAAAAAAGCAGGCAGAAAGGCCAAGGTGAAAAAGACGGCAGCAAGAAAAACGGCCGCTAAAAAAACCGGTAAAAGAGTAACTGCGAAAAAGACGGAAGAATAAGATGACATTGCTTCAATGAGTTTGCTTGCAGACGAATGAATCAGTGTTTCCAAAAAAGCCTGCATTGTGCTGACACTTTGACAGGAGATTATTATGACTGAAACTGTTTGTCTGATACAGCCGGTCCATGTTATCGGGGCCGGGCTTGCGGGCAGTGAAGCAACCTGGCAGATCGTGAAACGGGGGATACCTGTCATACTGCATGAAATGCGTCCGGGAAAATCCAGTCCGGCACATAAAACCGGATATTTTGCCGAGCTGGTTTGCAGTAATTCGTTCCGTGCCGGTAATGTGGAAAATGCGGTAGGCCTTCTGAAAGAAGAAATGCGGCGGCTGGACTCCCTAATCATGAAGGCTGCTGACGCTAACCAGGTTCCGGCAGGCGGCGCGCTGGCTGTTGACCGGGATATGTTTGCCCGGGCGGTGACAACCTTTATCCGTGAGCATCCGTTGGTTACGGTAGTAGAAGAAGAAGTGACAGAGCCGGAAGCGTTGGAAGGTCTGGTGATTTTTTCCAGCGGTCCCCTGACTTCCCCGGCGCTGAGCGAAGCGATACAGCGTATCATCAAGGCGGAGTACCTGCATTTTTTTGACGCGGCGGCTCCGATCGTGGAAGGGGATTCCCTGAATTATGATGTGATCTACCGCGCGTCCCGTTATGATAAAGGGGAAGCTGCCTATCTCAACTGTCCGTTTTATACCAAAGAGGAGTACGTTGCTTTTTATGAGGCGCTGAAAGCAGCGGAAACGGCTGAAGTCAAAGATTTTGAACATAATGTCTTTGAAGGCTGTATGCCCATTGAAGAGATGGCGTACCGGGGTGAGGACACCATGCGGTTCGGTCCGCTGAAGCCGATCGGGCTGCGCGATCCCCGTAACGGAAAGGAAGCGTATGCTGTGGTGCAGCTGCGACAGGATAACGCAGCGGGCACACTGTATAATCTGGTAGGCTTCCAGACCCATCTGAAATGGCCGGAACAGAAGCGGGTCTTTCGGATGATTCCCGGTCTGGAAAATGCAGAGTTTGTACGCTACGGCGTGATGCACAAAAATACGTATTTGAATTCACCCCAGCTGCTGAATGCGGATTTCCGTCTGCGCACGAATCCCAAATTCTATTTTGCCGGACAGATGACCGGGGTGGAAGGGTATGTGGAATCGGCGGCGTCCGGCCTGATGGTTGGCATTCAGGCTGTCTGTGCATTGCAGGGGCTGCCGCCTGTCGATTTTCCAGATATTACGGCGATGGGGGCACTGGCTCATTATATCAGTAACCCAGCCATTACGGACTTTCAGCCGATGAATGTGAATTACGGTATCATGCCGCCTTTGGAAAAGCGGGTACGCAAAAGAAGATTCCGGAACGAATTGCTTTCGCAAAGATCCCTGCAGGCATTTGAGCAGGTGGTTACCCGGTGTGCAGAGGTTGGGAACCATTGATTGAATAACTGATAATGGAGTTATTCATCTTAAATTTTTAAAATATAACTGCAGATTCAAATATTCATAAAATTAAATATTGTTTTAAAAAAACAAGTTTGCATATTTTCTAAAATCATGGTAGTATAAGTTGAATCAATTTCAGAGGGAGTGGAATATTTGTCGCAAGCAGAGCTGCGCAAAGAATGGGCTGAAAAATTTTATAATTATTTACTTGTTGAAAAAAATGGTTCCAGGCTGACAGGTGAGAATTACCGGAGGGACATTTCCGATTTTGAACGGTTTATGCTTACCAAAGCCGGCGAGAATTTCAGCTGGAATGAGATTCAGGTCATTCACATCCGTTCCTACCTTGCATATCTGAATCATGAAAACTATGCGAGACGGACCATTGCCAGACGGATTTCTTCCTTACGTTCTTTTTATAAATTCTTATTGCGGGAAGAGTATGTAGGACAGAATCCCTTTACAAAGGTTCGGACGCCTAAGCTGGACAAACGGTTGCCAGTGTTTCTGGAGGAAACAGAAATTGATTCCCTTTTGGACCTGCCTGACGCTACGCCCTTAGGCCTGCGTGACCAGGCCGTTCTGGAGATGCTGTATGCCACGGGCTGCCGTGTATCAGAGCTGGCAGGCCTGCAGTTAGATAACGTTGACCTGAGCGGGCTTTTTGTCCTGTTGCATGGCAAGGGCAACAAGGATCGCATCGTGCCCATCGGGCATACCTGTAAAGACGCGTTTCTTCGCTATTACGCCCAAAGCAGGTCGCCCCTGATGGCGAAATACCATGTGGACGAGCATCAGTATGTTTTTGTGAATAACCGGGGCGGCGCGCTTACAGACCGCAGCGTCCGCCGGATTCTGGACAAATATGTGCAGAAGCTGGCTCTGCAGAAGAATGTCAGTCCCCATACGATCCGGCACACCTTTGCAACCCATCTGCTGGAACACGGCGCCGATTTGCGCGCGGTACAGGAACTGCTTGGGCATGCAAGCCTGTCTACTACCCAGATATACACTCATATTACCAATGAGCGGATCAATAAAGTTTATCAGAAAAATTTCCCGAGAGCGTGAGCAATAAAGGAGTTAGATTTGGAGGTGCATTTATGAAATTACTTGAAAGAGCCCGTAAACTGAATAAACTGATGCAGAATGGAGAACGCGTCAAATTTAAAGAGGTTGCGTTACTGCTGCGCAACCTGATTACCAGCAATGTTTACGTAATTGATGTGGAGGGGACGATTTTAGGTTACGGCCTGCTGGACGAGTTTGAATGCCCCGTGATGCGCGATGTGGTGCTGGCGGACCAGCGTTTCCCCAAAAAATACATGGAGTTTGTAAAGGAGACAACGGAAACGAACTCCAACATCAGCCATAAGGAACGGAAGTGTTCTTTTATTTCTTCCAAAAAATGCATTTATGGAGATAAACGTACAACTATCGTACCGGTCAACGGCAATGGCGAGCGTATTGCTACGCTGATCCTGGCCCGTTATGACAGGGACTTTAATGATGATGACCTGCTGCTGGCTGAATATGCCGCAGCGGTGATTGGTGTGGAAATATTGCGGGAGCGCGAGGTTCAGATAAAGGAAGAGGCGCAGCAAAAGGCCGGTGTGCAGATTGCCTTTTCCACTCTTTCTTTCTCCGAGTGGGAAGCCATTGTCAATATCCTGGCCGAACTGAATGGTACGGAAGGCATTCTGGTTGCATCCAAAATTGCGGACAGGGTGGGCATTACCCGTTCCGTCATCGTAAACGCGTTGCGCAAGTTCGAAAGCGCAAACCTGATTGAAACCAAGTCGCTGGGGATGAGGGGTACTTACATTAAAGTGAAAAATGAATTCTTGCTGGATGAAATCAAAAATCAGGTGAATTGACTGGAACTTTATTTAAGGAGCCGCTGGTTAACTGAGTTTGTGTGATGTCAGGCAGTGTATGACAGGCCAGTGTGCTCATGGATTAATCAGTGTATCCGGAAATCTTTGAGAACTATCAGAGGTTAAAATTAGTAGACGATGAGAAGGTTTTTCTATTTTTGGTCGGCGGTGGGGGTGCTGCTGACCGGTCTATATTGGCTGATGTACCGGCGTGGTTTTGCTTTTTTAAACCACGCTTTTGTTTTATGTTTCTTTTTGTTTTTGCCGATGCTGTTTTGCGCGGTTAATGTGTGGGGGCCTTCCCTTGATATTGATCCCCGGTTGTTGAGACCGTTTGCCTTTCTGGGCGGATACTGGCTGGCTTTTTTCCATTATTCTGCTTATGCCGGAATTATGTACATCTTATTGCGGATTGCCGGCTTGATGGGGGGAAACGGCCCGGCCTGGCAGAACGCTTTCACGCTGTATGCCAAAGGCGCTTTTCTGCTTGTGCTGGCTATCGTTGTTTACGGTGGCTGGAATGCACTGCATCCCATTGTGAGGGAAGTAGAACATGATACGGGGAAAAATCTGCCCCAGCCGGTGAAGATCGTGCTGGTGACAGATCTCCATCTGGGCTCCCTGTTTGGCCGGCAGTATGCGGAAGAACTGACGGAGCGCATCAATCACCTGAATGCCGACCTGGTTTTGATCGGGGGCGACCTGGCAGACAACAGCCTGAACTATCTGTTACGGGAAAAGAGTTACGAGCCGCTGCAAAACATTCGGAGCAGATACGGCGTATATGGTGTTTTGGGAAACCACGATCATTTTAACGGGCGTATTCAGACGGAGCTGGACATGTTTCGCTCTGTTGGTTTTCATATGCTGGTGGATGAAGCGGTGGATCTGCCCTGTCATATTCACCTTGTGGGCCTGGAAGATTATCGCAACAGTCCCGGTAAAGCTACGCTGGAAAAACTTGCGGGGAAAGATCCCGATACGGCTAACATATTGTTGGAACATCAGCCCCGGCGCTTTCTGGAAGCGGAGAAGGCAGGTTACGATTTATATATGGCGGGCCATACCCACGGCGGGCAGCAGGCTCCCCTTAATCTTGTTACAAAACGAATGTATCTGCTGGATTACGGCAGTAAAAAGTTTGGCAATATGATGGGGATTACCTCCTGCGGTTATGGTCTGTGGGGTTCCCCGGTGCGCATTGGAAACACACCGGAAATTGTTGTGATTACATTGAAATAGGACAGACAATGCAGAATAAAAAAATGTTTGGCAACCTATTACTGCTTCTGACCGCCATGATCTGGGGAACTGCTTTTGTCTTTCAGCGCGTGGGGATGGACAGTATTGAACCGATCACGTTCAACGCGGCGCGTATGGCGCTGGCGGCAGTAATGGTCGGCATGTTCGCTTTTGGCTTGCTTCAAAAGAATAAAACAGGTGTTGCAAGAAGTGCAGCTTCAAATACCAGTAAGAACGCAGCATCGGATACTGTTTTTCAGGAAGCAGGGGAAGGCGCGGCGCAAAGGAATATCTTTAAGGAAGGATCGGAAAGTGCGGCAGCGATACAATGGAGTAATACATTGCGAGGCGGTATCTGCTGCGGTCTGTTTTTGACAGCGGGCAGCGTTTTTCAGCAGATGGGCGTGGTGTATACGACCGCAGGGAAAGCCGGGTTTATCACGGCCATGTACATGCTCCTTGTACCGATATTGAATTTTATTTTATTTAAAAAGAAGAATACATGGCTGGTGTGGCTGGCCGTGTTTATTGGCGTGGGCGGCATGTACCTGTTGTGCGTGAAAGAAGATTTAAGCCTGACCCGGGGCGACATTCTGGTCTGCATCTGCGCGCTGATGTTCAGCGGACATATTTTGTGCTGCGATTATTTTGTTAAGCTGGCAAGTCCCATTGAGCTGGCTGCCATCCAGTTTGCTACGGCGGCCGTTGTTTCCGCTGCGGTTGCGTTATTCATCGAAACTCCGAGCTGGACGGGCATCGTGTCTGCCGCCATTCCCATTTTATATTGCGGTGTGGTCTCGGGCGGCATCGGTTACACACTGCAGATCGTTGCCCAGAAGTTTACGGATCCAACCATTGCATCGCTGCTGATGAGTCTGGAGTCCGTATTTGCAGTCATAGCTGGGGCTCTATTACTGGGAGAGCAGATGAGTTCCCGGGAAATGATGGGGTGCGTCGTAATGTTTGTGGCCATTATTCTGGTACAGATTCCTTTGCCGGAGGAGCGAATGGAGTGAATGACTGATATGTATTTCATAAAGCCGGGACTGATATTTAATGAGACACTGATTCATTCGTGTGCCGGCAGTTGAAGAGAGTATTTTGTGTACAATATACTTTTGAAGGCGCAGTCCTTTTTTACAAATAGTGTAATAACCTTTACACTATTTTTTTTGCGGCTTAACCCTGCTTGCTATATAATCTATAGCTATAGGGGTTTGTATTTATAAGGAAACGAAGTAAGTGCCGTTTCTTTAATCTACTGTGATTAAAAGGGGGAAACAAAATGAAAATCTCAAATCGCGCTTTAGGTATGACTACTTCTCCGATCCGGAGGCTGGGACCCTATGCGGAAGCTGCCAAACAGAAAGGAAAGAAGATTTACCATCTGAATATCGGGCAGCCGGACATTGCTACTTCGCCTAAATTCATGGAAGCCATCCGCAAGTTTGACCAGAAGGTAGTGGCTTACGGCAATTCCCAGGGCGATATGAACCTGATCAAAGCCATTCAGAAATATTATGCTGATTGGGGCATGCAGTATGAAACCAAAAATATCTACATTACCAATGGCGGCAGCGAAGCACTGGAGCTTGCCGTGTTCAGTCTGTGCGATCCCGGTGACGAGATTCTGGTCTTCGAGCCGTATTACGCAAACTATACGACTTTTGCCAAACTGGCTACAGCCAAGATAACAGCTGTTCCCACCAGTGCAGAAGACGGATACCGTCTGCCGGACCAGGCGACGGTGGAAAAATATATTAATGACAAGACCCGTGCCATCCTGCTGACCAACCCGGGCAATCCTACTGGTGTTGTTTATAACAAGAAGGAAATGGATATGATTGCGGAGATTGTTAAAAAGTACAATCTTGCTCTGATTGCCGACGAAGTGTACCGTGAATTTGTCTATGACGGTACTTACACCAGCTTTGGTACCTATGCAGACCTGGATCAGAACCTGATCATGATCGACTCCGTATCCAAACGGTACAGCGCCTGCGGCGCACGTATCGGTTGTGTCATCACTAAAAATGCAGAATTGTGCGCCCAGTTTATGAAGCTGTGTCAGGCCCGTCTGTGTGCCCCTACAGTAGAACAGATCGGCGCAGCAGCATTGTACGATACGCCGGCTTCTTATCTGGAAGAAGTAAACAAGGAATACAAAAAACGCCGTGATACCATTGCAGCAGGTCTGGCGAAGATTCCCGGACTGGTTTCTTCCCAGCCGAAAGGCGCTTTCTATGTTATGGTCAAATTCCCGGTAGACGATGCAGAAAAGTTCGCTATCTGGATGTTGCAGGACTTTGACGTAAACGGCGAAACGGTTATGATCGCTCCCGGCAACGGTTTTTATGCAACACCGGGCAAAGGCGTAGACGAAGCCCGCCTGGCCTATGTGTTAAATTGCGAAGACCTGGAAAAGGCAATGGCGCTTCTGGCCGAAGCAGTAAAACAGTATCCGGGACGTAAGATATAAATTGTATCTGAGTTGTATTAAATGATGCAGTTTCTTCGATTAGTGTGTTGTGTCGTTTTACGAAGGAAACGGCGCAATCTGCTTCTTCCATAAAAATCTAACAGAAAACAGGCAGTTGGTTTTGTGCCAGCTGCCTGTTTTGATATTGTTAAGGAGACGCTGATTAAATTAGTTTGCGCGAAGAACGAGTTTTTGCGACTGACAAGAAAATAGCCCGAAGGCGTAGCCGTAGCTGCGTTGAGGTTCATTGACGCGAACAGTCACAAAAAGCACCGGTTAGCATGCAGACAAATTATTCAGTGTTTCCATAATTAATAATTATTATTTGCTGTTTTGCCATGCCAGATTCAAGTCTTCCGGCAATGCCGAAGTGACTTCCAAAACGGTGTGGGTCCAGGGATGTTCGAAGGCTATCTTGTATGCGTGAAGACCGTGCCGTTGGGGAGGTCCCGGAATATTTCCATATAAATTATCATGCCAGATTGGGCAGCCTATGCTGGCAAAGTGTACCCGGATCTGATGAGTACGCCCTGTGTAAAGGCGGCAGCGCACAAGGGAAAGC
>CAJODT010000031.1 GCA_905233365.1 uncultured Succiniclasticum sp.
AAGCTCTCACGCGTCGAAAGTACTGGGCTGGAAGCGGCCTGGGAGGATAGATTGTTGCCGGTCACAACGAAGCCCCCGTGCTCACGTGCGGGGGCTTTTTGCTATGTGTAATGAGAGAGGTTTTGGTAGTTATTCTGGATCAGTTTTGGTTTGATACGGCAGTTACATATAGAGGAATAGAAAAATATATTACAAAGGCGCTTTACAAATAAGATTTGATTATGTATAATAGTTAAGCATTATAATTTCATAACAGACAGTTCGTGACCATCCTGTCTCTAAATAAAACTACGGGCGCAGTTGGACAGATATTGTTACGGCATTTAGCCTGATACAAGTCTGTACAATGCATTAATATTTTACGCCTATAGTTGTAGGCGTTTTTTTATGTCAGGTTTTTAATTTAGGGGTTTTAACTATAAAACTAACCGCAGTTATCCGGCTGCACGCCTGACCGTGAGATTAAAGTCAACCTGGTTACGACCTGACGTAATTTAACAAAAGAGTATTTTGAAGAGGAGACACAATGAATCAGGAGTATACGAAAACACAAAAACTAACGATCAGCGCGGTTTGTATAGCGTTATATCTGGTCGTGATGCTCTGTACCCAGAGCTTTGCTTTTGGACAGTATCAGGTTCGCATCGCTACGGCATTATACGGTTTATCATATTTATTCCCGTTTTTGGTAGTGCCTTTTGGGATTGCCAATGTTGCCAGCAACGTTTTGATGGGCGGACTGGGGCCTGTTGATGCTGTCTGCGGCTTTATTATGGGGCTGCTGACCAGCGGCACGATTGCTCTGGGAAGACGGTATGGGTTGGGCTGCTGGATCGTCGCTGTTGCAGTAACATTGCTGCCGGGTCTGGGAGTCCCTGTTTGGTTATCTTATTTATTAAAAATACCTTATAGCATTTTAGCCGCAAGCTTATTAGTGGGGCAGTTCATTTCGGGTATTGTGGGTATGATGCTGGTCAGGGCACTGGAAAAAGCAGATGTCGTAAACCTGGTTTTCAGAGCAGACCGAAACCAGAACTAATAGAAAGAACCCAACTTACGGTACAATGCCTTAACCAGTATAGCAGTTATGCGGCGGCTTTCACCGATGATTGCCGATGATCTATCTCAACATCTTTCTCAACTACGGTATTCCTGTAGAGAGAATAAGACATGTTATATTTTTACTCAATTTATGTATTAGGAGAAACTGATGACAGCAGGCAGAACGAAAAAGGAATTGCAGGGTGTAAAGTTGTTAGGGAACCGGACAAAATACAAAGATGACTATGCGCCGGAAGTGTTGGAGTGTTTTCCCAATAAACATCCGGAAAATGATTATTTTGTAAAATTCAACTGCCCGGAATTTACGAGCCTTTGTCCCAAAACCGGTCAGCCGGATTTCGCGACCATTTATATCTCTTATGTTCCGGACCGGAAGTTGGTAGAAAGTAAATCACTGAAATTATATCTGTTCAGCTTCCGTAATCACGGAGATTTTCATGAGGACTGTGTGAATATAATCATGAAAGACCTGATCCGGTTGTTGGACCCCAAATACATAGAAGTTTGGGGAAAATTTCTGCCCCGCGGCGGACTGTCCATCGATCCCTTTGCCAATTATGGTAAAAAGGGAACCGAGTGGGAAAAGACGGCCCATCAGCGATTGCATTTCCATGATATGCAGCCTGAAATGATTAATAACCGGTAAGTATCAGGCGCTATTATAACTGAAAAATGATAACCATTATCAAAGGCTGATATTAAAAGGAAAACAATACCGTGATTCTTTTTTGAAATTATAGATGGCATAACAAAGAAGCATGTTTAGCAACGAAATTTACTCTTCACTTTTAAAGGGCGCTATGTTACAATATCTTTAAGGGAAGAGTAAATTTTCTTTTTATTTGCGATAGGTTGTTGCTGCGATTTGCCAATAGATTGTTTCTTAAATTAAGTAAACATTAAACCAGCAATAAATACGGTATTTATCACAGTGTTAATCTACTGTGTTTTAGAGTTATCAACGGACTGTTTTAATTTTTATTTTAAGGAGGAGTTTAGTTATGGTAAGAATTGGTATCAGCGGTTTTGGTCGTATCGGTCGTCTGGCGTTGAGAAGGATCCTGACCCTTCCCGATGCAGAGGTTGTTGCTATTAATAACCGGACAGTCGGCGAAATCATGGCGCATCTGTTAAAATATGATTCCGTGCACGGGACCATGAAGGAGGATGTTGCCTGGGAAGACGGCTTCCTTGTAATTGACGGCAAAAAGATCCCGGTTATCAGTGAGACGGATGTTACCAAGATTCCCTGGGGCAAGTATGGCGCGGATATCATACTGGAATGCACCGGCAAGTTTAAGGACTCGAAAGAAGCGCAGGCCCATATAGATAATGGCGCAAAGAAGGTTCTCATTTCTGCTCCTGGCAAAAATGAAGATATTACTATCGTAATGGGCGTTAACGAAGATAAATACGATCCTGCAAAGCATCATATCATTTCCAATGCATCCTGCACTACCAACTGCCTGGCTCCTTTTACCAAAGTCCTGCTGGATAATTTCGGCATTGAGAGCGGCCTGATGACAACGGTTCATTCCTATACCAATGACCAGAAGATTCTGGATGTAAGCCACAAAGACCTGCGCCGTGCCCGTGCAGCGGCCATGTCCATCATCCCGACCACGACCGGTGCAGCCAAAGCGGTTGCCCTGGTATTGCCGGAATTAAAGGGCAAGCTGAACGGGTTTGCCCTGCGCGTTCCTACACCGGACGTATCCCTGACCGACCTGACGGTAACCCTGGAGAAAGACGCTACCGTGGAAGAAATCAATGCGGCGCTGAAAAAAGCGGCGGAAGGCGAATTAAAAGGCATCCTGGGTTATACGGATCTGCCCTTGGTATCCAGTGATTTCATTGGCTGCGACCTTTCCTCTATCATTGACGGCCAGTCCACCATGATGATTGGCAAACGTCTGGCCAAAGTTGTTGCCTGGTACGACAATGAATGGGGTTATTCCTGCCGTCTGGTTGACCTTGCCCTTTATGTTGGCAAAAAAGGCTTATAATTGATCGTAAGTCGGCGCCCTTTTTACAGGGCGTCGGCTTTGTTTGCATTTTAAGGGAAAGCTGATTTTGAAAGGGGGATGAGTTTTTTGGATAAAAAAATCCTTTCCGATTTAGAGGTTGCCGGTAAAAAGGTCCTGGTGCGGGTTGATTTTAACGTACCTCAGGATGCCGACGGCAACATTACGGATGACAACCGTATGGTAGCTGCGCTGCCGACGATCCAGTACCTGCTGGATCATGGAGCGGCCGTTATTTTAATGAGCCATCTGGGCCGTCCGAAGGGAGAGGCCAATCCTAAATTTACGCTGAAACCGGTAGCCAAACATCTGGAAGAGCTGCTGGGCAAACCGGTTGCTTTTGCGGAAGACTGCATCGGCCCGGCGGCAGAAGAAGCGGCGAAAAAGCTGGAGACCGGTTCTGTATTACTGCTGGAGAACCTGCGTTACCATAAAGAAGAAGAAAAGAACGATCTTGGCTTTGCGGAGAAGCTGGCTTCCCTGGCAGATCTGTATGTGAACGACGGCTTTGGCGTATCCCACCGGGCGCATGCATCGGTGGAAGGCGTGACCCGTTTCCTGCCCAGCGCGGCAGGTTTCCTGCTGGAAAAAGAGATCCGCTTCATCGGCGACGCCGTCAATAATCCGCAGCATCCGTTCACTGCCATTATCGGCGGCGCGAAGGTCTCGGATAAGATCGGCGTAATCATCAACCTGCTGGGCAAAGTGGACACGCTGCTCATCGGCGGCGGCATGGCCAACACCTTCCTGGCGGCCAGGGGCATTCCTATGGGTAAATCCCTGGTGGAAGAAGATAAGATTGAAGAAGCCAAACGCATCATGGCGGAAGCTGACGTTAAGAAAGTTAAGATTCTGCTTCCGGTTGATTTGGTGATGGCAGCTGAATTCAAACCGGATTCGGTTTATGAAGTTTCAGCCCTGGATGATCTGAATCAGGATTACATGGCGCTGGATATCGGGCCGGAGACCTGCAAGCTGTATGCAGACGCAGTGAAAGATGCCAAGCTGGTAGTTTGGAACGGCCCCATGGGCGTATTCGAAATGGATGCGTTCTGCAAGGGTACGGAAGCTGTGGCAAAAGCTGTTGCGGACAGTGACGCGGTCAGCATCGTAGGCGGCGGAGACAGTGTAGCGGCAATTAAGAAGATTGGCCTGGAAGATAAGATCAGCCATATTTCCACCGGCGGCGGCGCTTCTTTGGAATATCTGGAAGGCAAGATCCTGCCGGGCGTGGAGGCGCTGGACAATGTACGGCGCCCTTTTGTGGCCGGTAACTGGAAAATGTATAAGACCGTGGATGAAGCGGTCGAACTGGCCCAGGGTCTGGTTACCGAAACAAACGGAACCGTCAATGAGGTAGTGATTTTCCCGCCCTTTACCGCATTGGAAAGCGTAGCGGAAGCCATTGACGGAAAATCCGTGGGCTATGGCGCACAGGATCTGTGCTGGGAGGACGAAGGCGCCTTTACCGGTGCTGTGTCCGGCGCACAGATTGCGGATATCGGCTGTGAATACGTGTTGGTAGGACACAGCGAGCGCCGCGAAATTTTCAAAGAAGATAATGAAATTATTGCGAAAAAGATGAAAGCTGCGTACCGCAACCAGCTGAAGCCGGTGCTTTGCGTAGGCGAAACGGAAGCGGAACGGAAACAGGGCGCAACCAATGCAAAAATTGAAGGTCAGCTGAAGAGCGCGCTGGAAGGTATTACCGATGAGCAGGCGAAACTGCTGACGGTTGCCTATGAACCCATCTGGGCCATTGGTACCGGCAATACCGCAACGGCACAGGATGCACAGGAAGTTTGCCTGTTTATCCGCAAGCAGCTGGATGCTATCGTTGGCGAAGATGTTGCCCGCCATATCCGTATCCTGTACGGCGGCAGCGTGAAAGAAACCAACGCTGCCCAGTTCTGCATCAACGGCATTGACGGCGTACTGGTTGGCGGCGCCAGCCTGAAGGTTGACAGCTTTGCAAAAATTGTACGCAGTTTTTAAAAGCAAAACGTGATAGTCTGCAGCGCAGTTTATGAACATGATTCGGAGTTTTGGGCTGTTTCATATTACAAATACATTTGTAAAGAAAGGCTGCGACGCAATGAGTTTTACAAAAAAGATGTTGAAGGAGAACAAATGGCAAAAAAGCCGGTAATGTTAATGATTCTGGACGGCTGGGGCATTGCCCCGGCCGGTCCGTACAACGCGGCGACGACAGCCCGTACCCCGCATCTGGACAGTTACTTTTCGGAGTATCCTAACACAAAGCTGGAGGCCAGCGGGGAAGACGTGGGACTGCCGGAAGGCCAGATCGGCAACTCGGAAGTAGGGCATCTGAACATCGGTTCAGGCCGGATTATTTATCAGGACCTGTCTCTGATTTCCCATGCCATCAAAGAAGGCAGTTTCTTTAAAAACAAAGTGCTGTTGGAAGCACTGCAGCACGCGAAAGAAAAGAACAGCTCCCTGCACCTGATGGGGCTGTTCAGCGACGGAGGCGTCCACAGTCATATCGACCATCTGAAAGCGTTGCTGGAGATGGCGAAGGCGGCAGGGCTGCAAAAGGTCTATGTACATGCCTTTTTAGACGGACGTGACGTTCCTCCCCAAAGCGCTGTTCCTTTTGTGCAGGATTTGGAAGTGTTCATGAAAGAAAAAGGCGTTGGCTGCTTTGCTACGGTCAGTGGCCGCTATTATGCCATGGATCGGGATAAACGTTGGGAACGCCTGGAAAAAGCCTACCGCAACATGGTACTGCGGGACGGAGCGGTCTTTGCTTCTGCTGAAGAAGGTATCAAAGCTTCTTATGCAGCGGGCGTGAACGATGAATTCGTGGTGCCCTTCTGTGTGGCGCAGAAAAACGAAGAGGCTGATGCGGGAGAAAAATCTGCTGCCTGCATCCGTAAAGATGACAGTGTGATCTTTTACAATTTCCGTCCGGACCGGGCCCGCGAGATTACCCGTGCGCTGCACGATGAAGAGTTCCCGTATTTTGAACGGGTTGCTGCGGCCAGACCGGTGTACATGGTGGGCATGACCCAGTACGATGCGACGATTGATATTCCTACAGCCTATCCTCCGGAAAAATATGAGGATACGCTGGGAGAAGTGCTGGCAAAGAACGGTTTGCAGCAGTTGCGCATTGCAGAAACGGAAAAATACGCGCACGTGACGTTTTTCTTCAATGGCGGCGTGGAAGAACCCAATGCCGGGGAAGACCGCATCCTGATCCCTTCGCCGAAAGTAGCAACGTATGATCTGCAGCCGGAGATGAGCGCGCCACTGGTGACGGAAGCACTGCTCAAAGCGCTGGATGAAGACAAATATGACGTGGTGATCCTGAACTTTGCCAATCCGGACATGGTAGGGCACACCGGCATCATGGAAGCAGCGGTGAAAGCCATGGAGACCGTTGATGCCTGTGCAGGAAAGATTGTGGAAAAGATTCAGTCACTGGGCGGTGTGATCTGCATCACGGCGGATCACGGTAATCTGGAAAAAATGCAGAACGAAGACGGAACGCCCTGCACGGCCCACACCACAAACAAAGTGCCGTTTATTGTGATCAGTAAAGAAAAATGCAAGCTGCATGAAGGCAGGCTTGCGGATATTGCGCCGACGCTGCTGCAGTTTTTAAAGATTGAGCAGCCGAAGGCCATGACGGGGAAGAGCTTGCTGGAGTAACACAAACGCTCACGACGTTTTGCTCAATCCTTGTACGCAATAAAAATCGTATAAAGTAAAAACGTTTTAAATAATCAAAAGCGAAAGGAAAAGGTGATGATCATGTCCATTATTACTCAGGTCTATGCCCGCGAAATTTTAGACTCCCGCGGCAATCCTACTGTTGAAGTGGAAGTTATTCTGGAAGACGGCACCATGGGCCGCGCCGCGGTTCCCTCCGGCGCCTCCACCGGCGTGCATGAAGCCGTAGAACTGCGGGACGGAGACAAACGCCGTTATGTAGGCAAAGGTGTTATCAAAGCAGTAGAAAACGTAAATGATATTATTGCCGAGGCGCTGATCGGTCTGGACGCTACCCGTCAAATCGAAATTGATGAAATGCTGATCCGTCTGGACAAGACTCCTAACAAGGCAAAATTGGGCGCTAATGCGATTTTGGGCGTATCCATGGCAGTTGCCAAAGCAGCGGCCAACTATGTGGGCCTGCCCCTGTACCAGTATCTGGGCGGCACCAATGCTCACGAGCTGCCCGTACCCATGATGAACATCCTTAACGGCGGTTCCCATGCGGACAACAATGTTGATATCCAGGAATTCATGATTATGCCGGTAGGCGCTCCCAACTTCAGCGAATGCCTGCGTATGAACGTGGAAATTTACCATGCATTAAAAGGCATTCTGAAGGCCAAAGGCCTGAGCACCGGTTTGGGCGACGAAGGCGGCTTTGCCCCGAATCTGGAATCCAATGCGGAAGCACTGGACGTAATTATGGAAGCAATCGTAAAAGCCGGCTACAAACCGGGCAAAGACATCGTGCTGGCCATGGACGTAGCTGCCAGCGAATTCTATAAAAACGGCAAATACCATATGCTGGCGGAAGGTGCACCCAAGACCAGTGCCCAGATGGTCAACTATCTGGCAGACCTGGTTGCGAAATATCCCATCATCTCTATTGAAGACGGTCTGGCAGAAGACGACTGGAAGGGCTGGGCAGCCCTCACCAAGAAGCTGGGCGACAAAGTGCAGCTGGTGGGCGACGACCTGTTCGTTACCAACGCGGAACGTCTGCAGATGGGTATCGACAAAGGCGTTGCCAATGCCATCCTGATCAAAGTGAACCAGATCGGTACCCTGACGGAAACCTTCCGGGCTGTGGAGCTGGCAAAACGTCACGGCTACACCGCCATCGTTTCTCACCGCAGCGGCGAAACGGAAGACACTACCATGGCTGACATCGCCGTTGCCCTGAATGCAGGACAGATCAAATCCGGCGCGCCGGCCCGTACCGACCGCGTGGCAAAATACAACCAGCTGCTGCGCATCGAAGAAGACCTTGGCCCGGCTGCAAGCTACGGCGGTATGAAAGTGTTCTACAATCTGAAAAAATAAGATGCAAACAGAATAGAGTTAATTTGCAAATCAAAACATAAATTGAAACAGAGGGTTTAGTTTGCTGACAAAAAGAGGGGAACTGTACAAAAGCAGTTCCCCTGTTTGTTTAAGGAGACGCTGATTACATGAGTCTGTGCGCAGACGAATTAATCAGTGTTTTCTTAAAGCTGCGGTGCGTTTTGTTTTATGTTTTTGACCTGCCCCCGTTTTATGTACGACGAGGAGTTTTAGTATAGCTGCAATAATTAAAATGTTGGCGCATCATTTAACGTGATCATTCTATTCAACAAAACTCTGTTAAAAAATTTTTACTTTATTATTGCCACACTGATAAAGGTGTGGTAAAATACTGTGGTACTAACACGGGAATATAAAATACCTATTATAGAAAAAAGGAGGTAAGTAAATGCTGGAAACTGTCTTGATGGTAGTGGACTTCGTCGTCTGTATAGCCCTGATTGCGGCTGTGCTGATGCAGACCGGCAGAGGCGCAGGCCTGTCCAGTTCCTTCGGTGGCGGCGATGGCTCCTTCTTTGGTAAGGGGAATGATCTGGATACTATTTTGTCTAAGGCGACAATTACGCTGGGTACGGCATTTGGTGTCATCACGTTAGTTCTTGCCAAACTCAATGCATGACCCGCGCTTTGTGAGAAGGAAAAGCAACTGCGGGCTGCCTGACAGGGATTGCGTATTGAAAAGGCGTGATCTGTTTTCAGACTTGTGGGCAAAGACTCACAAATGATTTGTTAACAAAGGGTTTCACCCTTTAAAATTTTTAAACTTAAATTATAATTTTTGTCGAAAGGGGATAACATCTTGAGTAGTTTTATCATGTTTTCCATTGGCGCCGGTATCCTTGCGCTTCTGATCGCTGCCATGCTGAGCAGCTCCATCATGAGGGCGGAAGCCGGTAACGAACTGATGCAGGAAATTTCCGGCCACATTCATGAGGGCGCTATGGCTTTCCTGTACCGCGAATACAAAGCGTTGGCTGTATTCATTATTGTTGTTGCAATTCTTATTGGAATTTTCCTGAAACCCATGACTGCGGTCTGCTTCATCGCGGGCGCAATCTTCTCTATTCTGGCCGGTTACTGCGGTATGAACGTAGCCACCAAAGCCAATGTACGCACCACGGCGGCTGCTGAACACGGTATGCCCCAGGCACTGCAGATTGCTTTTTCCGGCGGTTCCGTAATGGGTCTGGGCGTTGTCGGCCTGGGCATCACCGGTGTTGCCCTGGCTTTTGCACTGTTTGGTGAAAACGGCGCAAACATGGACATCGTAACCGGTTTCGGTCTGGGCGCAAGCTCCATCGCACTGTTTGCCCGTGTCGGCGGCGGTATCTACACCAAGGCTGCCGACGTTGGCGCTGACCTGGTTGGTAAAGTGGAAGCCGGCATTCCGGAAGACGACCCCCGTAACCCCGCTACCATCGCTGATAACGTAGGCGATAACGTAGGCGACGTGGCCGGTATGGGCGCCGACCTGTTTGAATCTTATGTAGGCGCTATCATCTCCGCGCTGACCCTGGGTGCTGTTGCGTTCAAAGGCGGCGAAGGCGTAGCCTATCCGTTCCTGCTGGCTCTGTCCGGTATCGTTTCATCCATCATCGGCATCCTGTATGTACGTCACAGCAAATCCACTAATCCGCAGGGTGCGCTGAACACCGGCACCTACATCGCCGGCGTACTGACCATTGGTGCGGCCGGATATCTGTCCAATGCGCTGTTTGGTAACATGAACGCCTTTTGGGCTATTGCTGCCGGCCAGGTAGTCGGCCTGTTAATTGGTAAAATCACTGAAGTTTACACCTCTGCTGATTACAGCTCCGTAAAGAGAATCGCAGATCAGGCGGAAACCGGTCACGCGACCGTAATCATCGCAGGTCTGGCAGTAGGTATGTATTCCACCTTCCTGCCCATCGTCTTTATCTGCATCGCGGTATTCATCGCGTTCTTTGTAATGGGTGGCATGGCCAATCCGGCTATGGGCATTTACGGTATCGCCCTGTCCGCGGTAGGCATGCTGGCAACCACCGGCATCACCGTAGCGGTTGATGCTTACGGCCCGATTTCCGATAACGCAGGCGGCATCGCCGAAATGGCGGAACTGCCCGCAAGCGTTCGCGAAATCACCGATACCCTGGACTCCGTCGGCAACACCACCGCCGCTATCGGCAAAGGCTTTGCCATCGGTTCTGCAGCGCTGACTGCGTTGGCTCTGTTCTCCGCTTACTCCCAGGTTGTAAAGCTGAAAGCCATCGACCTGCTGGATCCTGTTGTGCTGATTGGTGTGTTCATCGGCGCGACCCTGCCGTTCGTCTTCGGTGCCATGACCATGGAATCCGTTGGTGAAGCTGCCAACGAAATGGTAGTGGAAGTCCGCCGCCAGTTCCATGAGATCCCCGGCCTGCTGGAAGGTAAGGCCCGTGGCGACTATCGCCGCTGTGTAGATATTTCTACCGCTGCCGCGCTGAACAAAATGATTGCACCCGGCGTCATCGCCATTGCGTTCCCGATCCTGGTCGGCATGCTGTTAGGGCCTGCCGCGCTGGGCGGAATGATCGGCGGCGCACTGGCTGCAGGCGTACTGCTGGCTATCATGATGGCCAATGCGGGCGGTGCATGGGATAACGCAAAGAAGTACATCGAATCCGGCGTGCACGGCGGCAAAGGTTCCGACCCTCACAAAGCAGCGGTTACCGGTGACACCGTAGGCGACCCCTTCAAAGATACGTCCGGACCGGCTATGAACATCCTGCTGAAGCTGATGACCATCGTTTCCCTGGTATTTGCTCCGGTACTGGCTGCCCATGGCGGCATCCTGCTGAGCATGTTTAAATAATCGGAACGCCACAATAGAAAAACGTTTGAACAACGAAACTTAAAATAAGATACACTGTATCTTCAAAATGAACAGGACTGCTTATCCGGCAGTCCTGTTTTTGTATAAAAAGTTTAAAATTTATTTATTCTGTAAATCCGATATGCTATAATAATTTGAAAGAGAAAGATGTTGTCAGAATGTGAGGAACCTTCCATGCTTTTTGATGTAATTGCTCCTACGCCGCTGATCCCCGGCACACATATTTATCTGGATTGGTCGGATATAGAGGATATACTATACACAACGGCGCTGATTACTGTTTTGATTGAAGTGCCGCTGTTCTATTTTTGCGGTTACCGCAAGCCAAAAGAGCTGGCGGGTTTTGCAGTCGTCAATATTATCAGCAATCTGCTGCTGAATGAATTTTTGGAACAGGATCCTCTTGACTCGTATTGGCTGGCAGTTTTCCTGGGAGAAATCGCAGTGGTACTGCTGGAGTTTTGCCTGTGCAGTTATTTCATTAAAGGCGATAGGAAGAAGCTCTTCAAAACCCTTGTGCTGGTAAATATCTGCAGCGTAGTGGTGGGGTTTCTACTATACTGGTTTTATTATTAAATATCATTGAAAAAAAGCCTTTGCTGTCTTGAGCGGCAGCGAAGGCTTTACGTATTTTATAAAACAATTTATTAAAACAATTGGCCCATCAGTATTTCCGCGTTCGGACGCCTGACGCTCTGTAACAACTGCAAAAACGATATCTGTCAAGCAGTGCTTGCTTTATTCAATTTACTCTTTCACACTCCGAAGCGCTTTTATTATTTCTTCACGTTTCGTTTCATTGTACACCTTTTCCTCGTTACCGTTTTCAATCTGGCGGAAATACACATTGCGCATGTTGTTGGTACGGGCAATGCTTTTCAGCTGTACGTAACGGTCTTTCGGATCGGTGCTGGTAAAAAACAGGAATTTCTTGCTGATGACCTCTAAAGGACGCAGGTTGTGGGCAGTGAAGATCAACTGGCCTACGCCGTCTTTTGCAAACATTTCCAGCAGTTCGCCCCAGATATACTCAAAGATGCCTGCGTCGAATTCATCAATGGCAAGGGTCAGGGAGGAATCGTTGAAAGCCGCTGTCAGCAAACTGAGTAAAGAAATGATGCGGCGCACGCCGTCCGATTCGTCACGCAGGGGCAGCTTCGTCCCGTTGCGGTCGGCAATGAGTTCCACAAGATAACTGGTGGAACCGTCTTTTGTAATGGTCTGGGCAATGGTGTGCAGTTCGATGGAAAGCCCGGGAACCAGCTGCGTAATCACGGTACTCACTTTGGGAATGTATTGGGACACAATGTCAAATTCATTCTGGGGCATATCGGTGGGCCGGTCCGTCTGGATGGCGTAAGAACCTTGAGGCGTATGCAGCAGCAGCGCCAGATTCAGGCGGATAAGACCGGAGGACCGTGTGTTGACCACAAAGAAATAGTGTAATCCGTAAAAGTTCAGTTCCAGCAGAACCTGCAGGTATTCAGAGTAGAGGCCGGTCGATTTCAGGCATTCCAGTGTTTCCCGCATAAAGATGAAAGACTGGGAGCGCTCGCGGGCCAGCCGTTTGTTTACCTCTAACTGAATAGTAGTTTTGTTTCCCTTATCCGGGCCGATCATAAATTTGTGGCGCGACCTGGGGCCGAAAGGACTTTCATCACCGGTGGTATCGATGACCGGGTTCATGCGCTGGTCGCTGCCGTGGAAGGGACCGGACATGCTGAGGACTTCGTCAAAAATACAAACTCTCTGACTGGACAGCGGAAGCCCGCCGAAATTTGCGGCGGCTTCCATGCCTGCTTCCGCGTTTTCTTTAATCGGTATGGCCTTCATGCAAAATTCATACATGGCCTTGCGGACGCGTCCGTCTTCATACTGCAGCTCAAAGAGGAAGGTGAGCTTTGCATGATCTGCGTTTTTAGCCACGCATTCGGAAAACAGATCCTGCACCTTGCTGCCCCGCATCAGCTCCTTTAAAATGTACAGCGCGTCGATAAACGCAGTCTTGCCGGAGCCGTTCTGCCCGTACAGGCCAAGGATGTCGGCTTTGGTGCCGTAGGCCGCAAACTTTTTGCCACAACTGAACTCAATTTCACCGTACTCCACATTTTTAAAATTTTGTAAAATGGCTTTCGTCATGCGTACTACAGGCAGACGCGCGCTGTGCTCGTCCGTGAATAAAATGTTTTGCCGTTTGGACAGCATTTGTAATGATAGTTTCATGATAACCTCGCTTTATTAATTTTAGAATTTGCAGCTTACGCTGTGTTGTGAAGTTGAACCTGCAAATAGCGAATTTGCAAAAATACATGTGACATAAAATTTAAAAAGCAAATAAAATATTTTAAAAAAAATTAAATTAAATTTTAAATTTGCGTTGCGATTTATATTTGCGGATTCTTTATAATTATTATAAAACATTTTAAGAAAAAGCTCAACGTTTCTTTTTATAAATAGTAACGTTTTATTTTTCGGGCAAAGCAAGGGGAATGCCAAAAAGAAAGCGTAACATAGTTCCGGTGTTTTGTGATATAATATAAAATACAAACTGACAAAATATACAAAATGCAAAAATGGCGCTGAGTTGTTTTGCACTTGCTTGCAAGGAGGGTATCATTATGAAAAAATGGAGTACAGTTTTACTGACAATGTTTATGATGCTTGCGTTTGCGTTGTCTGCCGCTGCCGCAAGCCGCGGGGAATTGGACGCTGCGAAGCGCGACCAGTTGGACACGTTCTTCAGCAATTTTGCGGAAGCCCATGTGGACAGCTTTGTAGTGAACAATGAAATTCCCATGGACACCTTTATTGATTTCGGAGTAATGCACAACCTTTTGAACCGCCACTATGATTTGGTCGAGGTGAACGATGTTAACTGTTGGGGCGTGAAAAAAGAGGCGGTGGAAGCGGCTGTGTATAAATACTTCGGACGTCGTATTGAGGCGGTTTCCTCCCGGCAGTATAAGCTGACCAATAATTTATATTTAGCACCGAAAGCCGGCGGGGAAGCCATCCGGTTTGCGCAGGTGGCGGATTGGAATGAAACAGGGAATGGCGTGTGGGCAGGCATTGCCAATATTTACACTGCTTCCTCAGGCTTTGCCGGAAATACTCACGGTACGGTTGAGCAGTGGCAGAAAGATGACCCGAAAGATGTGCCGGAGCTCATCGGACGGTATATGTTTACCGTGACCCGTTCGCCTTCTGATCCGGACCGTTATGTGCTGACAGACTGGCTGGGGAAGGTTACATTTTAAGAGTTTGCCGGCTGGTTCATAATTTTAAAGTACGCAATTTTTACAACGCCTGCAAACGCGGGCGTTTTTCTTTTGATTTACTAACTTTGTAATTGCATTTTCCTGCACTTTGATGTATAATATCATTCGTTTGGGAGTCAACAATGCGTATGCATGTTGCCCTCCCTTTTTATTTGCCGGTAAATGGGGAAGCGATGTTGAATCGTTTACTGATTTATTTTACGTTCCCCTTAACGCTGGCGTAACACAGGAGGATGTATGAGTTTTACGGAAAACGCAGAAGAAGATATTGTCGGGCAAAATGATACACAACAAAATGAAGAGCACCACGCTAACGATCAAAACACAAACAGACAAACCATTGGCGAGCAAATCAACAATTCACAAAAGCAACTGACCTTTCGTATCGTAGATTCGCCCATGGGCATTGGCAAAAGCTCTTCCCTGCTGATGGACATTTCCTATAATCCGTCTTATAAAGAGGATGAGTATGTTAACGATCTTAAGCGCACAGGGTTCTTTAATGAGTTGGAACACAAACGCTTCATCATTTTTGTTTCTACAGTGAAGGAACGGGACGAACGCTTTTTGCGCAAACTGAAAGCAAAGCGGCCGGAGCAGCCGCCCTTCAACCAAAGCATTCTGGAACTGATCCGCAATGGGGAAAATATTGTAACCACCCAATCCCTCTGGGGATTCTTTAATGAAGATACAATCAAGGCGTTTCGCCAGAGCCCGTATCCGTACACAGCGTATTTTGATGAAATCCCTCCCTTGTTCCGTGAGGTTGTGGGAACAAAACAGAAAAAGGACGGCGGGGTCATTGCCCGTTTTGGCACAGGCGATGTGCTGCTGATGCAGCAGGATGAGATTGTCATCCGGAGGGGAGACCAGCTGGTATACAATCCGCAATCCAAGTATGACAAACAGAGTTCTTCGCAAAAAGTGTTTGATGCAGTAAAAAACCTGGGCCGCAGCTGCAACCTGTATCCCTACGGGGAGAAAAATGGTCATTTTACTTCTATCATCGCCTTTATGAAACGGGAGCTGTTCGCCTGCTTTGACCAGTGCTGGTTTTTCTCGTACCGCACAAAGAACAGCATGCTCTCCCAGTATTGCGCCATGCACAACATTGCCATGGAGTATTACCATATCGAAAACGGGTTTATCCGGCGCAACCCGGAGGGCAAGTACAAGGAAGCCTACCCGGAAGGAATCGAGCGGATCGTAATACTGGAAGACAAACGCTTCAACATGGAAGCAAGTTTGTCCAAGGAATGGTATAAGGCAGCGCGGAACGGCAAAAACGCGGAAGGACTGAAAGAACTGCAGAGCTGTTTCCGCAGTGCCTATTCAGGGGGTGCGCAGCAACACTTTCCTGTTTACCACTTTTACCGCATATAAAGACCTGCTGCAAGGCGACGGTCGCCACTACCCAACATTAAAACGCTTCCTGCCCTGCAATGCCAAAGCCACCAATGATTACAGCGACTGTACCGGCGTGGCCTATCTGTGCAACCGTATTTTTGATGTAAACTGCACAAACTTTCTTGCCCAGCGGGCCAAAGAAACCAACAATCCTCAGCTAAAGTTTGATAACGATAACTATGCCCTGTCTGAATTGCTGCAGTTTATCTGGCGATCCAATATA
>CAJODT010000032.1 GCA_905233365.1 uncultured Succiniclasticum sp.
ATAGGCTCCCCCTTCGTCTCCTATCCGGTAATCCTGCGGCACGCCGCTGGCCCGGGCCGTAGGGCCTACGCAGCCAAGCGCCACCGCTTCATCATAGGTCACCGTGCCGACGCCTTTCAGCCGGGCATGGATCGTTTCGTCATTCAGAAAGATTTCCGCCACTCCGTCAATCTCTTTCTTCAGCGCATCCAGGCGCTTCACGATTTCTTTTAACTCCTGATCGGGAATATCCCGGCGCACACCGCCCACTTTGCAGACGGAAAATATAACCCGTCCGCCGGTGGTCTGTTCGATGATATCCAGAATCGTTTCACGGATACGCCAGCACTGCATAAACAAACTCTCAAACCCCAGGGCGTCGGCGCCCAGTCCTGCCCAAAGCAGATGGCTGTGGAGACGGGAAATTTCGTGCCAGATGGTACGCAGGTACTCCGCCCGTTTCGGAATTTCAATTTCCATCAGTCCTTCGATGGCCTTGCTGTAACCCCAGCCATGACCGAAAGAACAGATACCGCAGACCCGTTCCGCTACATACACATATTCCTGGAATCCGCGCTTCTCTACCAGTTTTTCCAAGCCCCGGTGAACATACCCAATGGAAGGAATCGCCTTTACAACTTTTTCGTCCTCCAGCTCGAGATCGAAATGGATCGGCTCCGGCAATACCGGATGCTGGGGACCAAAAGGTACAACTGTACTTTTGCCCATATCAGTTTCCTCCTTCCGCAGGTTTTGCTGCCGGTGCAGCAGGTTTCGCCGCCGGTTTTACCGCAGCGTCCACACCCAGTCCGGGCCGCAGGTTCACCTTTACGGCCGCAGCCGGCTGTTTCGCGTTAGCCAGCTCATGCCAGGGCATGGGTTTGGCAAGATGGAAGAACTTTCCGCCGTAATCCACTTCCGGCGCAATAAATTCCACATTCAGACCGAACAGGTCATGGATCTCGTTTTCCCAGACAAAGGCGTACCAGTACTGGCTGGTAACACTCATCACGGAACCCTCCAGCGGCACCACGACCCGAAGGTTTTCCATCACATAATCCTTATCAAAACTGTAAGTCAGTTCGTAGCCTTCCGGAACCCGGGTGCACAGGATCTGCACCATGCGGTACCCGTCTTTTTTATACTGCGCTGCTTTGCCCAGCAAATCAGCAGCTGCTGTCTGAATAAAAATCTGTTTCATTTCCCGGCCTCCTGACTTTTATTGATAGCCACTTCCGGTTCTAATTCTCTTTCCCGCAGAGCCTGTTTTTCTCTCACAGGAACTGCCAGCGCTTTCTGCTTTTCTTCCAGCACAGACAGGCCTTTCACCACGCCGTCGATAATGGATTCCGGCCGGGCCGCACAGCCCGGTACATACACATCCACAGGAATCGCTTTATCCATTCCGCCCAGCATATTGTAGCAGTCGCGGAATACGCCGCCGCTGCAGGCACAGGTCCCTACCGCGATGACCACTTTCGGTTCCGGAATCTGTTCATAAATCTGTTTTACAACCGGAAGGTTCTGGGTATTTACGCCGCCCGTCACCAGAAAAATGTCCGCGTGCTTGGGATTGCCGGTATTTACGATACCGAACCGTTCCACGTCATACAGCGGGGTCAGGCAGGCGAGCACCTCGATGTCACAGCCGTTGCAGCTGGAGCCATCGTAATGAACAAGCCAGGGAGATTTCTTTATATAACTCATATAAGCCGCATCCTTTCCTTGCCATGCTTATTGTACTATCATTTTTGCCGAATTTTGTTGCAATTTGATAATATGACAGCAAACATAATCAGCGTATCTGCATCAGGAACATAATGTTTACAAAACCTGCAACCAATGTTACCAGCCAGGTCGAGGCCAGCATGTTTTCCCATTTTACACGGGAACAGCAGTTGTCCACCAGAATGTCGCCAAAATAAGTGAACGCGCACATGAACAGTCCCAGCGCCGGGCTCCAGGGCGCGGTCCAGGCAAAGAACAGGTACACAAAACCAAGCAGGAACACATTTTCATACCAGTGCGCCAGTTCAATCAGCGCCAGCGAACGTCCGGAAATTTCAGTCAGCGCCCCCTGGATCAGTTCCTGATGCGCTTCATGCGAAACGGAAAGGTCAAAGGGCGATTTGCGGAATTTAATCAGCAGGATATAGCTCAGCCCGACAAAAATACCGGGCATGTAGATAAAATTCATCTGGGGGGATTTCAATATCTCACCGATACTGAATGTGCCGCAGTTCAGGTAAAATCCCAAGGCCATCAGAAGCAGCATGGGCTCGTAGGACATGGTCTGCACCAGTTCCCGTTCCGCGCCGATCTGACTGTAGGGAGAGTTGGAAGAATACGCAGCGACAATAAAGCAGACGCTGGCCATGGTGAGCGTGAACACCACCAGCAGAATATCTCCATGCGTAAAGAAGAACAGGCCGCTGATCACCACAAAGAGCAGAAAGCCGGTCACGTAAAAACTTTGGGCTTTGTTTACCGCCACAGGCTGTTTATCCCAAAGTTTGAAAAAATCGTAAAAGGGCTGCATAATGGGAGGTCCAACCCTGCGCTGCATGCGTGCGGAAATTTTGCGGTCAACACCGGCCAGAAGGCCGCCGATAACCGGCGCCAGGATCAGATATGCAATCCCCGAAATAATGTTGATGACCATCTCAGACATGGAAAGCACCTCCGAATATTATCGCAAACTCAATTAACAGGCAGGAACCGCAAAGAATGAATCCGCACAGTTTCATTTTTGCCTCCCCGAACCATTTTTCCATATACCAGTTCCGGACCGTGACCGGAATCACCTGCCCGGCCGCGCCGCGATACGACTGGTTGTCGCCGAGGTTTTCCCCGGCCAGGTTGGTGACCACCAGTTTCTTTTCCTGCCCTTTGCCGAAACGCAGCGGCAGGACCACCAGCAACAGGACCATCATGGACATGATCAGCAGGTTGCTCCGGGAAATAACTTCCATCGTTGTTTCATATGTAACTTCCAGATACGGAATAACTGCCATCTGGGAAATAACCGGGAACAACACGCAGGTCACAATGCTCAGGGCGCTTAACGAGCGTAATGCCAGCCACTCTACGCCGTGGATTCCTTCTTCCAGATTTTTCTCTGCGGGAATGTACGCCGTAATTTTGCCCAGCCACTTGGTCCAGTAGAACAACGTGGTGGAAGAACCAAACACGAGCACCAGTAATAACAGCGGATGTCCCGCATCCACAAAGGCTTTCATGGCGGCCCATTTGGAGATCAGCATGCCGAACGGCGCCAGGAACATGCCGCAGATGCCGATGATCATGCAGAGAGACAGACCCGGCAGCGAGCAGAACATGCCGTCAAAGTTTTCAATGTTACGGCTGCCCAGCTGCTGTTCCGCCGTGCCCACCGAAAGGAACATAAGGCTCTTGGCCACTGCGTGGAAAACTACGATCATAATAGCAGTCCAGGCTGCTTCATAGGAACCGATGCCCGCGCAGCAGACGATGAGGCCCAAGTTGGAAATTGTGGAATATGCCAGCACTTTTTTGCCGTCAGACTGGGAAATGGCCACAAAGGATGCAAACAGGAATGTGGCTCCGCCGATGAACATGGTCATCAGGCCTGCATGGTTCGGGCCCAGCACGGGGCAAAGTTTTATGATCAGGAACACGCCTGCCTTTACCATTGTGGAAGAATGCAGCAAAGCCGAAGTCGGCGTAGGCGCAACCATGGCTCCCAGCAGCCAGCCGGAGAACGGCATCATGGCAGCTTTGGTAAAGCCGCAGAAGACCAGCAGCGCAACCGCAATTTCCACAGGCTGCGAGCTGCGACCCAGATTGATCAGCATGGAAAGTTCCACGGATTCATACTCCGCGCCCAGCCAGAGAATGGCGGCGGCAAACGCTACGCCGCCCAGCAGGTTCATCCACAGGGCCTTAAACGAATTTTCCACAGCCTCTTCCGTCTGTGTGTAGCCAATCAGCAGGAACGAACACAGGCTGGTGATTTCCCAGCAGGTGTACATGATCAGCAGGTTGTTGGAAATGACCAGGCCGAACATGGCTGACAGGAACAGGAAGATAACAAAAAAGAAGAACGGACGCCGGTCCTGCACGTCGCGATGTTCTTTCTGGAATTCTTCCATATAACCTAATGAGAAGACGGCGATCAGACTGCCGATAATGCCGGCAATCAGTACCATGATCAGCGCAAAATTGTCAATAATCAGATCATGGCGCGCTTCAATCGCGTGGCCTATCCCCTTTTCAAACCAGAGGATCCCGGCAAGCTGTATCAGTTCCAGGAACGCAATCTTGAATTTTTTAAACTTTATCAGCGTGTAATAGAAAATAACAGCAGCGGCAATGACATCCACAGCAAGCAGAACCGCCGGCAAAAATCCCCCGGTAATTTTTAAAAATGCCGGGTGCCCAAAGTATCGGATTGCCGTCCCTACAGATAAGACCATAGTAACGGCCGCTGCCAGCTTCACAAGGATGTTACGGGCCCCATTGCCCCGCAGGCAGAACGCAAGGATTGCCGCCACGAAAGGCACGCCAATCAATAAACCTGGTAAACACATAAAGCAGTCCTTCTTTCCTAATTAGTGTACATAATAAACCGGAGCATGGTGAATATAGTGTATACTATATCACACTATATGGGATATGACAAGACTTGATTTTAATTTTTATTTATATTCCAGCTGACCGCAATTCTATTGTAATATTCGCAACACTATTACGGTATTTACAGTGACGGAAACCGGAACATCACCGTTTTTTTCCTGTACTGCCGAAACCGCCGCTCCGGTCTTCTTTTTTCGTGTCTTTATCGTCATCTGTCGTCAGGTATTTGTAGAAAATGCCCTGGGCTACCCGTTCGCCTTTCTGTAAAACCATTGGTTCTAATCCGGTATTCACCAGCGCAAGCATGATATGTCCTTCATTGTCGGGATTATTATAATAATCCGCATCAATGATTCCCACATTGTTAACAAGGCGGATTCCCTTTTTAATTGCCATGCTGGAACGGATATGCACACCCAGGAATTCATCTTCCTGCATATATGCCTTGACGCCGGTAGGTACCATCACCATACGGCCCGGCAGCAGCGCTACGTCTTCCGGAACACAGATGTCATATCCGGCAGAGGTTTTCGTCTTGCGAACCGGCATGGGAAAAACAACATCTTTATATTTATTGATTTTTTCAAAACCACGGATTCTCATTTTACATCCTCCCCATTTCATTTTCGGTTTCCCGGCACAATCGCCGGGCATTAAAAATCTATTATAATTATTATACCATATCCTTCACAATTTATCGAAAAATATTCACAGTTCCGCAATTCTACTTTCAAAAACACAATTATTCATATATAATACTGATAAAGACATTATTAATGATTTGGTAAAGATTAAAGAAAGAACATCAGAAAAAGGAGGAAACACATGGAAACAACACAGGTCGTAAATTTCAGGCGGGAGGTTCTGCGCCGGATTGCAGAATACACATGGAACGACTGTCTGCCGGATCACATTTATGATATTCTTTATAATACTGTAAAAGACAATACAAGCCGTGTCCGTTGCTGTGTGCATAAAGAACGGGCCGTATTGAAAAACCGCATCCAAATGGCGTTGTGGCAGCCCCTGGGCCTCAATATCATCAATGCGGCAAAAGCTGCACTAGATGGGGAATTCGACAAAAAACTGCCTATCATCGACGTGCTGCCAGATGCCTGTGACGCCTGCCCCATTGACAAATACTATGTTACCGATTTGTGCCGGCACTGCATCCAGCATAACTGCATGAACAATTGTCCTAAAAAAGCCATCTCCATTGTTAACAACAGGGCTTTTATCAATCGTGATGTCTGCATCGAATGCGGGCGCTGTTCCAAATCCTGTCCTTACGGCGCCATTATCGAAATCAGTCGTCCCTGCATCCGGGCCTGTGCCCTGAATGCACTTTCCGCCGGCGAAGATAAAAGAACAAAAATTGATTATGAAAAATGTACAAATTGCGGCAACTGTCGGGAAGCCTGCCCCTTCGGCGCACTGGATGAACGAAGCATGATCGTTCCCCTGCTGTTGTCCTTAAAGCAACATAAACCTGTTATTGCCATGCTGGCTCCCTCGTTCGTGGGACAGTTCGGCATGAAAATAACCCCTGCCCAGGTAATCGCAGGATTATATAAATTAGGTTTTACAGATGTGGTAGAAGTCGCTGTCGGCGCCGATATTACGACCCTGCATGAAGCGGAAGAGTTTTTGGAAAAAGTTCCGAAAAAACTGTCCTTCATGACCAGCTCCTGCTGCCCTGCCTTTGTCTCCCTGGTAAAAAAACATTTTCCGGAATATGAAGAAAACATTTCAAAGACCACATCCCCTATGGTTTCCTGCGGCTTATATGTCAAAAACAAAAATCCGGAAGCCATGACCTGCTTCATCGGCCCCTGCATCGCCAAGAAGCGGGAATCCCTGGAACATCCGGACGCCGTTGATTTTGTGCTGACCTATGAA
The DNA here is from genome assembly GCA_905233365.1 of uncultured Succiniclasticum sp. Lineage (GTDB taxonomy): Bacteria > Bacillota > Negativicutes > Acidaminococcales > Acidaminococcaceae > Succiniclasticum. The sequence goes on from CAJODT010000032.1 coordinate 6,493, forward strand.
GAACTGCAGTGTATTTTCGAAGGGACCGGCATCGATCTGTCACAACCGGCAGACAAGGAATATGTCACCCAAGCTACGGCAGGAGGTATTGGCTTCCCGTTAACACGGGGCGTGCAGGCCTCCATGAAAGAGGTTCTGCCTTTGGACCGTCAGGCAGCATTATCTGCAGAATATGCTGACGGACTGGAATTCTGCAAGGAGAAACTGAGCCAGATTAAATCCGGTAAACTCACTGCAGAGTACTTTGAAGGCATGGCCTGCTGCAACGGCTGTGTCAACGGACCCGGTTCACTGGCGCAGCAGGGCCTGACCCGCGTGCTTGTGACCAAATTCCAGAAAACGGCGGAGAAAAAGACCAGCAATCAACTACCGGAAGCAGTCGATGCGGTTAAAAATATAAGTTTCGAAATTCAATAAACGCAATATAATAAATACAGTATAATCAAAACCGGCCGAAAAACGGTCGGTTTTTTTGTGATACAAATGATTCAGTGTTTTTTTCGGTTTGTCCTGAAAACCGCATAAAAAAACCGGCGCCCAAAGGACGCCGGCCAGCAAATACTGTGTAGTTCTCTATCTCTTATTTCCCCTGCAGGATTGCCTTGCGGGACAGGTTGATACGGCCCTTGCTGTCAATTTCCACACATTTCACCATGATCTCGTCGCCCACAGAGACCACATCTTCTACTTTTTCCACCCTTTCGGTAGACAGCTGGGAAATATGTACCATGCCTTCCTTACCGGGCAGGATTTCTACAAAAGCACCGAAGTTCATGATACGGGTCACCTTGCCGGTGTAGATCTTGCCCACTTCCGCTTCTGCCGTAATGCCGTCGATGGCTTTGATGGCCTTTTCGATAGCATCGGAGTCCGGGGAAGAAATATACACTTTGCCGGAATCTTCAATATCGATTTTGGCTCCGGTGTCTTCCACGATCTTCTTTATGGTCTTGCCGCCAGGCCCGATAATCTTGGCAATCTTTTCCGGATCCACGGTGATAGTGGTAATCTTCGGAGCCCATCTGGACAGCGCCTTGCGGGGTTCGCTGATGCATTCCATCATCTTGCCCATGATGAATTCACGACCACGTTTGGCCTGCGCCAGCGCCTGCTCAAAGATTTCGCGGTTGATGCCGTCGATCTTCATATCCATCTGCATGGCAGTGATGCCGTTTTCTGTACCGGCCACTTTGAAGTCCATGTCGCCCAGCGCGTCTTCCAGGCCCTGGATATCTGTCAGGATGGTAAAGAAGTCGCCGTCTTTTACCAGGCCCATAGCTACGCCGGCCACCGGTGCTTTAATGGGCACACCCGCGTCCATCAGGGACAGGGTACTGGCACATACTGAACCCATGGAAGAAGAACCGTTGGATTCCAACACTTCGGAAACCAGACGCAGGGTGTACGGGAAATCTTCTTCGGAAGGAACAACCGGCAGAAGAGCCCGTTCCGCCAGGGCGCCGTGACCGATTTCACGACGGCCGGGGCTGCGCAGGGGTTTGGTTTCGCCAACGGAATACGGCGGGAAATTGTAATGGTGGATGTAACGCTGCATCTCTTCCGGTCCCAGGCCTTCGATGACCTGTGCTTCGCGCAGAGGAGCCAGGGTGCAGGCGTTCATGATCTGAGTCTGACCGCGGGTGAAGAGCGAAGAACCATGTACCCGGGGCAGCAGGCCCACGCGGCAGGTTACCGGACGCACCTCGTCCAGCGCCCGTCCGTCAGGACGGATCTTGTCTACCGCAATGGTACGGCGTACGATTTTCTTAACCAGCTTCTGGGTAATATAGGCAACGTCGGTGCCGTTGTCCGGATATTTTTCGATAAACGCTTCCGCGATTTCTTTCTTAACACGGTCTACGTTTTCTTCACGCTGCAACTTGTTTGCGTCCATGAGGGCCGCTTTCAGTTTTTCCGCGCCGAACTCTTCGATTTCTTTTACCAGTTCTTCCGGCGGATTATATTTTGGCACTTCCATTTTCGGTTTGCCGATCTCAGCCTGAATGCCACTGATGAATTCACAGATCTTTTTGATATTCTCATGGGCAAAGAAAATTGCGTCCAGCATTTCCTGTTCGGAAATTTCCTTGCAGCCAGCTTCTACCATTAAAATAGCGTCCGTGGTTCCGGCTACCGCCAGATTCAGGCGGCTCACCTTGAACTGATCAACTGTCGGGTTGACAATGTATTTTCCGTCAATCAGGCCTACGCGCACGCCGGCGATAGGTCCTTCAAAGGGAATATCGGATACGCACAAAGCAGCGGAAGCACCGATCATGCCCGGGATATCCGGCGCGTTGTCCGGGTCTACGGAAACCGGGGTAGCTACAATCTGCACATCATTCCGGTACCCTTCCGGGAACATGGGACGGATGGGACGGTCAATCAGCCGGCTCGTCAGTACCGCATGGGTGCTGGGACGGCCTTCCCGTTTGATAAAGCCACCGGGAATCTTGCCAACTGCATACATTTTTTCTTCGAAATCAACCGTCAGTGGGAAGAAATCCACGCCTTCACGAGGGGTCTTGGTCCCGGTAGCGGCAACGACTACGACCGTGTCGCCGTAACGCACCAGCAGACCACCGTTGGCCTGTTTGCAGACTTCGCCGAATTCCAGCGTCAGAGGTCTGCCGCCCAGGTCCATTGTGTAACTTTTCATCTTTTTTCCTCCTATACTCTTACACTTTCTCTTACTTTTGCATTTTCATGCAAACTATAAAAATGGATTACTGAAAGCAAGCATAAACATATATATTATAAAGTTTGTTACAGTTTTGGTCAACAGTAAAATGAAAATATTGTCAGGAAAAGAATTCGCAAAACCGTACATGATTGCTCGAATCTTTTCCTGACATATTAATTACTGTTTTAAAATTTTGTTAAACTCATTTTTGTTTTCTTCTATCGCCTGCTGACCACCCACGACACAGATATAATTGTCCGCCAGCACCTCACGGATCATTTTCGCCAGCGCTTTAATGTCCGCCAGAGTCACGTCAAGAATTTCTTCCCGCGTTTTCTGTCTGTCGGCGTCCGTAACGGCCAGCAGTTCCTGCATGGCTGCCCGGGAAACTTTCAGGGAATTGGTCAGGGGAACATCCACGCCGCTCATGGTACCAATCACATATTTGGTCATCTCCCTGTCGGTCAGTTCGAGATTGTCCAACCAGTCAGGCAACGTTCGGAAAGCTTCCAGACTGTTTTTAAGCTGAGGATCCCGGTAGGTGGAAAAATACATGACGCCGTTCCGGTCAAACACAGCGTTAGCTCCGTAAGCTCCACCCTGCACCCGGATCTTGGTCCACAGGTATTCGTACCGAAGCATGGTGGTCAGCACCAGCATGCTGCCGCAGTAATCATAACCGTGCTTATGGTAATCGCCGCCAGCCAATACATACTGTACCTTGCCCGGCGTAATGATGGCTTCATTCTTTTCCGGCAGCGGCAAAAGCTTCGCCTCTTTACCGCTTGCCTCACTGCCACCCGGAAGCACCGCCGCAAAGTCCAGCGCCTTGCGGCGCACTTCTGCCCTGTCTGCTTCATCACAACTGTAGCTTAACAGGTACTGAGCCTTATTGAAGAATACAGACAGCAGCTTCTGCAGGTTCTCTGTTACCCGATCCGCTTCTGCATCAAAGTTTTCAGCCAGACTTTTTATAAACTGGTAATAGCTGTAATAATCCTGCTCCGTTACCCGGGCCTTGGCAGAAAAATAGGAGGCCAGGCGAACAGCCGCTACTGTCTGCCCTTTGCCGAAGAATGTGTTGTCCCAGTCTGTTTTAACCTGGTCGATCAGTTCTTTTAACCGGTTCTTATCTTCAAACCGGGTGTGCAGCGTCATGGCTTTTAAAATTTTGAACAGCTCCGGCAGCTTGGCTGTCAGGCATTTGGCTGCCAGCGAAAATTTCACCGTATAGTCATTGCAGTCATTCTCTTTGCTCAGCGCTTCCATCTGGAAGGAAATGCCTCCAGTGTACATATCCGTATATTTTGCCAGGTCCGCATAGGAATATTCATCCGTATTCAGTTTACCCAGCACATCGCTGAGCAGATTGCAGTACGGCAATAATTCCGGGCTGATGCCGCTCATATCGAAATACCAGTTCAGGTACGTCACTTTATTTGTAGGCAGGGCCTGATACAGCAGGGTTCCCCCATCCACCTGTTCTTTCACTGTAATCAGCTTTTCTGTTTCCCGTTTGATATCCTTCCGTTCCAGAAGCGGAATGGATGCCAGGTCTTCTTCCGAATCCGGCATGGCCTGACGCTGATGCAACTCTGCACACTCCGCGGCATAGCGCTCCAGCTCGCTGCGGCTCATTTTCTCTTTTACCGCCGCCAGTTCCTTCGCCAGCTCTGCCTGTTCCTTTTCCTCTTTCCCCTGCTCCGGAGTAAGTGTCAGGATGACACGGTGGGTATTGTCCAACAGGTTCGTCTCAATCAGTGCTTCGTAATAATTGGTGTTTACAGCGTCCCGCAACTCCTGCAACATCGGTTCGTACCGCAGACTGCTGACCGGGTCAATGTCGTAAATCCAGGAATCCAATACGGACAAACCGTAAATCAGACCTTTGGGATAGGTACCGAAGTCCGCCTCCCGCAGTTTGAATTCCGCGCTGTTCAGCGCCGCTTCCAGCAGTTCCTTGTCGATCCCTTCCATAGAAATTTTCTGCAGGTTATGGTACAGCGCTTTCACAAAGGCATCCTTCTGCCCCGGCTCGCTGCCGCTGGCGCGGATGGAGAAAATATTTTGCCGCATGCTGCCGCTCATGCTCCCGGAAATATCCTTGGCCACACCGGCGTCCAGCAGTGCACGGCGCAAGGGAGCTCCTTCCGACTCCAGCAACACGTTTTCCAAAAGGCGCAGGGCCATGACGGTCTTCTGGTCCCGCATGTCAGCTGCTACGATCTGCACTTCATGGAAGGTCATGGCTTCTGTGGGGGCGCCTTCCGGAACCGGATAGGTTCCCTCGAACTCCGCCGTTTTGGCCAGAGGCTGCTGCAAGGGAATTTCGGAATGTACCTTCCCTGTCTTCGGGAACTCTTTCAGATAGCTGTCCAGATGTTCCAGCGTCTCTTCAATATTCATATCCCCATACAGGTAGATGAAGGAATTCTCCGGACTGTAATAGGTTTTATGGAAATTGATAAAGTCTTCCTGGGTCAGCTGCGGAATGGCAGCGGGCAGACCGCCCGATTCAAACCGGTAAGTGGTATCCGGGAAGAGAATTTTCTTCCCATAGTATTCCAGATAGGAATCCGGGGAAGAATATACGCCTTTCATCTCATTGTAGACAACACCGTTGTACTGCAAAAGGTCATCGGCATTCTCCAGTTCGTAATGCCAGCCTTCCTGCTTCAGGGTAAATTTATTTTTATAGATAAGAGGATAAAATACCGCGTCCAGATACACGTCCATCAGGTTGTAAAAATCTTTATCGTTGCGGCTGGCCACCGGGTAGACCGTCTTGTCCGGATAAGTCATGGCGTTTAAAAACGTATTCAGGGAACCCTTTACCAATTCCACAAAAGGCTCCTTCAAATGATATTTCCGGGAACCGCACAAAACGGAATGTTCCAGAATATGAGGCACTCCCGTATCATCGGAAGGAGGCGTACGAAAGCCGATGGTGAATACCTTGTTGTCATCCTCATTCGCCAGATAGAAAAGACGCGCACCGCTCACTTCGTGCTCCATGAGATACGCCGTTGAATTCACTTCTTTAATTATTTCTTTTTTACAAATGCGGAATCCGCTGTATTGTTTTCCTGTTTCCACTTTACTATGCTCCTTTATTTCTGAAAATCCGTTTTACATTGTACCATACTTTGCACCGTAAAACAAAAGATATAAACGCCTTAACCTTATTTTTCCAAAAGAATTCACAAAAATATTTTTTCTTTTTATCTCTATTGATTAAATAACATTTGTAACGTATAATAAAAGAAAACTTGACATTGAACTGACGTCATACTTTCAGGAGGTATCTGCTATGGCTTCTATGGAACAATACCGTTTTACCCTGCGCATCCATCCGCTGATCATGGAAAAAATGAAATATATCGCAGAAACAAACGGGCGCTCCGTGAACAAAGAAATTGAACAGATTTTGAAATGGGTCATCAGCGATTACGAAAACAAACGGGGCCGCATCCACATTGACGAACAGGACCAGCCCGGTTTCCGCGGCACCCGCACTAACAAAGAAGAGCTCCGCCGTCTGGAAGAACAGGCAAAGATGCGTAACAGGCCCATCAGTTCGGCATTGTTTAAAGTTAATAAATAAAAAATTTTGGCTGTCGTTTGACAGCCATTTTTTAATCAGAGCGCTTTTATTGATTGAAAACCACTGTTTAATATTTTTGCTAACAGAATTTCCTAAAAACAACGTGCAGGACTTGAGCAAAACATCCGGTTTTGCGAAGTTCCCCTGCACGCTTTTGTTTTATTTAAAATACTTTACGCCGCTTTCAAAGATATGCTGGTCTTTTTCGCCGTAAATGTTCTGCATCAGGCCGGGTATGTAACGTTCGCTGTGCCCCATTTTGCCCAGAATGCGTCCGTCCGGACTGGTGATGCCTTCGATGGCATACAGGGAACCGTTGGGATTCTCCGGGCTGGCCATCGTGGGATTACCTTTCAAATCCACGTACTGAGTAGCTACCTGCCCGTTTCTGAACAGTTCCCGGATGGTTTTGTCCGGTGCATAGAAGCGACCCTCGCCGTGAGACACGGCAATGGCATGCACATTTCCCGGCTCCACCATATTCAGCCAGGGCGATTTGTTGGAAGTAATCCGGGTGTAAACCATCTGGGACACGTGGCGCCCGATGGTGTTGAAGGTCAGCGTGGGAGAATTTTCTTCCAGCGGACGGATCTCCCCGTACGGCACCAGTCCTAATTTGATCAGCGCCTGGAAACCGTTGCAGATACCCAGCATCAGTCCGTCGCGGTTCTGCAGCAAATTGTTAACCGCTTCGGCGATCCGCGGATTCCGGAACATGGTAGCAATGAATTTGCCGCTTCCGTCCGGTTCGTCACCAGCGCTGAAACCGCCGGGCAGCATGATAATCTGGGATTCCCGTATCCCTTTCACCATGGCTTGGATCGTTTCTTCAATAGCCTGGGCCGTCAGATTGCGAATGATAAAGATATTGCTTTCCGCCCCGGCCAGATCAAAAGCTCGGGCCGTATCGTATTCGCAGTTCTGCCCCGGGAACACCGGAATAAACACTTTTGGTCTGGCAATGTTCACCGGCGCCGTTAAGGGCAATTCCCTTTTATACAGTGGCTGCTCCAGCAAATCCTTCGGAGTTTCGGTTTCAGGTGATTTCGCCGGGAAGATGGGTTCCAGCGTTTCGGTATAAGCTTTTACCAGTTCCTTGTTGGTGAGAACTACATCATTAACCGCAATTTCCGCTTTTTCCGTAACGGTACCCAGCGGCAGGTAGTCCAGTTCGTCGAACAATGCATCCAAATCAGCATCCCCTGCCACTTCCAGCAACATGCCGCCGGGCTGGAGGGTAAACAGACTTTCCGTATGTGGGAAGGGTTTTATAAAGGCAAAGCCAAGGACATTGCCTAACGTCATTTTGGTAATGCCGGCTGCGATGCCGCCCTCTTCTATGGCAGCCGCCGCTTTGATCTTTCCGTCGAGGATCAGCTGATGTACCCTGCGCAGATTATTCCGCAACACCGCAAAGTCCAGAACATCGCCTTCCAGCAACGGCGTGCTCAGGAATACCACTTTGTCTCCTGCTGTTTTAAATTCGCTGGAAACCGCTTTGCGTCCATCGATCACATTGACGGCAAAAGATACCAGCGTAGGCGGAACGTGCAGGTCCATAAAGCTGCCGGACATACTGTCCTTGCCGCCTACCGCCGGGACTTCCATGCTATTCAGCACCGTGTTGGCGCCTAACAGCGCGGCAAAGGGCAGGCCCCAGTCCGCTTTGGCTCTCATGCCCTGGAAGTATTCCTGCAACGTAAGGCGGATCGTATCCGGGTTCGCCCCCAAGGCAACCGCTTTCACCAGAGACTGGGTGACGGCGTACATAGCACCATGGAAGGGACTCCAGCAGGCGACCTCCGGATTGTAGCCATGGGTCATCAGTGAAGCCGTGTCAGTGTGTCCGTGCAATACGGGAATCTGTGCTACCATACCTTCTGCCGGAGTCAGCTGCAGTTTGCCGCCGAAGGGCATTTCTACGGTAGCCCGGCCAATGGTTGAATCGAAGCGTTCGCTCAGGCCTTTTTCACTGCAGACATTCAGACGGCCCAGGTTTTTCAGCCAGGCATCTTTTAGGTCTGCCGCTTTTTCCACAACCTCCGGCGTCTTATCAAAAACAGATTCGCCGGTAATATCTTTCACTAAAACTTCCGCATGCTGGGCCACCCCGTTGGTATCCAGGAATTTGCGGGAGATATCCACGATCTTATCGCCGCGCCAGTACATGACCAGACGGGGTTCCGCCGTAACTTCCGCCACAATGGTGGCTTCCAGATTTTCTTCGTCAGCGAATTTCGCAAACTTTTCCCAGTCCTCTTTCCGGATGACCACGGCCATCCGTTCCTGAGATTCGGAAATGGCCAGCTCCGTGCCGTCCAGACCGGCATATTTTTTCGTCACTTTATCCAGATTGATCTTCAGGCCCTCTGCCAGTTCGCCGATGGCTACGGATACACCGCCGGCGCCGAAATCGTTGCAGCGTTTCACCAGCACTGTCACTTCCGGATTGCGGAACAGGCGCTGGATTTTCCGTTCCGTGGGCGGATTGCCCTTCTGTACTTCCGCACCGCAGGTA
>CAJODT010000033.1:0-7824 GCA_905233365.1 uncultured Succiniclasticum sp.
TCCCAAAAACTGCGGGCGCTCTATGCCACACACCTGCAACGCGATACCCCCCACCATGCCTAAAATCCCAATCTGGTTCCAGGTAATGAACATCTCCCGGAAGCTCAGTTGCAGTTTCGCTTGCTTTTTCGCCGCCTTATGCTTTTCATAATAGTATTTGGCCAAAGGAAACGCCGCCGCCACCATCAGAATGTTCTGGGGCGCCGCCACCAGCTGCACATAGGCGAATCCTGTCTCCCCGTACATGATGAAAGCACACAGGCCGCCAATGGTCCCAATATTAGAAAGCATAGCGGAAATAACGTAGGCTCCTTTGTCCAAATCGTTGGTAAAGCTGCCTGCAAACAGCTTCGCGCCGATGATCCCTGGAATAGCAGTAATCAGCACGCCAATCAGAGGCAGCCACAGAAGCTGCGCCGACAAGGGCAGCACCCAGAAGCTCATCAGCGTCAGCACCGTTACCATAACAATGACGTTAAACTTGATCAGCCAGTCGCAGATCCTCTGGGGCATAAGCGTATGTACTTTTAAAAAATACCCGGCTGCCAGGGGCAACAGAATATCGGTAAATACCAAAAGGAGCTGATTCCAGTCCATTGCTTGTTATCCTGTCATTACTTCTTAAAAATTATAGTTTTATAGCAATACCAATCTTCGGGAAATATCCAATTTAGTATCTGTTGCCTATTTCCTCATATCTTTTCCAGCTTCGCCCTGAAGGAAATGGTGCGCGGTGTGTCCATGCCATCGAACTGTACCACATGGGCGCCTTTATCCTTATCCACATCTGTAACGGTACCGGCGCCGAACACAGCGTGACGTACCCGCTGCCCGATGGGAAACGCAATGTCATTTTCATTTTGCGGCATATATTTTCCGCTCAAGGCAATGTACTCCCGAGTCTCTTTGATCAGCCCTTCTCTGGGCTCCCGTGTGTACTGCAGTAACTGCTGGTCAATATCCAGAATGAACCGGGACGGATACTGAGGCGAACCGTCAAAATTGCGCCCTTCACCCCGGGTCAGATATAAGCGTTTTTCTGCGCGGGTAACAGCCACAAAGGCCAGCCGTCGTTCTTCTTCCATTGCTTCAATAGTCCGCACCTTCCGTGACGGAAAGACGCCTTCGTTCATACCGCACAGGAACACACAGGGGAACTCCAGCCCTTTGGCAGCATGGACGGTCATCAGCTTTACCTTGCCTTTGCTGTCCAGACTGTCTGTGTTGGTGAACAGGGCCACGTGGGTCAGATAATACTCCAGCGTAACTTCTTCACCGCAGGTGGTTTCATATTCGTAAACGGACTGCTTCAGTTCCGCCAGATTGTCCAGCCGCTCCTGACTGCCCTCTGTGCGCAGCATTTTCTCGTAGCCGCTCTCGTTTAGGATAGCAGCCAACACTTCGGAAACGGGACGACCTGCCTGACCGGAAGCAAAGCGTTCCACAAGCGCCACAAACTGCGTTGCCTTCGTGCCCTTGAAGATGGAGTCATCCAGCGTGGCCTGCAGCGCCTGGTACAGTGTGCAGCCGTGCAACAACGCGTACTCTTCCAAAAAAGCCATACGCCGTTTTCCCATGTTGCGTTTGGGTGCGTTGACGATGCGACGGAAAGACAGATCGTCCTTGTAGGCGATCATCCGCAGGTAACAGAGGGCATCCTTAATTTCCATGCGGTCGTAAAACTGCACACCGCTGTAGATGGTGTACGGTACTTTTTCTTCCAAAAAGACCTGTTCCACCGCCCGGGTCACGTAATGGGCCCGATACAGCAGGGTCATATCAGCATAAGGCACACCGCTTCCGTGCAGCCTGCCTATCTCTTCGCTGATCCACTTCGCTTCCGCTTCCTGTGTGTCCGCAAAGTGACACACCACAGGCTCGCCGTTAGGCAGAGTGGGAACCAGTTCTTTCGGTATGCGTTTGGTATTTTTGTCAATGAGGGAATTGGCTGCTGCCAGGATTTCCGAAGTAGAACGGTAGTTCTGCGTCATAAAGATGGTGCGGGTTCCCGGAAAGCTCTGCTCAAAATCCAGCAGATAAGAGCCGTTGGCACCCCGCCATGTGTAGATGGTCTGATCCGGATCCCCAACCACAAACAAGTTCTTATGATACGCGCACAGAACTTCCATCAGTTCATACTGCAAGGCATCAATATCCTGGAATTCATCAATCATAATGTATTCCAGCCGCTGTTGCCATTTCTGCCGGATGTCCCCATGCTCCTGAAAGATATACAGGGCAAATTTGATCAGGTCGTTGTAGTCCAGCCCGAAGCACTTCTTTTCCTGATACAGGTAACCGTAAAAGATTATATCTTCCGTTTTTGTTGCTGAATCGTATTTTTCCTTCAGCGTTTCCAACGGCAGGGCGATCATGTCCTTGTAGTAATCCGGCTTTTTAAATAGCTTTTGTATCTCTATCATGTCCCGGGCCATGGCAAAGGTCATGTCCCGGAGGGTCAGCCCCTGCTCTTCATAAATGATCTGAAGCATGGCGTCTATGTCCGCGTTGTCCAGCACAAGAAAGCTTCTGGGATACTGGACGGCATAGCTGTCTTCCTGCAGCACGGAAACGCAGAAGCCGTGGAAAGTATTGATGTAACCCGTATCGTTGTCTCCGGTCAAATTATGGATGCGCTGGCGCATTTCGTTGGCCGCTTTATTGGTAAAGGTGACGCACAGAATGTTGCCCGGCAAAATACCCAACTCGTTCACCAAAAAGGCAAAACGATAAGAAAGAGCCCGGGTCTTGCCGGAGCCTGCCCCTGCGATGACGCGCACAAAACCTTCCGTGGCGCGCACGGCTTCCCGCTGGGACGAATTTAGTTTCTGCATTAAACCTGTATATTCGGTATTTGCTGCCATATGTCAGGCCTCCAAAGTTTAAAAACAAACGTTCGCAGTTATTGTACCATATGCGCCGCCAAAAGAAAAGCGAACAAAAGAAAAAAGGCTTGCAGCTGATTTACTCCCCACATGCACGCAAAGCCTTTATTCTTAATTTACAACACACCCCGGTAATAATGACCCCGTGTCGTTCCGGGCAGGTTTTCCACTGCTTCGTCCTGCAGTGCCAGCGTTTCTTTATACTGTCTCACCAAATTCCGTAACTGATTGGGTTCATAGGTCCGGCCGTCGATACGCAGCCGGGCGATGCCCATGGTCTGCAATTCCTTCAGACCGCCCAACACGGAAAGATCCTGGGAATTCAGCACATGCATCCGGCAGAACTGGTCCCCGGCCAGGTGGAATTTGGCATCTTTCCGGTCGTGCAGATAGATTTCCTCTTTGCATTTAAAGGTGCAGCCTCCTTTATCCAGATTGCCTAAGAAACTGCCCCCTGCGCAGTATTCGGACACCATCATCTCGATGGGTCCCTGCACCAGACACTCCAGAGGCAGCGGGCTTACCTTCGCAAGGTGGGCCAGCTGTCCCATGTTCAGTTCTACGGAAAGAGTCGCACCCACCGCTCCCGCTTCCTTCCAGAACTGCAAGCTCTGGGTATTGTAAATGTTCAGGCTCATGTCTGCCCACAGCGGCGTTTTTAAATTCAGATCCTTTGCCAGTTGCCAAATCCCCTGGTTATGTACATACAGCAAATCGATGCCGCAGGCCTCTGCCTGCTGCAAAAATTTGGCAAAATAGCCAAGCTGTCCTTCCTTCACAATGCGCGGCGTGGAAAAGGCAATGCAACGTCCGGCACTGCGTACCAGCTTCGCCGCCGTTTCGTAATCGGTAAAGATCACGTCTTTGGTACTGAACCGGTCGCCTCCGAAGATGATCCAGTCAACCCCACCTTCAAGGGCGGCTTTCACTTTGTCAACAGTATCGGCCCAAACTGTAAGCTGGGGATGGTCTGTTTCTGCTGTGTTTTTCCGCCGGTTCCCATCTCCACCCGGGATAACGTCTTCTTCACTTCCTGCAAACACATCGGCAGATTTAATTTCAAATTGTTCCAGTCCACGCAGCCAACTGCGCATCACGTTTTTGTTTTCCACCGGCGTCCTCGCAGGGGCAAAGGCTTCCAACCTTGCCTTATCCAACGCTTCGCAGGCTTTGCGGCGCGCTTCGTTAATCTCGCTCATGGGCACCATCACTTCTTCATCTATATCGGTTACCAGCGCCGCCAGTTCGTATTCCGTGGCTCCCAGACGATCCACCTGTTTGCGTACTGCCGCTGTATCCAGCGCATGCTTCCGGGCCGGTTCCGCAATAAAACTCGTCAGGCCGACGCCGGTGTTGCCGTGATCGTCCGTAAGCACAACCTGCAGCGGACTTCCCATATGCGCAGTCACTGTTGCCGTTATGGGAATGCGTTTTTTGTTTTTTTCACCGTAGAACTGTCCGGCATAAGCCATCAGTTCGCTGTCTAGGGTGCGGAATACGCGGTCGTTGAGGCGCACGCCTTTCGGCACATCAATTTCTGCCAGCGTTCCCGCCGCCGCACACTCCATCACGTTGCCGCCGACCCTCAGGGTACTAATCACTGTGCCGACACGCCCACCCACTTTCACCCAAAATTCCAAACCGTCGCCGGTGTGGATCGTTTTGTCCAGCTTGATGACAGCTTTGGTGTGGTCTTTGTTCAGCTTCTGCACACGTCCCACCAGCACGCCCCGGTTGTTGGGACGGCGGTCGCTCATCATCAGACGGCCCTGGTGTTTTTCCAGATAAGCCGTGGTGAAATCCCGGTTGAAAATCTGCTCAATGTTAGCCAAATCTTTTTCCGGCACTTCATAGGCGCCTCGTTTGTAGCTGTCCATGGCCCGGCGGTACGCATCCACCACCACCGCCACATATTCCGGCCGTTTCATGCGGCCTTCAATTTTATAGGATATTACGCCGGCTTCAATCATTTGCGGCAACACCCGTAGCGTATTCAGATCTTTCGGGCTTAACAGATACTGTCCGGCGTTTTTTCCTGCCAGCAGATCCTTCCCGTTTTTGTCCACCAGTGTGTACGGCAGACGGCAGGGCTGGGCACAGCGTCCCCGATTCCCGCTCCGTCCCCCGATTAAACTGCTCATGAGACACTGGCCTGAATAACACACGCACAGTGCGCCGTGAACAAAAGCTTCTATCTCCAGTCCAGTATCACAGGCTTTTTTTAAATCAGAAAGGGACAGTTCGCGGGCAGGCACAACCCGAACAATACCGTGTTCCGCCGCAAAGCGTACGCCGGCGGAATTGGTCACCGTCATCTGGGTGGAAGCGTGCAGTGGCAGATCGGGCACGATTTTCTGTGCCGCCCGAATCACACCCATATCCTGCACGATAATTCCGTCCACGCCCACGTTATGCAGAAAGACAAGATAATCTTCCAGTTCTGGCAACTCCTTATCGTCTACCAGCGTATTCACCGTCACGTACAGACGGACATGGTGCATATGGCAGAAGTAAACGGCCTTTATCATCTCGTCTCTGTCAAAATTGCTGGCATAGGCCCGGGCCCCAAAAGCCTTTCCGCCTAAATATACCGCATTTGCCCCGGCATTTACCGCTGCTTCCAACGCTTCCCATGTACCTGCGGGGGCAAGCAGTTCAATCTCTTTCTGCATACCGTGTCTCCTTTTCACCTGGCCGGCAGCGAAAGCAGGAACGTTTCGTTCTTCCGGCGTTATATTCAATCGTTTTCAAAACTGCAACTCACAGCTTTCTTATATTCACGAAAGCAGCACCGGCACAAGGACGATGCTGCTTTAAATAGCAAAGAACACCAACTTGCCCGTCTGTCTTTGCAGACAAACCGGGGCAGCGTCTTTTTATTTTACAATTATTTTTATGTTACATTCCCGCGTGCCGTTTGCTTTTTCCCAAGGACGCTGGTAGCTCAGCTTCATCTGGTACGTCCCCGGCTCCTTTGCCGCAAAGAACTGGAATTCCGTGCCGGGAGTGCCCACCTGTTCCTTTTGGGAATTAGGTATCACAAAAGAACTTCCGGTCTTGACGATGCCGTTGGCCGGCCCACCTGTAACCGTGTTCACCCACTGGAAACCGGTGCTGGGATTGGCAGCCAGTTTGAACGCAAACATATCGCCCTGCTTAATGGTCAGGATCTTTCCGTCGCAGTTCTCCGTCAGCTTCCACACGCTCATCAGCCTGCCGATGTCACCGATGCGGGACAATGGCAGCAGGTTCTGATAGGAAAATGTCCGGTCATACGCAGCGCCCTTTTTCTCCGCTAAAGCAATTCCGTTTTCCGTAAACAGTATGTTATCAGCATTCTTGCCCAACAACTTTTCCCTTTCTTCACCACCGAAGAAAAAATCGTCCAGTGTAAATTCCCGCCCCGTGGTCAGGTCGATGTTGACGGCCCGATAATAACTGCGACCTCTGTTGACCGCCTTCAGCAGTACACTTACCAGGCTGGGACGGTTCAGGGTCACTTCATAAGTAACATTCCCCTGTTTCCCCACTTTATCCGCCGCATCTTCCACAGCATTGCGCAACAAACTGTTGGCGGAACGCTGAAGCACTTCGTTATTGGCGCCATCGATGAACGGCATTTCCATAACGATCTGTTTTGCTTCTTTTAATTCGGTCAGCACCGTCGTAGGCTGGTCCGCAAACACACTCTGACAGAACAGCAGCGAAGCTGCCAGCAACACGCCTGCTATTTTTTTCATGAGCCCTCCTGATAACACACACTATAAGGTTTCTCACATTTTTTCCGCAAAGGCAATGGCCTGATCCATACGCTCCAGAGTCTTTTCCCTGCCCAGTAGCGCCATCACGTCAAACATGCCCGGGGTCACGGTACGTCCGGACAATGCCAGGCGGCTGGGCTGGATCACCTTGCCCAATGCCACGCCTTCTTCTTCCGCAATGACATTATACAGTTTTTCCAGATCCGCTTCGTTGAACTCCGCCTCGGGCGCAACCGACACACGTTCCCAGCACTTTTTCAGCAGGGCGACACCCTCTGTGTTGAAGAACTTGCGGGCGCCCTTCTCATCAAAGGTATCAAAATCCTTAAAGAAGTACGTGGAAGCGTCCACGATTTCCTGCAGCGTTTTCACGCGCACCCGCACCACTTCCACCAGATGGATCAGGTATTTCTGGTTCGCTTCGTCCTGCAGCCACTCTTCCGTAACGAGGCCGTCCTTCACAAAGAAGGGCTTTACATCGTTGACGATGCGTTCCAGAGGCAGGCTTTGCAGATACTGGCCGTTGATCCAGTACAGCTTTTTAATATCATAGACCGCCCCTTTATGGGACATCTTGTTCATGTCAAACTGTTTGACCGTTTCTTCTTTGGTAATGATCTCCTGATTGCCTTCCGGGGACCATCCCAGCAAGGTCAGGTAGTTCAGCAGCGCTTCCGGCAGATAGCCCAGGGCCTGGAACTCTTCCACCGATTGGGCGCCGTGCCGTTTGGACAGCTTGCTGCGGTCCGGTGCCAGTATCATGGACATGTGGCCGAACTCCGGTACCGGGAAACCCAACGCTTCATACAGCAAAATCTGCTTCGGCGTGTTGGGGATGTGTTCCTCTGCCCGCAGCACATGGGTCATGCCCATCAGATGGTCGTCGATGACAACGGCAAAGTTGTAAGTAGGCGTGCCGTTGGTCTTGGCAATGACAAAATCATCAAACTGGGTCAGATCGAAGTCCATGCGCCCGTGAATCATATCCTTCACCCGCATGTTTCCCTTCATAGGAATCTTGAAACGGATAGAATGAGGTTCTCCCGCCGCGATTCTGCGCTCCACTTCCTCTTTGGAAAGGTTGCGGCAGGTCCGGGGATAACGGAAGGGTTGCTTCCGCTGCCGCTGGATCTCGCGCTGGGCTTCCAACTCTTCCGGCGTACAGAAGCAATAATATG
>CAJODT010000033.1:7903-22904 GCA_905233365.1 uncultured Succiniclasticum sp.
CTTCCGGACCTTCATCCCAGTCCAGCCCCAGCCATTTCATACTGCGGATAATCTGGCCTACCGATCCCGCCTGGAAACGGCTCGGGTCCGTATCTTCAATACGCAAAATCAGTTTACCGCCCTGACTTCTGGCAAACAGCCAGTTAAACAGGCAGGTGCGGGCACCGCCAACATGTAAATTGCCCGTGGGACTGGGAGCAAAACGTACGCGAACTTCACTCATGGTAATCTATCTCCTCTTACTTAATCTGTCCTTCCACAACGCCCCAGGCGGCCTGCAGCGCTTCATCCACTTTTGCCGCGTCCTTACCGCCGGCCTGTGCCATATCCGGACGGCCGCCGCCGCCACCGCCACAGATGGTCGCCACTTCTTTCACGATCTTACCGCAGTGGATACCTTTGGCAACCGCATCCTTGTGAGCCATAGCCAGAATGCCAATCTTGCCGTTCTCAAATACAGAAGCCAGCACCACTACGCCACCAGTCTTATCCCGGAGTTGGTCACCCATAGTACGCAACGCGTTTACATCGGACACGCCGACCTTTTGTACCAGCACGTTCACACCTTTGATGTCTTTCATCTGATCCGCCGCGCTGGAAGCCGCCGCTGCCGCCATCTTGTTCTCCAGGGATTTCACCTTCTGGCAGGCGTCCTTCGTTTCAGACAGCAGCACATCCAAGCGTTCTTCTACATCTGTATTACGACAGTGGAGTTTAGCCGCTACGTTACCGATGGTCTTTTCCAGACCTTCCACATACTGTAGGGCGCCGTAACCGGTCACCGCTTCAATACGGCGTACGCCCGCACCGGTGGATGACTCGCTGACAATCTTGAACAGGCCGATCTGGGCCGTATTGCAGACATGCACGCCGCCGCACAGTTCCATGGAGAATTCCGGAACAGTAACCACCCGCACCACAGCACCGTATTTTTCACCGAACAGGGCCATAGCCCCCCGCTTCTTCGCTTCTTCGATAGGCACTTCTTCAAAGGTTACCGTCTTGGCCGCCAGAATCTGCTCGTTCACCATCTTCTCCACCTTCGCCAGCTCTTCCGGCGTTACCTGGGAGAAATGGGAGAAGTCGAAATGCAGACGGTCCGGGCCCACATAGCTGCCTGCCTGATTCACATGACTGCCCAGCACACTGCGCAGGGCAGCCTGCAGCAGATGGGTGGCTGTATGGTTCCGGGCAATGTCGGACCTGCGGAGGGTATCGACCTCATAGGTCACCGCATCGCCAACGGCAATGGTGCCCTCTTCCACTGCGCCCGCCATGTAGGTAACGCCGTCCGGCAGCTTTTTCGTTTTGGTGACACGCATCAGGCCTGCCGGTGCCTTGATTACGCCGATGTCGCCCAACTGGCCGCCGCCCTCCGCGTGGAACCCGGTCACGTCCAGAATGACGGCTGCATCCTGCCCGTCGGAAACCGCGTCAACCGGCTGGGCTTCCGCCGCCGGATAGATCTTCATTACTTTGCCGGTATGAGCTGCTTCATCCACTTTCAGCGCTGCCGCGTTCAGGTCACGGTCATTGTACAGTACCGGGCGGCCGGTCTTATCGTCACGGGCATCCCGGGCCATTTTGCGCTGTACCTCCAGCGCTTCCGCAAAGCCCTTTTCGTCCAGGGTCATGCCATGTTCTTCCAAAATCTCCGCCGTCAGCTCCTTGGGGAAACCAAAAGTATCGGAGAATTTGAAAGCTACCGCACCGTCCAGCTCGGTCTTACCCTCTTCTTTCAGTTTGGTAATTTCAGCATCCAGCATGTCACAGCCGCTTTTCAGGGTTTTCAGGAAGCTGCTCTCTTCCATGTGAATGACTTTCTTGATGTAATCCTGCTTCTCCCGGATCTCCGGATAGTGATCGCCGTACATGGAAACCACCACATCCACCGCGCCGCCCAGGAATTCATGGTCGATGCCCAGCAGGCGACCGTGACGGACAGCCCGGCGCAACACACGGCGCAGAATGTAACCGCGCCCCAGATTGGAAGGCAGGATGCCTTCGCCAATCATGAAGGTCAGACTACGGGCATGGTCCGCGATTACCTTCAGGGATACGTCAGTCTTCGGAGACGCGTTGTACGCCACGCCGCTCACCTTGCAAGCGTATTCGATGATGGGGAAAATCAGGTCCGTCTCAAAGTTGGAAGGCTTGCCCTGCAGCACGGAAGCGATACGCTCCAGTCCAGCGCCGGTATCAATGTTCTTATGTTCCAGCGGCGTGTAAGTGCCGTCTTCGTTCTGGTTGAACTGGGTGAACACCAGGTTCCACAGCTCCAGGAAACGTCCGCAATCGCAGTCCGGGCCACAGTCCGGTTTGCCGCAGCCACGTTCCGGTCCCAAATCGATGTGAATCTCAGAGCATGGACCGCAGGGACCGCTGCCGATTTCCCAGAAGTTGTCTTCCAGACGGATGATGCGCTCATCCGGAATACCCACATCTTCGCGCCAGATCCGATACGCTTCATCGTCAGACGTATGGATAGTTATGTAAAGCTTGTCCCCGGGCAGTTCCAACTCTTTGGTCAGGAACTCCCAGCTCCAGGGAATGATCTCTTTTTTAAAGTAATCGCCAAAGGAAAAGTCCCCCAGCATTTCAAAATACGTATGGTGACGTGCCGTGCGTCCCACGTTTTCAATATCACCGGTGCGCACGCACTTCTGACAGGTGGTCACACGGGGAGAAGGCGGCTTCATTTTACCTGTAAAGAAAGGCTTAAAAGGTGCCATGCCAGCGCCGATCAAAAGCAGGGTCGGGTCGTCCTGGGGGATCAGGGACGCGCTGGGCAGTCGCATATGCCCCCGTTCTTCAAAAAATCTCAAAAACCGTTCGCGGAGTTCATTACCGCTCATGTACTTCATAGGTTCTCTCTCCTTTTTTGTTTATAGAAACAGCTTTCCATATTATAAACAAATATAATACTAACTATAAAATTATACGCAAAAACGCAGATAATGTCAATTTCCGCCGGGGATTTTTACGCAAAAAACAAATTGCCCCACAATGCCGTTCATCTTCAGGGTATTGAACCTGCATGTGCAGGTGGGTGCCTTACCGCCAGTCGCAAAAGTCCACTCGAAGGAGGCTGGTTTTTGAAAGGCGCGACATCAGGCTCCCTTAGTAAATTCGTTGGCTCAGCACAGAGAAAGATGTAACGAACATCGCAGGGTAACTTTTAAAATGATATTCAGTTTTCGGTTGCAGGCTTGCGTTCCATTTTACCGGAAACTTCAGCTTGATCTGCAAGTCCTTGCACTTATACTATAACAGACCCGGAGCATTTTTTCAATGCTCCGGGTCTTAATGTCAGGTTTCTTTAACATATTTTTTGCAAACAGCTGGTTTTATACCTAAGTCTGTTAATTTCACTTACTGTTACTTCTTTTCCTTCGCTAACAACGACAGACGAATGTGCAGTTCACGCAGCTGTTTTTCGTCTACCAGGTTGGGGGCTTCGCTCATCATATCATTGGCGTTCTGAGTCTTGGGGAACGCAATGACGTCACGGATGGACGGGCGTTTTGCCATAAGCATCACCATACGATCCAAGCCGAAGGCCAGCCCTCCGTGGGGAGGCGCGCCATATTCAAAGGCCTGCATCATAAAGCCGAATTTCTCCTGGGCTTCTTCGTCCGTAAGGCCGATGGCCTCAAAGATGGCTTTTTGTACGTCACGGCGATGGATACGGATGGAACCGCCGCCTAATTCAACACCGTTCAGCACCATGTCATAGGCTTTGGCATAGACTTTGCCGGGGTTGGTCTTCAACAGCGGCAGGTCTTCGTCGCAGGGAGCTGTGAACGGATGGTGCATGGCCACCCAGCGTTTATCGTCCTCGTTCCACTCAAACATCGGGAAGCGGGTAACCCAGGTGAAGCACAACTTGTCTTTATCGATCAGGTTCATGCGTTTTGCCATTTCAATACGCAGAGCTCCCAGGGCCTGGGCCACAGTACCCGGTTTGTCCGCTACGAAGAGCAGCAGGTCCCCCGGTTCCGCAGCCGCAGTCTCTTTAATTTTCGCCAGGTGGGCTTCGTCAAAGAATTTGGCAATCGGCGATTTCACACTGCCATCCGACTGGATTTGCATCCAGGCCAGACCTTTGGCACCGTAAATCGCCACAAAATCAACCAGTCCGTCCAGTTCCCTGCGGGGAATGTTGGCGTCGCCTTTTACGTTGATAGCTTTTACAATGCCGCCGTCGGCAATGATATTGTTAAACACTTTGAAATCGGAACCGGCCACCGCGTCCACCATGTTGATCAGCGGCATGTCAAAACGCAGGTCCGGCTTGTCGCTGCCGTATTTGTCCATGGCCTCGTCCCAGGTCATGCGCCGCATGGGCCGCTGGATGTCCACGCCCAGCGCTCCCTTAAACACGTAAGCGATAAGGCCTTCCATCATGTCCATCACGTCGTCCATCTCTACGAAGGACATCTCCACGTCCAGCTGGGTAAATTCCGGCTGGCGGTCGGCGCGCAGGTCTTCGTCACGGAAGCAGCGGGCAATCTGGAAATACCTTTCATAGCCGCCAACCATCAGCAGCTGCTTGAAAATCTGGGGAGACTGGGGCAGCGCGTAGAACTTGCCGGGGTTCACGCGGCTGGGCACCAGATAGTCGCGGGCCCCTTCCGGCGTGCTCTTGCACAGCATGGGGGTCTCAATCTCCAGAAAACCGTTGTCGTCCATGTAGTCCCGCATCAGCTTGGTCACTTTATGACGTAGGATCAGGTTGACCTGCATCTCCGGACGACGCAGGTCCAGATAGCGGAATTTCAGGCGCAGGTTTTCATCGGTGTCGATGCCGTCCTGAATATAAAACGGAGGCGTCTTGGCAGCGTTCAGCACATTCAGCGTATGGGCCACTACTTCAATCTCACCGGTGGCAATGTTGGGGTTGATGGTTTCCGCGTCCCGTTCCCGAACCTTGCCAAATACCTGGATTACATATTCACTGCGGATGGCTTCCGCGTTTTTAAAGCTCTCCCCTGCATCCGGGTCGATGACGACCTGGCAGATACCGGAACGGTCCCGCAGGTCGATAAAAATCAGTCCGCCATGGTCGCGGCGTTTGGATACCCAGCCGCATAAGGCTACCTCTTTGCCGGAATCCGCTTTGGTCAGGGTTCCGCAATGATGATCGCGCTTAAACTTTTCACTCATTCTTCTGCACCTCTGTTTTTAAAATAGTAATAATCTCAGCAAGGGGAATTTCCCGCTGGTTGTTATCTTTATCCTCCGTGGTCATGTCCCGCAGCGTCACACAGTTCCGTGCCAGCTCGTCTTCCCCGAAAATCAGCACAAATTTCACCTGCAGCCGGTTGGCCGCTTTCATCTGGGCCTTCATGCTGCGCTGCTGATAATCATAAGCCGCACAGATGCCTGCCTCCCGCAGTTTTTCCACGGTGGTGAAGGCCAAGGCCGCAGCTTCCGGTTTCGGGGCAACGGCAAAAACATCGATGGTATCGTCCGCAGCGGGTAACAGGTTCTGGCTTTCCAGCGCCAGGATCACCCGCTCCATGCCCATGGCGAATCCGATGCCCGGTGTGGCAGGCCCCCCTACCTCTTTAACCAGACCGTCGTAACGGCCGCCACCCAACACGGCACTCTGGGCGCCCAGGGGCGTGTACTGGATTTCAAAGGCAGTCCTCGTGTAATAATCCAGGCCGCGGACCAAGGTCGGATCCACCGTAAATTCTACGCCGGATGCCGTCAGCAGCTCCTGGACCTTCGCAAAATGTTCTCTGCATGCTTCATCCAGACATTCTACCAGCTTGGGAGCTCCCGCTGCCAGCGCATGGCATTTTTCGTTCTTACAGTCCAATATGCGCATGGGATTCCGGTCAAAACGCCCACGGCAGTCTTCGCAAAGCTCTTCCAGATGCGGCCGGTAATAATCCTGCAGCTTTTGGCGATACGCCGGCCGGCATTCCGGACAACCAACCGTGTTGATCTTCAGCTGCAGGTCTTTCAGCCCCAGCCGTTTTAAAATCTGCACCGCCAGCAGGATGATCTCTGCGTCCGCGTTAGGCCCGTCCGCTCCTAACAACTCCACGCCAAACTGGTGGAACTGGCGCTGCCGTCCTGCCTGGGGCCGATCATACCGGAACATGGGCCCGATATAGAACAGCTTGGCCGGGTCCGGCTCTGCGTACATTTTATGTTCAATGAACGCCCGTACGGCCGAGGCCGTATTCTCCGGACGGAGGGTGATACTCCGTTTGCCCCGGTCAATGAACGTATACATTTCTTTTTCTACCACATCCGTCGTATCCCCGATGCCACGCTGGAACAGTTCCGTGTGTTCAAACACTGGGGTACGGATCTCTTTAAAACCAAAACACCTGCACAGGTCACGCAGGACTCCTTCCACGTAGCGCCAGGCGCCAACCTCCGACGGAAGGATATCCTTGGTACCGCGCGGCATCGTCGTCAACACCCGAGACTCCCCCTTCAATTCGACATATTCATTAACAAGCGATATATATTTTACCACTTTTCACGCAGGCTGACAATCAGTCTTTTTTGCTCTTTCTTTCCATCTGTTCTTTCCGCTGTTGCACCATCTGGTCGTCCACCGGGTCCGTGGTCAGGGATGCGGCAACTTCATCCGTCGCAATATCCCCTTCCATATCTTTCCCATCATAATGCCACAGTTCATCATAAAGCACGCGGTATACAGCGGCCACCGGCACAGCAAAGAGCATGCCCAGGATACCGAACAGCTTGCCGCCGATCAGCAGCGCCAGCAGGATCACAACGGGATGCAGATTTATCTTTTTGCCCATCACGACAGGCTGCAGCATCTGGCTGTCCAAGGTGTAATAAATAATGTAAAAAAGGGCCACCACCAGAGCCGTGTTAGCCGTGGTGGACGTATAGGCCACGAAAATTGCCGGTATAGCAGAAATCATGGGCCCGATAACCGGAATGGTCTCCGCCAGCAGGGCGATCAGGCCAAAGACCAGCGGATAGGGAACTCCCAAAACCAGCAGCATAAGGGTCACGGACAAAGCGGACATTAGGCTCAGCTTCCAGAGCCCTTCCACATACCCACTGATGGCGATGCCGATTTTCGCCATCACATGGCTTACCTTGGGGCGGGCTTCCGGAGTAAACACGTCCGTGATCATATGGCAGAGCTTCCGCCAGTCCTTCAGAAAATAGAACGCCAGGAACGGCACAACAACCAGACCTGCCAGGTTCGCCACCAGTTGAACCGTAGAATTCAGCAGGTTGCGGATCACACTGGCCAGAAATCCCATGACAGAATTGATCGCGTCATTCAGCAACCCCTCCAGGCTGGATGGGAGCCTCGGCCCCCCTTCTGCTGTCGGATCTTTTAACAGACGCATGAGGGACTCTCCCTGCATCTGCTCCGAGTATTCCGGCAGTTTCGCCAGCAGTTCATTGATCTGCGCAAACAGAGGCAGCACAACAAAAGATATCACGCCCACCATAAAAATGGTGGAAGCGATAAAGGCCAGAATGATGGCCGCCACTCTGGACGGATGCATGCCGGTCTTCCCCAGCTGCAGCCGGATGAAGGTCCTGGACAGCGGGTACAGGGCGAAAGCCACACCGATAGCCAGTAAAATTGGAAACAGGAAAGAGCTCATTGCGTAAAGTACCGCCGAAACGGCAAAGGCAATGAGAAGCTTGATAATCGTATGCTGTTGTATGTAATGAATATAGCTGTTTTTCATAATTAAACTCTTACTATCTCCTACAGGCTGCAAAAACGTATAGTTTCACTATCAAAACCAACGTCAGAATTTCACATGGATCCCGGCATTATGCTTATTACTGCAGGAACGGATTGCGTTTCCTTTCCCAGCCCACATTGGTAGCCGGTCCGTGTCCCGGCAATAACATAACATCATCTGCCATAGGCAGGATTTTTTCTTTAATGGATTTCAGCAGCTGGCCGTAATTACCGCCGGGCAGGTCGGTACGCCCGATAGACTCCGCAAAGATGGTGTCCCCGCAGAAGACCGCTTCTTCCACTACATAACATACGCCCCCCTGGGTATGGCCTGGCGTCGCCAGCACTTTAAATTTCAGTCCTGCCGCTTCAAACTCGTCATTGTCTTTTACGATGACGTCGGCCTCCCCGTAATTCCTCACCGGCCCTGGGAAAAACATGGATTTGGCATGGGTCAGCATGCCCGCATCCCCTTCTGCAATGTAAACCTTGGCGCCGGTCCCTTCCCGTACTTCCCTCAGACCGCCGATGTGATCTTCATGGCCGTGGGTAAGCAGAATCGCGTCAATGGTCAGCCCGTATTTTTTTACCACGTCCATGATGCGGTCGCCGTCTTCCCCGGGATCCACCATCACGGCATGCTTTGTCTCCTCGTTTTCCGCCAGATAACAATTGGTACAAAAAGGACCTACCTCCATGAGCCTTATTTTCATCGTTTCTTTCCTTTCCCGCCTTCCGCGCTGCTTCCGGTCGTCATCCGTTCCACACTGTAAATCCCCTGGATCCTTTTGATTCGGTTCATGATGGTTTCCAACTGCCCGATATTGGTAATATCCAGGCCCAGATGGATGGTGGCCAGTTTGTTTTTATCAGAATGGCTGCTGATATTGTTTATATTGATTTTGTTCTCGCTGATGGCCATCATGATGTCCACCATGATACCCGGTTTGTCTACTGCAATGATCACTATATTGGCTTTATAAACGTCATCCACCGCCACATCCCAGGTCACATCAATAAGACGGCTCTGTTCCTCCGGATTGTTGGACATCACATTGGGACAGTCCGTACGGTGAACAGAAATGCCGCTGCCCCGGGTGATATAACCGATGACCGGATCCCCCGGCACCGGGTTGCAGCAGCGGGCCAGCTTGACCATGATGCCGTCCTCTCCTTTTACCAGGATGCCGTGGCTGGATTTGGCTTTGGAAGTCCGGGGTTTCAGCTCTGCCAGAAGCTGTGACAGATCCTTTTTACTCTGCAGCTGCTTCTGCTGTTCCAGTTTATAAATATCCACCAGACGGGACATAATGGCGGTCAGGGTCGTACCGCCGTAACCCAGGGAAGCCAGCAGGCCGTCCACATCCGGCAGGCGCAGCCGCTCCGCCACAGTCTTCAGCTTTTCCTGGCTGGCGAATTCCTTGTGGTCATAGCCCAGTCGTTTACATTCCTTCTCCAGCATATCCCGGCCGCGCTCGATGTTTTCTTCCTTGCGCTCTTTTTTGAACCAGGATTTGATCTTGTTGCGGGTATCGGAAGAACCCGCAATGTTGATCCAGTCCCGGCTGGGACCGGAAGCCTGCTTGCTGGTGATGACCTCCACAATGTCGCCGTTGGACAGTTTGTAATCCAGCGGCACGATGCGTCCGTTCACTTTGGCGCCGATACAGCGGTTGCCTACATCGGTATGGATCCGGTAGGCAAAGTCGATAGGCACGGAACCTACCGGCAGGTCGATCACGTCGCCCCTCGGTGTGAACACGAAGACTTCGTCCGCGAAGACATCCATTTTCACCGTATCCACAAAGTCCCGGGAGTCGTTCATGTCGTTGTGCCATTCCAGCAGCTGGCGCAGCCAGGACAGTTTGGCCGCATAGGTTTTGTCCGAACCAGTCGCCACATTGGAGCCGCCGCTTTCCTTGTAACGCCAGTGGGCGGCGATGCCGTATTCGCTGATGCGGTGCATCTCAAAGGTACGAATCTGAATTTCCAGCGGCTGCCCGTTGGTAAAGGCCACTGTGGTGTGCAGGGACTGGTACATGTTGGACTTGGGCACAGCCACATAATCCTTGAAACGTCCCGGGATAGGACGCCACAGACTGTGTACGACGCCCAGCGTGCCATAACAGTCCTTCACTGTATCCACCAGCACGCGGATGGCAAGCAGGTCATAAATCTCATTCAGTTCTTTATGATCCCGCATCATCTTTTTATAAATACTGTAGAAATTTTTGGGACGACCCTGGATCTCACACTTGATGTTCACCCTGTCCAGTTCCTGACGCAGGGTCTCCATCGCGTTGTTGATCATGTCCTCCCGTTCTTTCCGTTTCGTCTTGACCTGCTCTACTAAATTATAGTACAGCTCCGGATCCCGATAACGGAAGGCCATGTCCTCCAGTTCCCATTTAATTGTATAAATACCCAGTCGGTTGGCCAGGGGTGCGTAAATCTCCAGGGTCTCCTTGGAGATAGACTGCTGCTTGTGGACTGGCATGTATTTCATAGTCCGCATATTGTGCAGACGGTCCGCCAGCTTGATGATAACCACCCGGATATCCTGGGCCATGGCGAGGAACATCTTACGGTAGTTTTCAATCTGCCGTTCCTCTTTGGAAATATACTCAATCTTGCCCAGCTTGGTCACGCCGTCTACCAGCATGGCCACCTTCGCGCCAAACATTTCCTTCAGCTGTTGAAGAGTGGTATCCGTATCCTCCACCACATCATGCAGAAATGCGGCAGCCAGCGTTTCCTCGTCCATCTTCATCTGGGCCAGGATATAAGCCACCTGGGTGGGATGGATGATATAGGGCTCCCCGGAACGCCGTTTCTGGTCCGCGTGCTTCTTTGCGGCAAATTCATATGCTTTTTTTACCAGTGCGATCTGCTTCTCGTCAAGGTACGACTGCAGATACTCAAAGAACTCTTCAATGGTTACGTTCTGGTCTTCTATCGCGGGCATTCTGTGTTCCTTCCTGAGTTGCGTTAAGGATACGCTCAAATTATCAGTGTTTCCTCAAACGCATAGGTCACTGTGATTATATAGTTCCATATTACTGATAACAATTTTAAATGTACCGTCCGGTCAGTGTCTCCGTAAGCTCTGGATCCTGGCACAGGCGATCCGCAGGCTGTTCTGGTAAATATCCAGCAGCGCATCTCTCTCCGCGCACAGCCCGGCATAGGTCGGGGACGTTTCCAGTTGCCTGCGCTCGGTACTCCCCATCATCAGGTCATCTCCCTGGATCCGGAAGAAATCAAGCTCCCGGAAAATGCGCAGGTCGTATTCCTTTAACTGCAGTTGATGCTTCTCTGCCTGGAATTTCAACTGGCCTAATTTGGCAACCGCCTGGGACTGCAGCACCTTTTTAATGAACCGGTAGGCGTCGGCCAGATGGTTTCTGTCCGGGTATTCTTCCAGGAGCCGGTTCTTCTGCATATACAGGTCGTCCAGGTTATACAGGATGTACAAAACGGTCCTGTTCTTTCCGCCAACCGGGAATTTCCCCCACAGGAAGATGTTCTCCCGGGGCAGCTCATAAAAGATGATCTGCCGCTCTGTTTCCCCGCACAGTTCCCCGTAATGCCGGATCTTTACATTAGCATAGGCAGACAGCTCTTTTTCTTCAGCGCTGTTTTTATTGATAAAAACGGTAAACTGCTGGTCCGAATGCAGGATCCGCGCCAGTACCGTTTCCTTGAACTCTGTATTCCTGCGGTAATCGTGCAGTTCCATGTCCATACGGAAGGCGACGATATCCAGATTGATGCTTTCCGTATTGTTAAAGAAGTTGATACGAGGCTTAAAGGCGATATCCGCCTGGGCATTGTTGCAAAGGCAATACTGGTACTGCGCGCCCTGCCACATGATGCAGTGACAGGACCGGGAACCGATATCGGTAAAGAAACGCAGATGGTTTAATTCCTGCCCGAACAGGCGCGGATTATGCAGCTCCGCATTTCGGAGCATGAACAGCGGCGCCGGGTTTTCACAGCCAAAAGGCTCCAGCAGCTGCAGCTCGTGTAAGAAAGACAGGGTCAGTTCCTGGCGTCGGTCCCACTCCACATCCACCGCCAGGCGGGGCTGGTAATCCTCCGGCTGCAGATGGGTTCTGACAAATTCCGTAAAATGCTTTTTAAACTCTTCAATCTTATTGCTTGCCAGGGTAAGGCCCGCCGCCTGGCTGTGGCCGCCGAACTGGATCAGGTCGGCCGTACAGGCATCTATGGCATCATACATATCCAGTGGCTGGATGCTACGGCAGGAGCCTTTGGCCACCTCGCCGCTGATACTGATCAGAATGACCGGCCGGTAATACTTGTCCACCAGTCTGGATGCCACGATACCGATCACGCCGGGATGCCAGCCTTTCTGTGCGTCAGTATCCCATTGCCCAGCCAGCACAATGGCCGGGCCGATGGTTCCCTGTTTTTCCAGCAGCGCCTCTGCTTCCGTGAAAATCTGGCGGCTGATCTCCTGCCGCACCATATTTTCTTCGTTCAGGTTATTGGCCATGCTTTCCGCAGCTGCTTCATCCCTCGTAATCAGAAGCTCCACAGCCAGCTGGGCATGCTCCAGCCGTCCCACCGCGTTCAGGCGCGGCGCCAGAATAAAACCGATCTTTTCTGTGGTGATCGTTTCCTGATAGCAGCGGCAGACCTCCAGCAATTTGCGCAGCCCTGTAAGGGATGTGGTCTCCATGGCCTTCATGCCCCGTTTGACCAAAGCGCGGTTTTCATCCTGGAGGGGAACGATATCCGCCACCGTACCCAGCGCCACCAGCTCCGTATACTGTTCCCACAGCGGGGCTTCCGGATCGCGCAGCTTCTCCAGCGCCTGGCAGACCTTAAAGGCCACGCCCACGCCGGACAGTCCCTTAAACGGATACCGGCAGTCTGCCTGCTTGGGATTGACAATGGCAAATGCCATAGGCAATATCTCCGGCGGGCGGTGATGGTCTGTAATAATAATATCCATTCCCCGCGGCGCTTCCGCCACTTCCTTCACGCCGCTGATGCCGCAGTCCACCGTGATGACCAGCGTTACGCCTTCCTCATGCAGCGACAGCAGCGCCTCGTTATTTAGGCCATAGCCCTCCCCTTCCCGTTTGGGAATATAGGTACTGACATTGGCGTGCAGTCCGGTTAAATACAAATACAGTAAAGAGCTGGCCGTAATACCATCCACGTCATAATCGCCGTACACGGCGATCCGTTCATGGGCTTCCACCGCCTGCAGGACGCGTTCGGCAGCCAGCCTCATATCCTTCATCAGAAAAGGATCGTAATACGTATCCTTTTTACCAAATAAAAAATCCCTGATTTCGTTTTCTTCCCGCAGTCCGCGGTTCCACAGGATGCCCGCCGTGACCGGCGATATCCCCGCCTTCGCGGCCAGCAACTCCATTTCTTCCCGGTCGTAGTGCTTTAAATCCCAATCCTTGTATCGTTTCATCTTATTTAACGTAATCCTCTCCGTACGCCCACCCCTCTTGCGGCCTTTGTGCCAGGTAAATCCTTATGTTATAGACTTGCAGTTAAACTGACAGGGTGAAGCAACTTTAAATTTTTAAAAACATTTTGCCTATTATAATATTGTACATAAAAAACGAGATACTGTCAATTAAAAGCCCGCAATAATGCGGTTTTTGGTTACAAAACTGCATGAGCTTGCAGCCGGTGCGGCCAAAAGCAGAGCTTTCCGTCGCCTTTAAATACAAAAACGAAAAGACTGCGGCAGGTGCCGCAGTCCTTATCATTCTGAGCAGAGTTCCTTACCGGTACAATTCCCCGATACGGTCATACTCCGGCATAAAATTATCAAGGAAATACGGGGTGTATTTTTCTTCTCCGCCTTTGTCCCAAGTTTCCAGATATTTGATCAGGTTGCCCACCCGCTGGATCAGGTTGTGGATTTCGTTTTTGGCATTGGCAGGCACGGAAGAGTTGTACAGATTGATGTTCACATCGTTCAGCCGCTGGGTCAGCGCTTTACAGGACGCGCTCCGCTGCGCCGGGGCCGGCGCTTTGTCATTGGGGCCGTTGAGGTATAGAGACTCTACCATGCGTTCCACGTCGTCATAGATCCGGTCTATCGCTATCATAAATTCGCTGGTATTTTTCTGTTTTGCCTTCACAGCCGACATAGGGCCCACATAATCCATATGCACATACCGGTCCCATCCATTGCAGAGACGGACATGGGCCCATTTCCCGTTTGCTTTCACGTCCAGTAGCGTCACCGGCTCGCCGAAACGGTAACTGGCGATGGCCTCAATATTCGTGTTCGGCTCGTCCCTGATCCACACATTGCGGCCGGTAATGTAATATGTCTGTCCGACGACAGGGCTTTCCCCTTTAGGAAACGCTTCTGCTATCAGTCCGTTTAAAAACAGCACTGCGAACAACAGGACTAACAGGGTTACTCTTTTCATGCCCACCCCTCCTATGAACCGTTTGTGTATCCAAGAATGCTATCTGTTTATTTTATTTATTATAACATAAGCGGCCTCAAATTGACACAGCAACGTCAATCTGTATAACAAAAAAGAACCAGCCCCGTATCAGGCTGATCCTTTCATGTTGTGTGGTATGGTGTGTTTCGGAATTGATTGGTGCCGCTGGCCGGAGTCGAACCGGCACGCCCGCAAAGGCGCTTGATTTTGAGTCAAGTGCGTCTGCCAATTCCGCCACAGCGGCACGTAGATACGGAACAAAACTATATTATCATTGCTGTTTGTGTTTGTCAATGATTTTTCATTTTGTCTGTTCCCGGATATAATCTTCCAAAGCCGCCTGTAACTGCAGGGTAAACTTGCCCGGCTGACCGTCGCCGACTACGCGCCGGTCAATCTTGCTAACCGGCATGATTTCACAGCGCGGCCCGCACAGGAACGCTTCCTCCGCGCCCAGGGCAAAGTCTTTGGTAAAAGCTTTCTCGATTACCTGCATGTCCAGCGTAGCCGCCAGCGTCTCTTTGATCAACTGCCGGGTCGCGTTGGCATGAACGCTGCCCAGCTTCATGGGATAGGTCCACAGCATTTCATCCTTCACAACCATAAACGCCGCTTCCGTAGCTTCCGTTATCTTTTCATCCCGCACAAAGAGTGCGTCGTAACATTTACCAACCCGCGCCTTGTTCTTCGCCAGGATTTCCGGCAGGCGGTTCAGAGTATTCAGCTCACACTTCACGGCCCGTTCGTCCGGCACAGTCATCAGGGTCACGCCGGTCTGCCGCAGTTCGGCCAGCTTTTCCCTGTCTAGCGGCACAGCCTGCATGATCAGTTCCGG
>CAJODT010000034.1:0-4950 GCA_905233365.1 uncultured Succiniclasticum sp.
TCAAGACGCTGACCGGCGTTCACCAGCCGGACGGCGGTGAGATTATCCTTGACGGAGAAAAAATCGTCAACTTTGGTGAAGATGACAATGAGTCTGACGAAGATCAGGACGAGTCTGATAAAGGTGACGATGAATCCGACGAAGATCGCGACGATCCAGGGGATAATCCTGATAATAATGGTGATGCCGACAATACCGGTGAAGAGCAAGGCGGCGGTTCCAGAGAAGTTGAGGAAGAGCCGGAGACTCGTGTGTATAAAGACCCTGCAACTGGCGCGGAATCATTGTACGTAAGAGATCCCGAAACGGGGGAATGGTACAATCCGTCAACCAATTCCATTATGAATCCGGATGATTTGGAACGGTTTAACAAGCAACGCATGGAAGACCAAAAGTGGACGCGCGATCAGACGGATAAACTGCGGAATCGCACAGCGCAAACCGACCGGCTGCTTCAGGATGATCAGGAGAAGTTAAAGCAGAAGTATGACGAAATCGACCGGCAGGGCGAAAAAGACAAGGCGGCCATCCGTTCCGGAACTTATGGAATGAGCGATGAACAGCGAAAGAAATACTTGAACAAACGGCAGGAAAACTATGTAACGAAACAAACTGCGGCACACCGGACAGCTGATAACTGGGATACGGCTACCAAGACTTTGGAGGTGACAGAAAAGATTGCGGATATTACAGTGGATGGATTATCTATAGTTACGGCTCCGGTAGGCGGACAACTGGTAGCGGATGTATACACCGGAGTAAAAAATGTAGGAAAGAGTACGATGGATGCAGCGGTTAACGGAAAGAGCATTGTGGACGGCTTTACAAAGGGTTTAGCCAATGCCGGGGCAGATATCGCGCAGAACCATGCCGGAGGCAAGTGGTATGCGAAACTGGCTACCTACGTCGGGACGGAAACGGGGAAAGAGCTGATCATTGCAACTATTGATGGAGAAGATAAAGTTGAAGCAGCTAAAAAGGCCTTAATCAACGGAACATTTAAATATGGTGTCAGTGAAATCGGGGATACCATCAGTGGCGGTGTCGGACAGCAGAACAGCAATGCCATGAAGCAGCACTATAAGGAAATCAACAGAGTGTGGAATAAAGACCTTTCGCAAAAGAGCGTCAACAAATTAACCAGCATGAACTACCAGAAATATTTTGGTAAAGAAACGACACGAGAACTGGTCCAGGGTTTTGGTCAGTCAATTACAAAAGAAGTCGGCAATACTGCTTATGACGTGGGTGCAGGAGGCAAAAGCGTTACGGAATCCATGTTTGATGATAAATGGTAAGGCAGCCTGTGGATTCGTGACAGAGGAATACGCGATGCTAAACCAGGTACGATAGCCTTGACGGAAAAGGAGTCTCGGATATGAAACTGGCGGGAAGTTTTGAAGCTGCGGTGGGGGTAGCGGAACAGAACTGTAGAGAATGGATATTTACAGGAGACGGCGACGTGGTTCATGCAGAGGAACTGCATGAGATAGCCAGAGAATATGTGGTCGTAACGAAAGACGGATCCATCGGATTGTTGTATCCGTATTGCAAGGAGCCGCAGTGGTATTTTGTATCGCCGGAGTTTGCGGTGGTGAACATATTGAAAGAGGATATTCATAAATATATGATACCTCTTGATGACGGTACAGAGGTTGCAAGCGGAAGTAGTATGACGATGGAAATAGCAGGCGGGAGCGCCGCGTCTTATGGCACGCCGGGAGCAGATGCGGTCTTCTGTAAAAACTGTGGAGCCCGGCTTGATCCAGACGATCTTTTCTGCGGGAATTGCGGAGCTAGGAATGCACCGGCGTTCTGCAGGAACTGCGGGGCAAAGTTGAACCCGGACGATATATTCTGCGCGAATTGTGGAAGTAAGGTGTGAATATGCTACAATGTAAATGGACAGGGCTTTGGTTTGAAAAAAAACCATCTTCCATTTATAATATAATAAAGCATAATATTTACTCCTGCGAAAACGAAAAAAGGTTACGCAGCGAAAGGTTTCAGGAATACCAACAAGTAAACTGGAGGGATAAAAATGACAGGAAATGATAACAACGCTGGGGGAACGTGGGTATGTAGCTGTGGAAATACCAATACAGGTAAGTTTTGCGTAAAGTGTGGCAGCCCGCGCCCCGAAGAGCCTGCCCCACCGGTGGAATGGGTGTGCACGTGTGGTGTTCGCAACACAGGAAAATTTTGCGTAAAGTGTGGTGAAGCCCGCCCGGCGTCTAACCCAAAGAACGCATCCCGTCCTGTGAACGGCATGGTAACGAAGCCGCCAAGGAGCAACAAACCTGAAGCAGCAGAAGCTGCGGCACGTCAGGAAGCAGAAGCACATGCGGCACAGGAGGCAGCGGAACGCAGAGCGGCAGCAGAAGCTGCGGCCCGCCAGGCAGCCGAGGCACGTTTGGCACAGGAAGCAGCAGCACGCAAAGCGGCAGAAGAAGCCGCGGCCCGCCAGGCAGCAGAAACTCGAATGGCGCAGGAAGCGTCTTCGGCGCCAGTCGCGAAAGCGAATGACAACAAGGGTATGCTGATGAAGGTCGCGATTGGCGTGCTGATACTGTTATTGCTGATAGGCGCGTATTTTATGTTTGGAAAAAAGAAAGAGACCCCGCCTGCGCCTGAACCGCCGAAGGTAGAGACAAAGGTTGAAACAAAGACAGAGACAAAGACTGAGACCGAAAAACCAATGGATCCGGCGGTCAAGGCAGAAAAGATAAGAAAATATGCAGAGGCGATGAAGGCAGCCAATGCCCAGAAAAAAGAAGACGCCACTAAGAACGAGAAGTTTGTATTTTTGGCAGAAGACGTGCGGCGTACAGGCAACGATTTGATAGTTTCCGGGCATTTCTACAATGGCAGAAAGAACCGGACGATTATCTCGATTAAATCTATGGAACTGGATATCGTGCTGCGCGACGTAGACAAAGAGCTGATGAATGAAAAGAATATTAAATACGAAAACTCCTTTACCGGATTGAACATTAAGCCGCATCAGGAGTCGCAGCTGATGACAGCGATCCTGCCTGGCAAAGCGCCTTCCGGAGAGTTCAACAGTTTTATGGTTACGGCGCACGATGTCCGTTGGGAAGCTGTAGGTGACTAAGAGTGGGCATTGGCATTGAGTCTTTTTCTGTTGGCGGGTGGCTACTTAGTATTTGTAAACCGCCGGACAGTAATTGGCTGCTATGCCTGATAGGAGGATTGTATGCTTTGCCCGAATTGCAGACAGGAAATAAAAGCAGGCTCGAAATTTTGTGGCAAATGTGGCGCGCGTATAGTACGCCCTCCGGCTTGTCCTGCGTGCGGAAGTCCGTTTCTGCCCGGGGCGGATTTTTGCGCTGAATGCGGCGCCAGAGTGGGCGGTAAACCCGTGCCGGCGCAAGCTTTTTGCCCCGAATGCGGGGCGGCGGTGTTGCCGGGTGATACATTTTGTGTTGTGTGCGGCGCCAGACTGAAGGAGCCGGCAGTAACGGAAAACAGTAAGTCATTCCAATCACAAAGCCGGGAACCGGCGCAGGCCCAACAGCAGGGACTAGCGCCACAAAAACCACAGGGCTCCGGTCAGCGCAAGATGCTGATGGCAGCTGCCGCAGCTGTAGTAATATTATTCTTGCTTGGCATGGCAATGTTGCTCATGTCTGGCGGCGATAAGTTCGCAAAGGAAAAAGAAGCGATCGGCAAGGCGGAAAAAGCTGCTATGTCTATGCAACTGCCGGTTGTGGTAAAACCGGACAACTGGAAGCAGCCCCGCCCCACAAAGCAGGAGGGGGAGCAGTATAAAGAAGGTCTGGATCAACTGATCGCAGCGGAAACAAAAATCCTGGCAGAGATGCAAAAATCGGATGCACAGATTTCTCAAATGCTGAGCAAGGCTTCTGGTGAAGAGGAAAAGAAAGATGTGCTGGCCTTCAGGGAAAAGGTGCGTCAGGACCGTATCAGTTTTGTAAAGAAGGTTTCCCAAGGCCGCCTGAGCGGGGACACATTCATAGCGGGCGTTGGCAGTACATGGCCTGAAGTTGAGATGGTGTACGGCAAGCCTGTAAGCACAGGGAAGCAGTCCCTTGGTTCAAAAGAGTATGACTATAACGGGATCAAGTTTGAAGACTGGATCGGAGGCGGCGTACCGCCTCTGGAAGTAAGAAAAAAATGGGTGTCCAGGACGGTTGGTTGTGTTACAGTGACTGATAATAGTATCATCTCCGACGCCGGTGTAAAGCTTGGTATGACGTACACTGAGGTTTACAACATTTTGAAATCCAAATATGTCAATAAGACATATAATGCAAAGAGAGATACAATGCGGTTTGACCAATACCAGAAAGGCGACGATATTAATGTAACGGTTCAGTTCGCGATGAAAGAGACATGGCCGTATCTTATGTTTTTAGATTTTAAGAAAGGCAAGCTGGTAAGGTACGCGGTGGCGCCGAACTGAAGATTAATCAGTTTTAGAGTTCTGTAAGAACTGGGGGACGAAGGTGTGAAATAAATCCGTCGGAGGTATTACATAATGGCTTTTTACCAAAGCGACAACATTACCATGTGCAATGACGGAAAGTACCGTTGGGTGTATGAACTGAACATGTATAAATCCTCTGCGATCATCAAAGAGGTGTGGCGGGCAATGGCCATCGCCGTGGTGATCGTGCTGGGATTTCTGTTTGTTATAAACATTATGGATAATGATTTGATGGAGACGCTGCAGTTCGTTGGGCAGGCGGCGTGCATCCTGATTGGGATTTTGCTGGTGCTCAGCGTTGTGGGTTATTTGATTTTTTCGTACATGATCGGAGGAAAATATTGCGTGGTGTTTGAGATGGACGAGAACGGCATCAACCACAGGCAGCACGAAAAGCACGTGAAGAAGGTACAGCTTTTGGGAGCGATTACAGCGATGACGGGTGCGGCCGGCGGCAGTTTGGGTACGGCAGGCACAGG
>CAJODT010000034.1:4992-20532 GCA_905233365.1 uncultured Succiniclasticum sp.
AAGGAACTGGAAATCTTGCCGAAGGAGCATCTGATCCGTCTGAATGAAACGCTGAACCGTAATCAGGTGTATGCGGAAAACGAAGATTTTGCGTTTGTGGCGGACTATATTAAAGCGCGTTGCCGCAACGCAAAGGTGAAAGGGGAGTTCGAGCTATGAACCGTTTGATGAAACTTGCTGTACAGTTGATACTGGTCAGTACACTTTTGATTCTTTCTGCTGCGCCGGGATTTGCGGCGGAGGTGCGCCGCGTGCCCAGCAAAGCTTCGGTGGAGCAGGGCTTTGCGGCGTTGACAATAGGCGTCGAGGGCTCGGATGATTTTCAGTATATAGGACTTGAGGATAAAAACCATATGTACCGGGGCACGATTAAACCGGGCAGCAAGCTGCAATTTACCATTGTGGCGACGCTGGCCGAGCAAAAGTCGCTGCCAATTACCGGCCGTAGCTGTATCATGCGGTTGAAGGTTGTGGCAAAGAAGGGCGATGAAGTAATCAAAACGCAAAACTTCAGCAAGGAAAACAAAAGCAATGTTTTCGTCAATTACACTGTGCCGGAAGGGGCGGATACCCTGGAGGTCAGCGAGACCTTTGTGCTGAGCAACAAAAGTAAAGATGAGAAATTTAACCAGCGTGTCACCAGTTTGAATAAGCTGATTCTGACAACTTCGGGTGCGAGTTCTGCGGCAGCTGTAACGAACAAGGCAGGGGACAGCGGAGATAAGAAGACGGACACTGGCAGTGGCAAGAATGCTGACAAGAAAGATAACGCAAAAGATGCCGGCAGCGATAAGAACATGACCGGCAGCAATAAGAAAGACAGCGGCGACAACGGCAAGGCTGATGTAAAAGAAAGCAAAGGGCCCGGCATGGGCATGCTGGTCGGCGCGGTTGTGGCGGTCGCAGCTATTGGCGGCGGAGCGTTCTTCTATATGAAGAAGAGGAAAGAGGGCCAGGCCACTGCGGAAGAGATTGCGCGGAAGGAGAAGCTGCGTCAGCAGGCGATTCAGCGCCAGCAGGAACTGCAGCAGCAGAACCGGCAACGTGAAGCAGAACAGCAAAGAGCAATGCAACAGCAACACGAAGCAGAGCAGCAAAGAGCAAGGCAGGAAGAGCGGATGCGCGAGCAGGAGCAGGCGCGTCAACAGCAAATGCAGCATGAACAAGAACAGCAGCGACTGATGCAGGAGCAAAACGCGATGCAGCAACCGGGAGCGGCAGGCGCCTATGTTGCCGGCGCAGCCGGTGTGATGGGCGGCGTGCAGCAGAATGCAGCAGAGAATGCGATGAATGACGAGGCCAATGCTGCGCCTAAATTCTGTACCAACTGTGGTTCGCCGCTAAAACCTGGCAGCAAATTCTGCGTGAACTGCGGGGCGAAATTATAATGAAAAGAGGTGCTTTCATGAAAATAATTAAGATTGCTTTGTTGACTTTCATTTTACTCTTTGGTTTTGCGACCCAGTCTTTCGCGGAGCTTTCTGTTAACCGCATTGCGTTGGGCGTGCAGTTGGGCGCAACGATGTCTCAGGTTAAAAATGTATTCGGCGCCCCGGACCGTACAACGAAGGAACAGGTGAAGTCCGAAGCCTACGGGGATTTTGTGGAGACGACGATGATTTACGGGAACGATTCCATCGTTGTTAAGTTTTATAATGATAACGCCTGGCGGATCGAATCGAACGGCAATAACGGCTGGGCAACCCCCGACGGGGTGACGGTGGGCATGGCGCTGCAGGGTGTGTACGACCGGCTGGGGAAGGAAGACATCAAAAGCCCGGCGGAAAACGGAGAAACGCTGTACTGGTATAATCACGATACCAAGAGCCAGGTAAACCGCGGCAACCTGTATCTGTTTGTAAAGAACGGGCGTGTTTCAAGAATCGTGATCGCGTACCAGTGATTGTTGTGTTGTCATTCTTTCCCAACGTGCATCATTGATGCGCAAACATGAAAACAAGCAGGTCGTGCAAGATTTAAACAGACTGGAATAAAGGAGGCTGGCCATGAAACCATCTACAGATGTAAAAAGTTGTGCAGGTATTTCAAAAAAGTATTTAACTCTCGTAACTGTTTGCTTTGCTTTTCTTTTAACTCTCGTCTGTGCAGCAGGCTTTGCGGCGAAAACTCCTGAAGAAAAGGCGATCAGTCCCGAGGATGTCCCGGAAGGTGTGTACCAGCGTTTTGCCTCCGGGGAGGAGATAACCTATCTGGTGGTGATGCACAAAAAGGGCGTGCTGGCCGGCGATCCCTTTAAGCGGACCTACATAGGCATTGAGTCTGTGCGGCGGAACCATCCGTCCCATCCGGACGGCAGTGTGTTCATGGCGGCCCGGCTGCGGAGCTCAAAAGAGTTTAAACTGAATCCGCCGCCGGAGAACAGCCCAATCCCAACTGATAATATGGTTGGGTTTATGGTGGATTACGCGGAAACACTCAACGCGGATGGGACCAAGGGACTTAAGAAAAACCAGTCGGATATTTATGTGCTGCAGCCTTCCTCTGACGGACGTATCAACATCATGTCCGGCCCGGAAAAGCTGCCGGCTCCGTTGAGCGGGCATTACATTCCGGTAACGGACAGGCCGGCCCCGCTGGTGTTGCAGCAGGCAATGATCAAATATATGCTGGAGGATTTCATTCCCGCGGCCACCAACATGGACAACCGTTCCCAGTTCTATGATTATAAGATGGAGTTCAAAACCGGCGATAACGCCCCGGTGGATTGCTGGGCAGGCTGGTATCTGGTACAGGTGTGGGAAGACAAGAACATGGACAAGTACGATTCCCGTTACCAGATGAATTTTATCGTGGGAGATACGGGGGACGAAGTCAAACTGCTGACCTTATACGACGGAAAAATGTGGCCGGTGTATGCGGACGACCGTTTAAAGGGGAAGACGAAGCGTGGACCGGTAGTTGTACCAAAAGGATAAAATGGAACGTTGTACTGCCTGTCATAACAACAAATGTAAAATTTTTGTATAAACACTGTGAGGAGTGGGATTCCCCATTCCTCATTTTTGTTTTTAATGGTATAATATAAAGAGTATTCATGTAATCAATTACCCTATCACAATAATTATAAAGCATTACAGAGGAGGGGAATCATTATGGCAGATCCGAGAACAGAACGCAACAAAATATTAGGCGCGACACTGGTGAAGAAGCTGCAGGCGAGGGCGTTTGACGCGTACTATTGCGCCACGAAGGAGGAAGCGCTGCAGCAGGCGCTGGCCCTCATTCCGAAGGACGATGTAATCAGCTGGGGCGGCTCGGCTTCCATAGC
This sequence comes from uncultured Succiniclasticum sp., assembly GCA_905233365.1. Taxonomy (GTDB): domain Bacteria; phylum Bacillota; class Negativicutes; order Acidaminococcales; family Acidaminococcaceae; genus Succiniclasticum. The sequence goes on from CAJODT010000034.1 coordinate 8,282, forward strand.
GGAGATCGGCCTGCTGGATTATGTGCGTAAAAACTTCAAATGCATTGACCGGGATACGGCGAAGACTCCGGAAGAACGGATGGAGATTATGCGTAAAGCACTGCTGTGCGATACCTTCCTGATGAGCACCAACGCCATGACGGTTGACGGGGAACTGGTAAACATCGACGGCAACGGCAACCGTTGTGCCGCCATGATTTACGGTCCGAAGCAGGTCATCGTCATCGCCGGGCTGAACAAGGTAACGGGGAACCTGCATAGTGCCATTGACCGGGTCCACACCACGGCGGCGTCTATCAACATCCAGCGGTTCGGCGGGAAAACGCCCTGTGCGCTGACTGGAGTATGCGGAGATTGTAACTGTGCCGATACAATTTGTAACTATATGGTTGTCACCCGCCGGAGCAAACCGCCGAAAAAGATCAAAGTGATCCTGGTGGGCGAAGAGTTAGGATTCTAAGGAGAGATAATCATGCAATTTTCATCCCGTTTTACCATCGCCGTGCATATCCTGCTGGCGGTCAACGAATTCGACGGACAGTTCAAGACCACTTCGTACTTTTTGGGTAACAGCGTCAATGTGAATCCGGTCATCATCCGTAAAACGCTGGGACAGCTGAAAGATGCCGGGCTGGTTACGGTGGAGGCCGGCGTGGGCGGCGCGTCTCTGGCAAAAGAACCGAAAAAGATCACGCTGTGGGATATCTTCTGTGCCGTGGAAGACAAAAAGGAAGACCTGTTCCACTTTCATGAGAACCCCAACCCGGACTGCCCGGTGGGGGCGAATATCCACGCGGTTATGGACGGGCGACTGCGGAAATTCAAGCGGAACCTGCAGAAGGAAATGGACGATATTACCCTGCAGGATCTGGTGAAGGATCTGCGCAAGGAACTGAAAAAGAGCCGGAAGCTGTGGTTTGCTTCGGCGCCTGCGGCAACAGGGGAAGCAAAGCCGGCGTCGAAATAGCCCTGTGCTTGTTTGAGTTTCCTAAAGATCTCTGATGCGCACATTGTCCGGGTGTTTGGATTTGTGCCAGCGTTTGTGTGACAGAATGCAAAACAAGAGACGGTTTTTCATGGAGGTGTTTTGCTTTGACCGAAGACGATGTTAAGAAGTTTATCAATAAACTGCAGTACTTTGATTACGACAAGGTACTGAACAAGATCCGCAAAAACGTGAAGAAGCCCAGCATCCTTGTGACCGGTGGCACCGGCGTGGGGAAGAGCAGCCTGATCAACCACCTCTTCGGTATGGACGTGGCGAAAACAGGAAACGGCAAGCCCATGACGGACCGGATCACCCGCTATGAGCCGGAAAATTATGATGTGGTGCTGTACGATACCCTTGGCTACGAAGTGGGGGAAGACAAGCAGCAGCAGTTTTATAAAGATGTGATCGGCTTTGTGAAGAAGGCCAACGGCCAGGGCGATATCAAAAAGCATGTGCATCTGGCCTGGTACTGCATCTCTGCCGCCAACAAACGGATAACGCCTACGGACCTTGACGCCATCGCGGCGCTGGAAGGCTTGACAGAGGTCTGCGTGGTTCTGACCCAGATCGACGCGGCCACCATGGTGGAGCTGGACGAGATGAAAAAGGTGCTGCAGAAGAAGCTGCCGAAGATTTCTTCCTTCATAGTGAGCATTGACCCCCGGATTCCGGAAGACAAGATGCAGTGGAGCGAACTGCTGGCCTGGTCCGTGGACCATCTGGACGCGGGGCTGCAGTTGGCCTTTGCCCAGGCGCTGGGACAGGAGCTGCACGTGAAGCATATCCAGGCGGACAAGCTGATCCACCGTTACGTGGCGGCCGCTGCCGGCGCGGTGGTGTGTCCTCTGCCCATGACGGATTCCGCGGCGCTTATCGCCATCCAGACGACTATGGCGACCCACCTCTTCAATTTCTGGGGCATCGACCGGGGCACGGATAAAATCAAGGAAGTGTTCGTCAACGTGGTGGTAGCCAACACGGGACGCATCTTCTCCCGTTCTTTGCTGAAGCTGATCCCCGGCGCGGGTTCCATTGCGGCGACGGTGGTGAACAGCGGCGTGGCCACTTCCTTTACGTATGCCTTCGGCAGGGCGGTGAACGAGGTCTGCTATAAAACCGCGTCCCGCATTGCCAAAGGGGAAAAGGTGGACATCACTTCGGCCTTTGCCATGGACGTGATCATGCAATTGATACAGAAGTATTACAAAAAGAAAGAATAGAATTTATGCATACCAGCGCGCCGCAGAACGCGAACCGTCGGCGCAGCGTGATGTGTGCGCAGACGGGTTAAAAGTAACAGGTGACTTATGCCAATCAGAATCTGGAACCGGACAGGAAGCAAGGGCCCGGTAAAAAAAGAGGGCGCTTCTTCCAAAACGGAACATGCCGCGCAGGAGAACCATGACCGGCAGAAAACGGAAAACAAAACAAAATCACATAAGCCTACAGTGCGGAATATTCTGGTGCTGGGAAAGACCGGCGTAGGCAAGACTTCCTTATTAAATTACCTGTACGGTTTCAATTTGCCCACAGGGGCGGGCCTGCCCAAAACAGGAAAAGGTCTCCACGAAAATGTGATTACCCGCAATGGGATAACCTATCATATTTTTGATACCTGGGGCATCGAGGCAGACTCCCTGCCGGAATGGCGGAAGGAAGTGCTGGCCCTGGTACGGAAGCGCAACACCTCGCCCCATATCAGCGACTGGTTCCATGCGGTCTATTACGGCTTTTCCGCCAACACGGCCCGCATTGAGGAAGCGGAAATTGAAGAGATCCTTGTGCCCCTGCTGCAGTCCGGCTGCAAGGTGATCATTGCAATTACCAATGCGGAGGACGGTTTCCGGAAGCAGGAAAAGATAGAAGGCATGAAGGAGTATTTGCAGGAAGAGCTGACGAAGCGCCTGCACCGCGATCCGCAGCTGGAGGTCATTCCGGTTGTCAGCATTGCCGGGGAAACCCTGGCGGGGGATTCCATTTCCCGCTTTGGCCGCACGGAAGCGCTGGAAGCGGCCCAGTATAATCTGGCGGACGATATTGAAAAACGCCTGCCCGCCATTTACAAAATGAACGTGATGAACAAGCTGGGCGCCTGGAAAGAGCGCAGCCTGTTGCTGTTGGCCAACGGCAAGATCAGCTTTGTGCTGAACAACAATTCGGCCAAGCAGCTGATCGATTTAATCAATTACGATTTGCTGAACACCTTTGGCGCCATCGACGCGGATGGCGACAAGATGGAAGCGGAAGCCAACGAATACCTGCTGACGGCTGGGAACAAAAAGCCCCTGGACCGGCGCTGGCGTCCGAAGTTCAGCCGCATCACCTATGTGAAGGGTTACGAATACAGCAAGGGCTTATCCGTGGGGCTGGCGGTGGATGTTGCCTCCAGTCTGCTGCGTTCCGCCAAAAGTATCCGCGAAAACTTAAGCCGCCGGGTCGTGAAGACTCATGTCGCAATCTTGGAGAGCATGCAGAACAAATAAAGTGAAGATTGATTTGTTGCGTGCCTGCCGGTATATATTGCAACGAAAAGCCCTCGGTCAGCGTGCAGGCGAATTAATCAGTGTTTCCCTGGATAAACAATCAGAGAGGACGACTCATTTTGGCAAAAGACGTAATCAAAGAAAAAGTCAGTGAAGCAATCCAGGCCATCCTGCCGGTGGTAGCGATTGTCCTTATCCTTTCCGTCACCATCGTGCCCATGCCTACCCACGTGGTCATGGTTTTCTTATACAGCTGCATCATGCTGATGATCGGCATGGTGTTCTTTACCATCGGCGCGGAGCAGGCCATGGGACCCATGGGCCAGCACGTAGGCACCCGCATCACGCAAACGCGGAAGCTCTGGCTGATTTTAGCGGTGGGCTTACTGCTAGGTTTCATGATCACCGTTTCCGAACCAGACCTGCAGGTACTGGCAAACCAGGTTCAATCCATCCCCAACCGTGTCCTGATTTTTTCAGTGTCAGGCGGGGTGGCTTTGTTTTTGCTGGCGGCCCTGCTCCGTATGGTGCTGGGCATCCCGTTGCAACGGTTGCTGGTGTTCTTTTATGTGATCGCGTTTATACTCGCCTATTTCGCACCCCCTGATTTTCTGGCGGTGGCCTTTGACTCCGGCGGCGCGACCACTGGTCCCATGACAGTGCCTTTCATCATGGCCTTCGGCATAGGCGTCTCGACGTTGCGCGGCGCCAACCGTTCCTCACAGGACAGCTTCGGGCTGATTTCCCTCTGTTCCATCGGGCCCATCATCGCTGTGCTGATCCTGAGCCTGATTTTTAAGCCGGAAGACGCCACCTTTACACCGATAGAAATCCCCCGGGTGCTGCATTCCCTCCAGTTAGGCGGAATGTTCCTGATGGAGATGCCCGATCAGATTCATGAAATCACGCAGTCGGTTCTGCCTATTGCTGTTTTTTTCTTAATCTTTCAGGTCGTTTTGCTGCGTCTGGAAAGAAAGCCCCTGCTTCGTATTATTCATGGTATAGTTTGTACCTTTATCGGCCTGGTGCTGTTCCTGACCGGCGCCAATGTGGGCTTCATTCCGGCGGGGTTCGACCTGGGCGCCATCCTGGCTACGATGCCGCCGCCCTTGAACTCTGTCATCATACCCATCGGTATGCTGATCGGTTACTTTATTGTCAAAGCGGAACCTGCGGTTTATGTACTGATGAAGCAGGTGGAAGATATTACCAGCGGCGCTATCAGCGGCCAGGCGTTGCTGCGCAGCCTATGTATCGGTGTGGCGGTTTCCATAGGACTGGCCATGGTGCGGGTCCTGACGGGACTTCCCCTGTTATATCTGCTGGTACCGGGTTATGCTCTCGCGCTGTTGCTGTCCTTTGTGGTGCCCCCGGTTTTTACAGCCATTGCTTTCGATTCCGGCGGCGTAGCGTCCGGGCCTATGACGGCCACTTTCCTGCTGCCCTTTGCCATGGGGGCCTGTATGACCGTGGGGGGCAATGTGGTAACGGATGCCTTCGGTGTGGTGACCATGGTAGCCATGACGCCTTTGGTCACAATCCAGCTGTTGGGAGTTATGTATATGTGGAAAGCGCGCAGGACGCCGGAAACCCAGACCCGCCAGAATACACTGGAGGATTTTGGGGACTACGATATTATCGAGTTGTAGGAGGTAGCAGGCTGTGAGCGAAGTATATTCGATGATGACCATCACCAGCAGGGCGAAGCTTCCGGACTTTCTGGCGCTGTATGAGAAGATGAAACTCCCGATGTCGTTAGTTTTATTAGGGTACGGTACCGCCAAAGATGAGATACTGAATATGCTGGGGCTGGACCGGTCAGAAAAAGCGGTCCTGCTGAAAACGGTGACCGGCCAATCATGGAAAAGTGTGAAGTGGAATTTGCGGAAAAAGCTGTACATTGACGTCCCGGACACGGGCATCGCTTTCATCATTCCCATGAGCAGCATCGGCGGGCGAAGGGAGCTGGCATTTTTGCTGGCAGGGCAGGAATACCAAAAAGGAGAAGAATCAGTAATGAAAGATACAACCATGGAGCTTTTGATCATCATCAGCAATCAGGGACACAACGATCTGGTCATGGACGCGGCCCGGGGGGCCGGCGCCTATGGCGGTACGGTGCTGCATGCGAGCGGGACCGGCGTGAACCGGGCGGAGCTTTTCTTCGGTTTGGCGCTGGCGTCGGAAAAAGACGTGACTCTGATCGTTACGAAAAAGAGCCAGAAGAATGCTATCATGAAAGCTGTCATGGAAAAAGCCGGCATGGAAACGCCGGCCCAGTCCATCGTTTTCTCTCTGCCTGTAACGGATGCGGCCGGACTGACCATGGGGAGCGACGACGACGAGCAGAATCCGTCTGAATAGGGGAGAGCATTGGCGCAGCATTCATTGAATAAGTAAAGATAACAACTTAAGCGAACTTAAGAAACTATAAAAATCCCGTTATGCCGGAATCGTCCTGCATAACGGGATCAGTTTTTATGTTGTTATTATATATTTCGCGAAAAGAAAGTGCTCCTTTCAGTACCAGAGATACAAATGCTTACAGCCTATTTTACTTCTGCAATCATACTCTTAATTTCGATTTTCTTTTTTTGCATGTCGTTGGCAATTAAAAAGTCCTGTGTTTCTTCCAGATCCTTCATATCTTTTGCAGTGATGGCTGTGGAGAAGTCATACCAGGGGGCCATCAGCTTCACGTCTTCCACAGAGAGGCCGGTCTCTTTGGCCGTAAACTCGAAGGCCTTGTCCGGGTTCTTTTTCATGAAATCAATACTTTCCTGATGCAGTGCCATGAATTTCTTCACAGTTTCCGGATGCTCTTTAAGGAATTTTCCGCTTACGCCGATGACGATGGTGGCGTTCACCAGCCCGTCGCCGTTAGCCAGAATGCGCGCGCCGGCGCGCTGGGCCCGCAGCACTTCGGCCCCGGCTACCAGAGCGGCGTCCGCTTCACCGGAGAGCAGGGCATTCACTGCGGGGGGAATGCCCACGGAACGGAACTCCACATCTTTCAGAGTCAGTTTTTCTTTTACCAGCGCGGCGGCCAGGATCTGGTGAAGGATGGTGCCCTTCGGTCCCGCTACCCGTTTGCCTTTCAAATCAGCCGCGGTCTTGATGGCCGGATCCTTCACCATAATGTTAAAGGCTTTAGGCGCGCGGCTGTAGATGCCCACAATTTTTACGTCCGCGCCGTTGGCGGCGGCCAGGATGGCGCTGGTACCGCCCAGGCAGCTGGCAATGTCCAATGAACCGGCAGCCAGGGCTTCGGTCTGTTTCGCGCCGGAGGTGATTTCAGGGAAGCTGACCTTGGTTCCGTCTTTTTCAAACCCTTTCACGAGGGTCTGGTTGTTTTTGTCCACGATGCTGGGGATGTTCAGCGGCGCTTTTACGTAAGTGACCTTCAGTTCCTTCAGCGGGGCGGGTGCTTTCTTTTCCGGCGCTTTGGGCGCGCTGCCGCCGCAGCCTGCCAGGATGGCGGTCAGGCTAAACAGTGTTAACAAAAGTGCAATAAATTTCCGTTTCATGGATTCGCTCCTTCTCTCTTCATAATCAACAACAACGCAAGTTACCTATTGCTAATTATAGCACGTTTTATAAAAAAAGGAAGATACTATTGGAGGAAAACCGGGAAATATCGAACAACAATCTATTGGCAATTCTGGTTATTTATTGTAATATAGATACAGGGAAATAATACAGAGAAATATAAATAAGATAACAAAGCGGAAAATAAAAACGGGCATCTTAATTGAAGATACCGTATTGGTTATCCTCGGTAATAATTTGGTAAGAATCTGATATGCGACAGGAGGTATCACCATGGATCTAACGAAAACAGCTGAGGCTCTGAAGAAGCGCGGATATGAAGTGAGCTGCTTTAACACGGGTGAGGAAGCGGCAGCGTATTTGAACGAAAGAATTGACGGCATGACCGTAGGCTTCGGTGATTCGGAAACGCTGCTGCAGATGCATCTGTTTGAAATGCTGCAAAGCCATAACGATGTGTACCATCCCAAGTACCCGAGGGAAGGCAAGGGCTTTTATTCTACTGCCAGGGATTGTCTTACTACGGAGATTTTCCTGCTGTCCGCAAACGGGCTGGCGGAAACGGGGGAAATCGTGAACATCGACGGTACGGGCAACCGAATCGCAGGCTCCCTGTATGGACATAAGAAAGTGTATTTTGTCATCAGCCGGAATAAGATTCGCCCCACGCTGGAGGAAGCGGCGTACCGGGCGCGAAATATAGTGGCGCCATTAAATGCTGAGCGGCACGGATACAGGACACCCTGTGCAATTAAAAAGGATCGTTGCTATGATTGCCGGAGTCCCCAGCGCATCTGCAGCGCCCAGGTCATTTACTGGCGGAAGATGAACCACACCGATATGGAAGTGGTGCTGATCGACGAGGATATGGGATATTGAGGGTTTTTAAATAGGAGAGGAGCGGGACATCGCTCCTCTTTTTGCTATTTTTGCTATGAAAATGGCACCCGTTATGGCGCCTTGGTCGTAAAAACGACCAACCTTGGAACGCAAACCAGCATGGATACTGGGGTTTGGTTCCGCCACCTCTCATACTATATAAGGATAGATAGTTTATATATCTCTACAGGCGTAGCCGTAAGCTACAGAATTCAAACTGCAGGAGCGTGGAGGCGTTGCGGTTTCCCCGCCGTTCTTGCCTGAAATGGGTGGGTGCGGCTTCGTCTATGATTTTGTTGTACAAAAGTTATCTTCATTCTGCCAGCAGATCAAGGATTCTCTGCCGCATGTCCTGCAGCGCAAGGTCTGCTGCTTTGCGGGGGAAGGGGAGCGGGACCGGCATATCGGCTTTAATGCTGCCGTTTTCCATGACCAGAATACGATCGCCTAACAGCAGGGCTTCTTCCACGTCATGGGTGACGAACAGGATGGTTTTTTTCTGATGCTGAAAGAGACGCAGCACCATGTCCTGCAGGTTGCGGCGGGTGAAGTAATCCAGCGCGCTGAAGGGTTCGTCCATTAAGATCAGCTCCGGATCGTAAAAGAGGGTACGCCCCAGGGAAACGCGCTGGGCCATGCCGCCGGAAAGCTGTGCCGGGTAAAGACTGGCGGCATCGGTCAGCTCCAGTTCGTCCAGCAATTGGTTGCAGCGTTCTTCCGGTGACGGCAACACAGCGTGTGCGTTCATTGCGCCTGATTCCTGCCCTTTCAATGAAAACATGACGTTTTCTTTTACCGTGAGCCAGGGCATGAGCCGCGGCTCCTGAAAGACGGGCGCGGTTTTGGCAGGCAGGCCGGTGATGCTTTGGGTTGCGTTTTTATTAGTGCTGTGAACGGACGTGTCACAGTTTGCTGCGTTTAGGGCGTTGCGTTCCGAAGCAGTGTTGCCTGGTTTTTCGTTGGTGTCCGGCGTTTCCAGCCCGGCCAGCAACCGCAGCAGTGTAGTCTTGCCACAGCCGCTTTTGCCTACGATACAGGTAAAGGTGCGCGGCTGGATTGAAAGCGAAACAATGTTGACTGCTGTTTTGTTTCCATATGTTTTCTTTAAATTGTGCAGGGAGAGAATGCCAGTTTCCATGATTTATGCGTTCTCCTGTTGCAAAAGAGAGAGTTTGTTTAAAATAAGAGTTGCGTTTTGCCTGTTGCCGTTCGTTTGGTTGAGAACGGTTTTACTTTTTCTGATACCAAGGGATCATACGTTGCAGGACATGCAAAAATGCCCAGTCCAAAATGCTGCCGATGATGCCGATGCACAGCATACCGGCGAGGACGATATCCGGACGGGACATTTCTTCCGCGTCCAGAATCAGGTAACCGATGCCGGCAGAGGCCGCGATGAGTTCGGCTCCGATTAAAGCGCGCCAGCTGTAACCCAACGAAAGCTGCAGGCCTGTCACGATGGATTCCAGCGCGGTAGGCAGCTGGATGTGGCGGATCAGTTGTGCTTTGGAAAAACCGAGAGACTGTCCCACTTCCAGCAGCTTCGGGTCGCAGTTGCGGATGCCGCTGCAGGTATTCAGGAACAGGGGAAAGAAGGAAGCCAGAAAGATGATGGTCAGCTTGGAGGCTTCATCAATGCCTGCCCATAAAATGATCAGGGGGATGGCGGCCAGAGGCGGAACATGCCGCAGGAATTCCAGCAGGAACCAGCAGTAGGTGTAGAAATACCGGCTGCGTCCGCACACAATACCCAATGGGATGGCAGTGCAGGCCGACAGCAAAAAGCCGAGAAAGACCCGGCGCAAACTGATGGACAGATGCTTTGCCAGTTCACCGGATGCGGTCAGTTCTGCCAGTGCGTCCCACACCATTCCCGGGGAGGGGAGCAGGTACGTGTTGAAGACCTGCATGCGGGTGACGGCGTACCAGAGGCAGAGCAGGGTGATGGGAATCAAAAGTCCCTGAAGCAGTTTTTTCATAGATAAAACCTGTTACAAATCGCGTATGATTATATTGGTTTCACGAACCTGCACGCTTTAAACGGCAAGGGCGCAGATTGATTGGTCCGTGGTTTCTAACATATATAAAAGTAAAAGCGGTACAGAGTTGTACCGCTTTTAGTATAACACGAAAGGACGTTAAGCAAAACCGGAAAATAGAATTTTGAGTTTTTGAGGAGACGGATTAATCAGTATTTCCTCAAGTCTCTGGCAGACTTACACTTGGTTCAATCAGTGTTTCATTCTGTAGCATCTTTATAATTTGGCTGTTTTATATTCCCGCAGCGGTCGCAGTGGGAGCATTTGCCGCTGCAGCAGCTGCATCCGGTTTCGCCGTCGCTGCCGTCGGTTCTGAAGGCTTTGCATACTTTCTTCAACAGACGGTAAAAGGTAAAGGTAAAAGCCAGAAAGATAACGGCAAAGAGTAAAGAAGAGGGTAGGTTCATACTGTTTCTCCTTACGCGTGGGCGTTTTCCTGCGGCTTCACGTAGGGCTTGGCCGGACGGAAGATGAAGTACAGCGCAACCAGGACAAGAAACAGCGCGATGCCCTGCATGGGGCCGAAAGGTACATCGCCCACATACCAGCTGCCTAAATTATAGAATACGAAGGCCAGGGAATACCCTAAAATCGCCTGGAACGCAATAGCGAAAAGTCCCCATTTACGGCTGCCCATTTCACGGTAGCAGGTGGCCATAGCAACAAGGCACGGCGGGTCAAACAGGTTCAGGATCATGTAGGAGAACGCTGCCATGGGGGGCATCAGTTTGCCCAGCGCATCCATGACCTGCGCTTCTTCCGCGTCTTCTGCAGCACCGGCCAGCATGGCCAGTACGCCCACGGCGTCTTCTTTGGCAAGGAAGGCGGCGATGGAAGCAACAGTTGCTTTCCAGTCACCCAGGCCGATAGGAGCGAAGATCCAGGAAATGCTGTTGCCGAATACGCCCAGCATGGATTCTTCCACTTCTTCCACCATTTCAAAACTGAAGTTATAAGTCTGCATGAACCACAGCAGTACGCAGATGGGGAAAATGATCATGCCGGCTTTGATGATGAAGCCACGGGCCCGTTCCCACATGTGAATCAGTACGCCTTTCAGGGAAGGCATGTGATAGGCCGGCAGTTCCATGACGAAGGGGGCCGGTTCCCCGGCAAACCAGGAAGTTTTCTTTAACGCGATACCGGCCAGTACGATGATGGCCAGCCCCAGGAAGTACATACCGGGAGCCATGAACACGGAGTTGGGGAAGAATACGGCGGTGATCATGCCAATGATCTCCGCTTTGGCACCACAGGGGATAAAGGTGGCCAGCAGGATGGTCATGCGCCGGTCCCGCTCTTCTTCGATGGTGCGGGCGCAGGCACGCCGCAGCCCATGCCGATGAGTACGGGGATAAAAGACTTGCCGGATAAACCGAACTGACGGAAGATGCGGTCCATGATGAAAGCAACGCGGGCCATGTAACCGGAGTCTTCCAGTAAGGACATAAAGAAGAAGATGAGCAGGATCTGGGGAACGAAGCCCAGTACGGTGCCTACGCCGCCGATGATGCCGTCAACCACCAGACCGCTGAGCCATTCCGGCGCCGCCATGGACTCCAGCATACCTTTTGCCCCATCGGTCACGATCTCACCGAAGAACACGTCGTTGGTCCAGTCGGTCATCCAACTGCCGATGGTGGTGATGGAAATGTAGTACATCAACGTCATGATGACGAAGAAGATGGGCAGGCCCAGGAAACGGTTGGTCACTACCTGGTCGATTTTGTCGGACATAGTCAGCGCATGTTTCGGACGGTTTTTGGTGATGCAGGCGTCGATAATGCTGCCGATATATTCATACCGCAGGTTGGTGATGATGCTTTCCGCATCATCGTCCATTTCCGCTTCGCAGTCTTTGATGTGTTCTTCCAGATGGGCGGTGAGGCCGGCAGGAAGCTTCAGGTCTTCCAGCACCTGCTCGTCACGCTCGAACAGTTTGATGGCAAACCAGCGCAGGGTGTTTTTGTCCACTTTGTCGCTGATACTTTCTTCGATGTGGGCCAGGGCGTGTTCCACGCTGCCACGGAATACGTGAGGCAGTTCCGGCACTTTGAATACCTGATGATTCTCCGCAACCTTTACCGCTGCTTCGGCAACGTCAAGGCAGCCTTTGCCTTCCAGGGCGCTGATGGGGTAGACCGGGGCCCCGATTTCCGCAGACAGTTTCTGCAGGTTGATGGTATCGCCGTTCTTGTTTACCAGGTCCATCATGTTGATGGCGATGACTACGGGCAGACCTACTTCGATTAATTGGGTAGTGAGATACAGGTTTCGTTCCAGGTTTGTGCCGTCGATGATGTTCAGGAT
>CAJODT010000035.1 GCA_905233365.1 uncultured Succiniclasticum sp.
CAGGTCTTCCGGGCCGTAGCTTTTTTCACCTTCAAATATGGAAAGATCCACTGGCTGGAGTCCAACAACGAATACTGGCTGGAGCACGACGCCATGCTGCGCACGGATTTCAACATCCTCTCCGGTCCTGATATTGACGAGATCGAATCCTACCGCAGCAAGGCTGCGATGAAACCCTACTATGTAAAAGCCGGCGTGCCCACGGCACGGCAGGCCCCGGTTACCACGTTGGAAGAAGCAAAGGCCTTTATCAAAAAAGTTGGTTATCCCGTCATCGTGAAACCGGAATACGGCGTAGGCGCCGCCGCGACCTACAGACTGGAAAACAATGATGATCTGGCTGCATTCTTTGCAGAAAAACCGGAAGACTCTTATGTTATGGAAGAGTTCGTTTCCGGCTGGATTTGTTCCTATGACGCTATCGTGGATTCACAGAGCAATGTACTATTCGAATCCATGAGCATTTCCCCGCCCATTATGGATATCGTGAACAATCAGACAGAACTGGTTTTTTACGTACCGCCCACCGTTGAACCACAACTGCAGGAACGTGGCCGGGCCACGGTAAAATCCTTCGGTGTGAAGAGCCGTTTCGTCCACATGGAATTCTTCAAACTGACAAAAGCCAAAAAAGGTCTGGGCAAAGTTGGCGATTTCGTGGGACTGGAAGTCAACATGCGCCCCGGCGGCGGCTACATGCCTGACATGATGGACTTTGCCCACTCCACCGACGTATACCAGCTTTGGGCTGACATGATCTGCTTCGACGAACGGCGTTTGCCTGAACATCCGGACCAACAGTACTGTGTGTTCTTCGGTCAGCGGGATCGTTTCCGTTACGTGCACAGCAAAGAAGATATACTGACCAGATACGGCAACCACATCAAGATGTGTGAGCGCATGCCCGACATTCTCTCCGGCGCCATGGGAAATCAAATGTACACCGCCCTGCTGCCGACCAAAGAGGATATGGATGAATTTGTGAAGTATGTTGGCGAAAAAGAAGAAGACCTGCAGCAAAAACCCATAGAACTACAAAAGGACATTGATTACGAAGGTGCCTACGAACAGGAAGAGTGCCACCAGGCAGACTGAACTGCAAAAAATAAGAGGCTGAACAAAACCAACTGATTTTGTTACAGCCTCTTTTAGTTTTACATTTTTATTTAAAAACACAGATACAATACACAGAACCCGTCCCGGAAAACAAATTGTTGTTTTTCTGCGTAGTATTTATTTAAACGGGCTTGCCAGCAGCCCCACCTTTTTCTTCACCTTCGTCAGAGTGCGGTCAGAAATGCGCTGGGCCACCTCCGCCCCGGCTTTATAGGCTGCTTCCAGATAGGCCTTATCGTTCATCAGGCGTGCAAAGTTTTCCCGCACCGGGCGCAACTCCTCGGAAACCGCCTCCCCTACTGCCAGCTTGAAATCGCCGTAGCCTTTGCCGATGAATTCATCCTCGATCTGCTCATAGGTTTTGCCCGTCACCACGGAATAAATGGTCATCAGGTTGTTGATGCCGTCCTTGCCTTCTTTGAACATGACCTTGGCTTCACTGTCCGTCACCGCGCTGCGGAATTTGCGGATGATGGTATCGTGGTCGTCCAGAATGGAGATGAAGGCTTTCGGGTTGGTGTCCGACTTGGACATTTTCTTCGCCGGCTCCTGCAAGGACATGATCTTGGCCCCTTCCGGCGGCAGATAGGCCTCCGGCACCTTGAAGGTGTTGCCGTACAGATTGTTAAAGCGCTGGGCCACGTTCCGGGTAAATTCCAGATGCTGGGTCTGGTCGGCGCCCACGGGCACATAGTCCGCCTGATACAGCAGGATATCCGCCGCCATCAGGGAGGGATACGTGAACAGGCCCGCATTGATGTTGTCTGCGTGCTTGGCCGATTTGTCCTTAAACTGGGTCATGCGGGACAGCTCTCCGAACAGGGAGTTGCAGGCCAGGATCCAGCCCAGCTCCGCATGGTTGTGAACATGGCTCTGCACAAACATTAAACTCTTCTGCGGGTCGATGCCGCAGGCCAGCAGTAAGGCAAAGGCTTCCAGGCTCTGTTTGCGCAGTTTCGCCGCTTCCTGCCGTACCGTTAAGGAATGCAGGTCAGCAATAAAGTAGGCGCACTGGTAATCCTCCTGCAGCTGTTCCCAGTTGCGCACCGCACCGATATAATTGCCCAGGGTAAAGGTACCCGTGGGCTGGATGCCGCTGAGGATGATCTTTTTCTTTTCCGGTTTTACTTCCTGTTTGAATTCTTCTGTCAAGTTATAACACTCCTGTCAAGTTAAATTCATATATTATATTTTGGTAAGCTCTTCATCCGAAATTATTCTGGCAGAACCGCCCACCAGTCTATTTGGTTTCTTAATCAAGTTTACATCAGAAATAGATGCCTCCCTGGATCCAGAAATGCCCGTTGCAGTGGCTGGTATCTGTAACCGGTTTTTCTGCGCCCAGCTTCCACGCGTAATCGGCCCGCACCCACCAGCTGTCCTTTTTCGACCAGAGCAGGCCTATGCCGATGTCCTGCAGGTGGCGGTGATTCTTATCATTATTAACAGGGGATTTGAATATCTGAATTCCCCCGTGTTCCAGATAGGTAAGCAACTGCAGTTTTTGCATTTTTGCCTTCAGCGGCAGATCCCATTGTAATTCCGCACAGGTGAAGTAGGCATGGTCTCCTGCTACTTCGCTGATGGGATATGCTTTCACTCCGGTAATACCGGTAATGCCCATCCGTCCCGAAGTATCCATATTCCGGCTCACATACTGGCCCCGGGCAAATAGTTGCAAGGCAAGGCGCTTGTTCAGTTTCTGGTGGCGCAGAAACGCGCCTGTAATCTTAGAATAGGAGCCTTCAGAGTTAGTGTTGTCAAAGAATGTATGAGTAAACGGACTATCAAAGCTAACATGCCCGTATGTATAGGCAAGCTTCCAGGTAGTCATGCCGTGCTTGTTCAGGTTCTTTTCTGACAGGGACAGGGTCACGGCGTTTGCGTGTTTGTCATTCCATGTCGTATAGGCATTAGCCGGAATCGGGGGACCCGGGAAGTACGTTTCGCCTCTTCTATATTCATCCTTCAGATCCAGATACTCGTAATCCAACCCTACTTTCAAATCGTGGGTCTGGGAACGATGGATGGGATATTCAAGTCCAAACGTGTATGTTCTTGCCATGCCATGGGGCTTCAGCCATTTAAACTCCGATCCTTGTGAATACTGCAGATGGCTGTAACCGATGTGCATGTTCAACCCGTTTTTTCCGACGGGTCGGCGGTACATGACGGTACCATTCGTATACTTATGCCCGGTAGTTTCAATATGAGCAAAGAGGCTATCCCCTTCATGAGTCAGGTTACGGATGTCATAGTTGAACATCGCTTCCCCGTAACCCAGGTACCGGTTACCATAGTTATCTAATGAAAAATCGCCCCGGGGGCTTTCATCCGGCAATACAGTTACATGCAGCACAGCCATTCCAGGTGCTGTACCCGGTTCGGACACCACATCGGCGATGACGCCGGATAGGTCAGTGACGAGGCCGGCCGCCCGTTGCACGTCTTTTGCCGAAAAGGGTCTGCCTTTTTTCAGGAAAGCCAGCTGACGCAGGACAACTCCGTCATGAAGGTTTGTTTTATTATGGATGATGATATCTTCCAGCCGCCCCAGCGCATGGATTTCAAACAATAAAATCTGCGGTCCCTTCGCCCTCACACTTTTCCGGGCCATGCTGGAACGGATGCTGCCAGCCGTAGGCGAACCGAGTGACATAATATCCCGCGGAGGATGTATCACCACTGGTGCGGCCACTGCCGCTGACGACTGCAGTAGGCCGGCGCACAATGCTGCTGTTGTGATTTGCCCTAATAAGCGTTTCCGTTGTTTCAACAAAATTTTCATCTCCCCAACCGCTTACACTCGCATATTGTTATACATGATATTATATAATAAACAGACAGCGATTGACAACAAGCATTGCAAAAAAATCAATGTAATAGTATGATTAGGTAAGTTACAAGTTCTGTGTATTTAAAACACTGACGTAAATTACAATCTCTGAAGCGAAATCGTTCTCACAATAATGACAGATTTATGAAAGAAGAATTATCATGCAGGAAAACCGCAAGCTCGGATACATGGCGGCCTTCGGTTGTTATGCCCTTTGGGGCATCCTCCCCTTATACTGGCATCTGCTGGCGGAGGCGGAGGCCAACGAAATATTGTGCCACCGCATCCTCTGGTCGGTGGTGTTTATGCTGCTCGTCGTTGTGGCCACACGGCGCTGGAATGTATTGAAAACGGATTGCCGCGAGCTGTGGCAGAATAAAAAACGCGGCGCCCTGCTGGTGGCTGCCGCTGTGATTATCAGTATGAACTGGCTTGTTTATATCTGGGCCGTCAATCACAATCATGTCATCGATACAAGTATCGGTTATTACATCAATCCGCTGGTGAACGTACTTTTCGGTGTGGCGATTTTCGGGGAAACCCTGTCCGCGCCTAAAAAGGTCAGCATCGCGCTGGCCGCCGTGGGCATTTTCCTCATGACCTGGCAGATTGGCAAGCTGCCCTGGGTATCGATGGCCCTGGCCCTTACCTTTGGCAGTTACGGCGCGTTGAAGAAAAAACTGAAGCTGGATCCTTTTACCAGCATCACGCTAGAAACACTGTTGCTTTTTCCCTTTGCTTTTTATTATGTGGCGAACCTGACGGCAGCCGGCGCCGCCCACTTCGGTCCGGCAACGCCTTGGCTCAGCCTGCTGCTGGCCGGTTGCGGGGTGGCTACGGCGGTTCCATTGATTCTGTTTTCCTACGGGGCGAATCTCCTGCCGCTGAACGTGCTGGGCTTCTTCCAGTACATCAGCCCTTCCATGACCCTGCTGTTAGGCATTTTCTTTTTCAACGAGCCTTTTGGTATGACACAGCTTTTCACGTTCGGGTTTATCTGGCTGGCACTGCTGGTGTTTACCGTTTCTGAGTGGAAAAGCAGTCACAGGTAGTTGCTTTTTCTGATTGTGAAAAATTGGATACCACGTATGGTCCTGTCTGAAATACATTTCTTTTTTCTGCTTTCCACTTATCATCTTCTGTCTTAAGTTTTATTATAAAAGTACTTTATACAAAAAACGCCGGTCACATGTGTTAACGCGATTCATTGTTAACACATTGGCCAGCGTTTTCATTTACCTGTTTACTTCTTTAATCAGACAATACAGGTAATGTATCTCCCCCATAAGGCATGATGCTGATGGTGTAATCGGTTTTGCCCTGCTCTTTCAGTTTTTCTTCAGCTAGATTCCACGCTTCCTGTAAGGTTGCGGCAGGTATGGCGCCCGTCTTTTTGGCGTTGGCAAAATTTTCCGGCTCCGTTACCAGGATAATCGTGAAATGCCGTGCCAGACAGCACATATAAAACGCAACATAGAACGGAACCGTGAAGTCCGCCCGCACATCCAGTTCCATCTGCTTCAGGTCTGTATAGCGGAAACTTTCGAAAAAGGCCGGAGGTTCCGTCATATCCTGACAACGCAATACGGCAATCAGGATGCCGCCTTCCTTTAACGCGGCAGCCCCCGGCGCGTAGCATTTCATGCCCTGATACAAACTGATGTCCCGGGGATATCCGCCCCCCGACACGATGACCACGTCCGTTTTTTCTTTCAGGGGCACGCCCTGCAGCTCCATGACTTCTTTTGTTCCCTGCAGCCAGGCTTCGTACCAGTGACCGGCCATGATTTTGTAGAAGTTGCCTTCCGCGTCCATGATGGCGTTCACCATGAAGCAGGGATTTAAAAAGGACGCCACGTCGCACATGTCCTCGCTGAGGCGGTTACCGAAATGCCGCATGATGCTGGTGTCCGGGTTCACCCCGCCGCCGATCTCATCGGTCAGCGCCATGTTGTGGTTATGGTTGATGGACTCCACGCCGGCAATGCCGGGCAGCACGCTTTTGCGCCCTCCGCCGAAGCCGGCATAAATGTGGGGCGAAAGCCCGCCGGTGAGGATTACTTTATCGGCCGCAGCCACCTGTTTGTTGATCCACACGGGTGTCCCTCGCTTTGTTGTTCCTAAATGCTCGCAGGCTTCCGTGGCGGGGTTGTGGTCGTATACTTTGATGCGGCGGAACAGGTCGCTGCCGATGATTTCTTCTTTCTCCGCATCTGTATTTAAACGGTGCTTTCCCGTTGCGATGATGATGCTGATATCCGCATCCGGTACGCCGAGTTGATTCAATTTGCCAACAAGGATCGGTAAAAACAGATCAAAGCGTGCCCAGGCCCGGGTAATGTCGCTGACGATCAATACGACTTTATCGCCTGCTTTAACCAGTTGATCCAGTGTTGGCGTACCAATGGGATGGGCAAGCGCTTCTTCCATCAGTTCTTCCACGGTACGATGTTTGTCATTCACCGGCGGCAGCAATACTTGGGCAACATGTTTTTCCGGCAGTGCAACGATTTGTTCACTTTTTCCGTAAGGAACTCTGTATTCCATATCAGTGTCATCCTTCCGTCAGCACCGGCAGCGTGACCGGCGCGTGACCCATCAACGTAATGGTATAGCCTGTCTTGCCTTCCGCCGCCAGTTTCTCCTGAGCCAGCTTCCAGGCTTCCGCCACGGTTTCCACCGGGATCTGCCCGGTCTGGCGGACAAAGTCAAAGTTTTCCTTGCGGGTCACCAGATACACGGTATGGGCTTCGATGATGCAGCGGCTCTTGTAGGCCACAAAGGCCGCCATGTGAAAATTGTCCCGGACTTCCTGCTCCGTCTTCTGCAGGTCGCTCTTGATCAGCCAGTCCGTAAACACGGCAGGCTCCTTGATGTCCGGGCATTCCAGCATGATGATGGCGATGCCTCCGGGTTTTACCGCTACGTCCACGTTCATGTGGGTCTTGGTGCCCTGGTACAGATTGATGTCCTTGGGGTACCCGCCGCCGCTGGCGATGACCACGTCCGCCTGCTGGGTAACGGGAATGCCGCTGATCTCCAACAGGTCCTTGCAGCCCTGGTAAAAGGCGGTCTTCCAGTTGCCGGCTACCACTTCGTATAATCCACCGTCGCTGGTCAATACCACGTCCAGCAAAAAGTCCGGATCCACAAATTCCACGCATTCCATCAGGTCTTCATGGAAGGGATTCCCTTCCAGTTTTGCCGTGGTCACATTGGGGTTGCAGCCTTCTCCCGGTTTTTCCGCCAGGGCCAGCACATGGTTGCGGTTGATGGTTTCCAGCCCCGCCACGCCCGGCACGATGGCTTTGCGTCCGCCGCCGAAGCCGGCCATGGGATGCAGTGTCACGGCGCCGGTAGCAATGATTTTATCCGCATCGGCCACGATTTTATTGATATAAACCTTGTTCCCTCTTGAGGTCGTTCCTTTGTAAACCAGGTTCTCCGTATCCCGGCAGTCATGCTGGTGCACACGGAAGCGTTTCACCATGGCTTCGCCCAGTACAAGAATATCTTCTTCCGGGGTCTGGGCCCGGTGAGTACCGGTGGCGATGACGATATCGATATCGTTGTCAGGAATCCCTTTGTCATTTAACTCTTGTACGATAACCGGCAAAAACTGGTCTGTATAGCAGAGACGGGTTTCGTCGCTCACTACGATGGCAATTTTCTCCCCCGGTTTTACAATATCCGCCAGGGGCTTGCTGTCGATGGGGTTGCGAATTGCTTTTAACGCGGCGGCTGCAATATCCTTTTCCACCGCCACTTCTTTGCCGTGCAGATCGTAAATGATGTGCTCCTCCGGCAGATCAACTTTTTGTGTTCCTTTTCCGTACGCGAATTCATAGGTTTTCATGTTTTGGACTCCTCCCCGACTTTTTGTTAAATGCAAAACTTGTAAACGCCCGGCTGATGCCATCTGCACGCAGCCGTAAACATAATTTCTAAAAAAAATCACAAAAACAGTGTAATCTTTTTTTAATAAATTTTACCACCGGCTGCGCCCGTTCCAGAATTTTCTGTGGAAGAGGATCAGCACGGTATACATTTCCAGACGCCCCAGCAGCATCACAAAGGCCAGCATGATTTTTGCCGCTGCGGGCAAGGGTACAAAGTTGCCGGTGGCCCCTACGACAGGGCCGAAGCCGGGGCCGATACTGCTGAGACAGGCAAGGACGCCGGTTATCGCTGTCTGGATATCCACTCCCGTAGCCGTCACCGCAAGGGAAAATATGACAAAGATGCCGATATATGTAAAGAAAAAAGACAGCACCAGGGAAAACACGCTGTTTTCGATTTTGTGCCCGTTGTAGAGGATCGGTCTGGCTTCCTTGGGGTGCAGCACCTTGACCGCGCCTTCTTTGACGCCCCGGGCCAGGACGATGAGCCGGGAAATTTTGATACCGCCCGAAGTGGAACCCGCGCAGGCGCCGGTGAAGTAAAGAATCGACAGGCAAAGCTTGGGGAAGGCCGGCCACTGGTCAAAATCCGCGGCGACGTAGCCTGTGGTGGAAATGAAGGTGGCCACATGGAAGAAAGCTTCCCGGAACCCCCGGAAGGGGGAAAAACCGTGCAATGTCAGCGCTACTGTAATCACGGCGATCAGGATCAGGAACATAAACAGGTAACAGCGGAATTCGTCGTCCTTCAGCAGCATTTTGGGCCCGTTACGCTTTACTTTGAAATATAAAGAAAAGTTCACCCCGGCGCAGAACATGGCAAGACCGATCACCAGCTCCACAGCCAGGCTGTGAAAATGGGCAATGCTGTCGTTATAGCTGGAGAAACCGCCGGTACCTATCGCCGAAATGGCATGGACCACCGCGTCGTACAGGTCCAGGCCGCAGAAGAGCAGCAGGACGACCGTGCACCCTGTGAGCAGGATGTAAATCTGGAACAGGGCCAGGGCTGTACTCCGCAGGCGGGGCAACAGCTTTTCCCCTTCAAAGCCGCTGCTTTCCGCGTTGAAAAGATGAGCCGCGCCGCCGCTGATCCGGGGCAACAGCGCGATGAAGATGACGATGATCCCCAGGCCCCCGATCCAGTGCATCCAGACACGCCAGAACAAAAGGCTGCGGGGCCATATCTCAATTTCCGGAAGCACGGTAGCGCCGGTGGTGGTAAGGCCGGACATGGCTTCGAAGAACGCGTCTGCCGGATCCAGCATGCCGGCTGCCATAAAGGGCACGGAAGCAAAGCAGACCGCTGTGAGCCAGGTAGAAACGACTGTTAAAATGCCTTCCCGGTTCGTAAGGTTATAATGTTCCGTGATTTTCGTGCCCAGCTTCATGAACAGGTAACCGACAGCGAAAGAGGCTGCCATACAACCGGCAAAAATTTTGCCCCCGATATCCTGATAGCCAAAGCCTAGGAGCATAGGAACCGCGAAGACCACGCCCAGAAAATATAGGATTTTGCCTACTAAAAATAAAATGACTCTGCCGTTCAATGCACTACCCCCAAAAAGTAAGGGTTACCAGCGGCTGTTCATGTGCCAGAATTCTTTGCGCAGCATGACCAGCACCGTATAGATTTCCAGACGCCCGATGAGCATGGCCAGCGCCAGCACCATTTTGCCGGCATCGGAAATATGGACGAACTCCCCTTCCATCCCGATTCCGCCAAAGGCCACGCCGCAGCTGCTGATGCAGGCCATCACGCCGAAAATGGCTTCCGTCAGAGAAACGCCGGTGGCCGCGAAGAGGGTGGATAGCACCACCACGCTGATGACGTACAGGAAAAAGAACCGGCTGATGGAACCCAGTACCGCAACGGTCAGGGGCTTGCCTTCAAACTTTACCGTAAAAAGCATCCTGGGATGCAGCACCCGTTTCAGTTCTTCCATGGTCATGCGTACCAGGACCACAAAGCGGGCTATTTTGATACCGCCTGCGGTAGAGCCCGCGCAGCCCCCGGTAAAATACAAAAGCATGAGGGCCAGCTTGGCTACTGCCGGCCATTGTTCATAGTTGGTGGAAACAAAGCCTGTGGTGGATGAAAACGACGCCACCATAAAAAAGCTGTGGCGTATGGCTTCGGTAAAGGTATCATCCGTCCCTGCATAGACAGCAAGGGTGATGAGGCAGGAGGTCGCAAGGACGAAATAGATAAAATAGCGGAACTCTTCGTCGTCCCACAGCACGTGCACACCCCTGTAACACACTTTGTAATACAGGGCAAAGTTGGCTCCAGCCAGTACCATAAAGATAAAAATGACCAGCTCCATCAGCGGATTGTTGTAATGCAAAAGGCCGTTATCGTAGGTGGAAAAGCCGGCTGTCGCTACCGTTGCCATGGCATGGTTGACCGCGTCAAACAGATCCATGCCGCAAACAAAAAGCAAAAACGCTTCCGCCAGTGTCAGGGAGGCGTAAATCATAAAAAGTATCTGCGCGGTGGAGCGCAGCCGCGGCAGCAGGCGGTCTTCGTTAAAGCCCGTCGCTTCCGCCACAAAAAGATGAAAGGCGCCGCTGGCCATGCGGGGCAGCAGTGAAATAAAAATTACGATGATACCAAGGCCGCCCAACCAGTGTGTAATACCCCGCCAGAACAAAATACTGCGGGGCAGCGCCTGCAGGCTTGCGATGACCGTAACCCCGTTGGTGGTCACTGCAGACATCCCCTCAAAAAAAGAAGCGAACAGGTCCAGCTCGCCGGTCATCCAGTAGGGCATCCCCGCCAGGGCCGCGCAGATGACCCAGGAGAATGTGGCCGTGGCAATCCCTTCCCGGTTGCTGATCGTCTGTGTGTATTTGTTAAACCGGGCATAATGGTTCAGCAAATAGCCGACAAAGTTGCAAAGCAAGACACAGGTAAAAAAAACTTCCGCACATCCGTCCTGCAGGTACATGGACATCCCCCAGGGGATTACGTAAACACCTCCCAGACAGAAAACCATGCGGGACATTAAATAGAACACTATGCGAATATCCAAACCGACACCTCTTACCAGCCGCGTTTCTTCGCCCAGAAATCAGGGTGCAGGAACATTACAAAGGCAAATAATTCAATACGGCCCATGATCATTGTTACATACAAAATAAGATATTCAAAACCGGTCAGCGCTTCAAAGGTGGTCCCCTCTCCCATAATCCCATAGGCGGAACCCACGTTGCTCAAAAAGACGACGACCGTCGCCATGGATTCCAGCATATCGGTGCCGGTGAGAGAGTAAAACATGGAAAGCGCGATGAACACGATAAAATACAAAAAGAAGTAACGGCCTACGCCGATGATCGCCTGCGCCGGTACCGGACGCCCGCTCATGGTGATGACGCTGACCATCCTGGGATGCAGGGTGCGTTTGATCTCCTGCCAGCAGACTTTTAACAGCACGACCACGCGGGACACCTTTACCCCGCCGGCCGTGGAAGCGGAGCAGCCGCCGATGATGGCCGCGTAAAACAGTAACAGGCGGCTGAAGGCCGGCCAGTGACTGAAATCCTGTGTCGCCAGGCCTGCTGTACTCATGATGGATACCACCTGGAAAAAGGCGTACCGGAAAGACTGGAAGATATCATAAAGGTCTTCCTGCCATAAGTTGAAAGTGACCAGCAGGCTGATCGCTATGAGCAGCCCGAAGTACCAGCGCCGCTCTGTGTCTTTCCAGAACACGTCCACGCGCTTTTGCAGGATCCGGTAATACAAAACGAAGTTGCAGCTTCCGGCGATCATAAATAAAATCAAAAACAGTTCCAGGCCGGGGTCGTTGCATTCTGCCAGATAGGTACGGTAATGCAGGTACCCGCTGGTTGAAATGGAAGTGGCGGCCAGTTTCACGGCCATTTCCAGGGGCTGCCTCAGCATAAGGAGAATGAGAATCATCAGCGCCGTCAGGCCTACATAAATCAGGATCAGGACGCGGACCGCTTCCCGGATATGGGGCATGGTCCGTTCGGCCGAGTTCCCCTGCACTTCCGCGGAAAACAGATTGGCGGCACTGGAACCTAACTGGGGCATGATGACGGCAAAAATGATGATGGCCCCGATACCGCCCAGCCACTGGCTGACATCATGCCAGAGCTGCAGGCTGGCAGGATACGGGGCGCCCTCCAGGACAGAACTGACACCGGTCGTAGTTAAGGCAGAGGCGCTTTCGAACAAGGCCTTGGGCACGGAAAAATCTCCTGAGGCAACGTACGGAACAGCACCTAAAATACTGGTATACAGCCAGGACAGGCCTAAAAATACCGCGCCGCCCCGGATGGATAGCCGCATCTTTTTCTGTGAAACTGTAGTTCTGATTGCATAGGCGCCAAAGCCAAGGCCGATCAGTATGGTACCCAGGAACGGTAAAACCATATCCGGTTCCTGATTCAGCGCACAGGCCAGGGAAGGCAGCATTGCAAACACCATTCCCAAAGAGACAAGGCCCGTCATACGCAATACTAATTTTTCTTCCATAAAATGCTTATCTCACAATCTATAAAGTTAGTGCAAAACTGAAATGCATCCTGATTAGTTGCATCAGATTGGTTAAACAATGGTTTTCTGTATCTTTTCGGCAAAACGTACTTTTTTCAAAACAGAAGACAATGGCTCAGGTAGTTTTGCTTTAGGATGTTTCGCTTTAGATAGTTTTGCTTCCGGCAAACATATCCATTACATCCTGGACAATTTCCGTCTGCGCAAATACGATGACCCTGTCACCGGCATTCAGCATGCTTTGGCCATTGGGAACCGAAGCTTTTCCGTCATGGACGATACCGCAGACCAGGCATTCCCGGGGAAGCCTTGCACGAATCAGGGTCTTACCGTCCACTTTGCAGCCGGGCTGTACATTCAGCTCCAGCGCTTCCGCTTTGGCTCCTTCCAGCAGGGCTACGGATACCAAACCGCCCTGACGGATAAAACGCATTACTTCCGCCGCACTCAGGAGCCGTGCCGATAAGGCGATGTCTACCCCAACCTTGGCCATCAGGTCCACGTATTCATTGCGGTCCACCCGTACGATTGTCTTCTTGGCGCCCAGGTGTTTTGCCAGTAATGCCAGCAGCAGGTTCAGCTTGTCATCGTCCGTGAGGCAGACCACACAGTCAGCCTCCGTGATGCCTTCTTCCGTCAACAGATCGATATCCGTTCCGTCTCCGCAGAGCACCAGGCCCTTATTAAGCTGTTCCGACAAAATCCGGCAGCGGTCCTTATCCTTTTCAATTACTTTGACAAAAATGCCCTGCTTTTCCAGCAATTGGGCCAGCATACGCCCGGCGCGGCCTGCCCCCACCAAAAGCACCCGCTCCAGTTTGTCGTAACGGGACTCAAAATTCACTTCAAACTGTTTGATAACTTCCTGGCTGCCAACAAAATACACATTGTCTCCGGGTTCCAGGATATCATCGCCATGAGGGATGATCATCCTGCTTTTCCGGAAGATCATGGCGATCAGGATCCCGCCGGGAAGCCTGACATTTTTTAACGGAATTCCCAGGAATTGGAAATCATTGGGTAGTCTGGCGCCGAACATCCGTACTTTACCGTCCGCAAAATCATCTACGTCCAGGGCGGCAGGCGTCATCAGTATGTGGCTGATTTCATTGGCTGTGATCCGTTCCGGATTCAGGTTCAGGTCCACCCCCAGTGTTTTGTTCAGCAGCGATGAATCACTGTCCGTGTAGTCTTCGTTCCGTACACGGGCAACGGTATGCTTGGCGCCAAAAGTTTTCGCCATCCGGCAGGCCACCAGGTTCACTTCGTCGCTTTCAGTGACGGCGACAAACACATCCGCATTACGGATCTCCGGCATACCCAGAACTTCGGGACTGCAACCGTTCCCCTGAATGGTCAGTACGTCCAAAGAGTCTTTGACGATCTGACGGCGTTCATCATCCTGCTCGATCAGGACAACATCATAAGATCCGTCTGCCAGCAGTTTGGCAATACTGTAACCCATCTTACCGGCGCCTACTACAACAATACGCATAAAATCACCCGCTTATCAATTTTATTATCTGAAACTCATATTTAAAAACGATTTAAGAAATCACATAGTTATACATAATAATTATACTACCAACAGACCATAAAAGAAAGTGCATTTTAGTATTTGCCAGACACTTAGCAACAGGCTGTTTCTGTCACAAAGTTATATCATATAAAACGTAACACTTATTTCATTGCAACTTCTTTGCGGAAATAATAAAAGCCCCCGCACGTGAGCACGGGGGCTTCGTTGTGACCGGCAACAATCTATCCTCCCAGGCCGCTTCCAGCCCAGTACTTTCGACGCGTGAGAGCTT
>CAJODT010000036.1 GCA_905233365.1 uncultured Succiniclasticum sp.
ATAAGCTATAATAGCCAAGTAAGTTGCCCTTGCGGCAAATTAACGGAGTGGTACTCAAGCTGGCTGAAGAGGACGGTTTGCTAAATCGTTAGGGGTCGCAAGGCTCGCCCGAGTTCGAATCTCGGCCACTCCGCCATATTTCTGGCATACAAGCATCTGGTGAAAAAACCGGATGCTTATTTTTTTGCCCGGGTGGACAATAAGGTGGACAATAAAAAAAATTATCTTTGCTATTTTATACTTGTATTCACAAAAAATGCACGTAAAAAAAGTCCCTATCCTGTGACAGATAGGGACTTTTGATATAACAAATTGTTCTGCTCTTTGCGGATTCTACAGCAGTAGCCGGTACAGTCCGAAGTAGGCCAGTATGCTCAGTATTACAACACCCAGCGCAGAAATGGCGAACATACGGATAAACAGCCGGTGCTGCAGCTGGGGCGATGCATTGGCCGCAGAGGAATACGCCGCCAGTGCCAGGGCGCCTCCGGTTGACAGGGGACTGATACCTGCTGTGTTGGAAATCATGGTGATAGCTGTGGCCATTTCCAGTTCCAGCTGGGGACCGGCAACACCTAATTTGCCAAGCACTTCCGGAATGGTAGGGATCAGTGTGGGCATGACCACGCCGGAGGTGGAACTGAACCAGCTCATGATACCGGATGTGATGCCCATAATGGTTACAGAGGTGGCCGGCGTCATTATGCTTGCCAGTGCTTCTGATAATAATTTGATACCACCCAGCATGATGATGATGTGCATCAGGACACCGACGCCGGTAATCAGCAGTAAAGTTCCCCACGGAATTTTCTTAATAGCTTCCCCTTCGTCTGCCACACGCAGGAAAGAAAGTACCATGGCTACCGCGAAACCGGTCAGGCCAACGTTCACTTTGAAGAACAACACCAGCACCACCATCACCCCGATGCCGATCAGGGTGATGATCTGGTTTTTGTTAAAGGGCGGAATGTCGTCCTGGCTCATTACTTTGTCTGAATGCAGCTTATGGCCGCCCAGCATAAAATAGACGATCGTGGCATACACGGTAGAAGATAAAATACCGTTCATTAAAAACTGTCTTTCAATCCCGGTGAGTCCGAAGCCCGCACACAGGTTGATGCCGATGATGCCCGTGGCGGCCAGGGGGGAGACACCGCCGCCGGACGCGCCCAATACAGACAAAGCAGACAGCATAGCAGGATTGATGCCCATTTCCGCTGCCAGCGCCATGGAGAACACCATCATGATTGCCATGGTGGGCACCGTGCCGGGTCCCAGAGCCGAAAGCACGACAGAGAAAACGTAAATGACGATGGGGATCATGAAGGTGTGCTTTCCTGCCAGTGCAACCGTCTTTTTTGCCAACAGTTCCAAAGAACCGTTGAGCTGCGCCAGGCTGAAGAGATAGGTTACGCCCAGCAGGATCATGAACAGGGAATAGTTGAACCCGTTGATGATCTCCTTATCGGGGATGCCGTTTAACCGGCCCAAAATCAGGGAAAAACCGATGGCCAGCAGCCCTGTATTCATATGGCGGAAAAAGCCTAAAAAAATAGCAATGAGTAAAAATACCAGTGAAAGTAATGCCATAACAAACCCTTCTCCCTTAAAACTTGCCAATTCGTGATTCCGGTCTGCAGTCTTCTGTCGGGACATCTCTTTCTTCAATGATACCACTATACCATACTTTTTAATAATAATAAAATGGCAAATTGTTAGAGAAATTATGAAAAGTTGGAATAATTAATTTAATATGCTATAATATAATTACAAAACGTATCCTTTAAGATTATAATAGCAGCAAAATATAGAATGGAGAGCCGTTATGGATCTGAACGTATTACGAAATTTTATTTCCGTCGTTGCGGCGGGCAATATTACAACCGCTTCTGATGTAATTCACGTTGCGCAGCCTACCTTGAGCAAACAGTTACGTCATCTGGAAGCTTACTACGGTTCTAAACTGATCCTTACCGAGAGAGGAAGCCGCCGGATTGTCCTGACGGAAGCGGGCCGTCTTCTTTATGAAAAAGCAAAATACATATGCTCCCTGAACGACTCGGCGATGGAAGATATCTACCGCTATAAGCGCGGGGCAAAGGGTACGTTGCACCTCAGTGTGGCAAGCTCCCGTTGCAGGCCGTTGGTAGAACGTATGCTGAAAGAATTCGTTAAGGTTTATCCCGATATCAGTTTTGCGCTTCATGAATCCAGTTCGGTTGAACAGGGCAAACAGCTTTTAAACGGTATCGGTGAGATCGGGCTATTAAGCACGCCGCCTGACCGGAACAGCGACTTTGAAGAGTTGTTTCGGACGAACGAGTATTTTGCGGCGGTCTTTAACAAGCAGTCCAAGTGGCTTACGGATCCCCGGAGAAAAAGCATTCGCCTGAACCAGCTGAAAGATATACCCCTCAGTGTTTCTGCCGGGTATTACGATAATTTTAAACAGTGTTGCGATAAAGCGGGATTTTCCCCTTCTGTAAAATGCGTAAGCACCACGCGCAATACAGCCTTGTATTGGGCTGTCGCTGATACGGCGGTAACGATCATTCCAATCTCGAAAGATGAAAAGCTGGAAGACCGCCTGGTCGTAAAAAAAATCACGGATGCGGAAGCGGATATTTATAAGTCTGTCGTCAAAGTGAAGGGGCGTCCTTTGTCGCTGCTGGCTTTAAAATTTTTGGAATTTTACAGTGAATACGGATACGGAAAGCAACTGTGCAATCTGAACGACTTGTACAAAGAATCAAACAATGTGATATAATTTAAATCAGAATTACTATAATGTATTTTATGATTAACCGGAGAGAGCAATCATGACAAACTATATCTCTTTTAATGCCGCATCGAACAAGTATCCCTCACGCCGCAGCGTGGTGTACGGAAAGAACGGCATGGTCTGCACGTCCCAGACTCTGGCGGCCCAGGCCGGCCTTGATATATTGAAAAAGGGCGGGAATGCTGTTGACGCAGCAATAGCTACGGCTATCAGCCTGACGGTTCTGGAACCGCCAAGCAATGGCATTGGCAGTGATCTGTTTGCGTTAGTGTGGTACAAAGGAAAATTGTACGGATTAAACGGCAGCGGTCCGGCGCCTCTGAAACTAACAAGGGAACTGGTATTGGCAAAGCTTCGTAAGGAAGGCAATGCAAAAGATGATTACGCGGAGAGCGGTGAAATCTCAGATCTGTCTGCTTCTTCCATGCCGGATCATGGCTGGGAGACGGTGACGATTCCCGGAGCACCTGCCTCGTGGAAAGTACTGCACGAACGGTTTGGCAATGCAGATTTTGCGTCTCTTTTTGCCGCGGCGGTCCGGTATGCGGAAGAAGGTTTTCCCCTGCAGCCGATTTGCAGCAAGTTGTGGAAGAAGAATGTTCCGAAGGTTGCCCCGCTTAAAAACGAGAAGATGTATCAGCCCATGCTGGAGACGTTTTTTAATAACAAAAAGCTGGAACCGGGTAATATCGTGAAGCTTCCCGAGATGGGAAAAACACTGCGCAGGTTAGCAGAAAGCGGCTGCGACAGTTTCTATACAGGGGATATTGCCCGGGAAATAATCCGATTTGCCAATGCGACAGGTGGTTATCTTACGGAAGCAGATTTACAGAATTACAAACCGGAATGGGTGGAGCCCATTATGCTGAATTACCGGGGCTATGATGTCTGTGAAATTCCGCCTAACGGACACGGCCTTGTCGTTCTGATGACGCTGAATATTTTACGGCAGTTATCTTTTGGAGCCAAGGAAGATCCGGAAACGGTACACAAACAGCTGGAAGCCATGAAGATCGGGTTCACTGACGGAAAAATGTATATTGCGGATCCGCGTTACATGAAAGCAGATGTTGCTTACTTCCTCAGTGAGGAATACGGTAAGAAGCGGTCTGCAGAGATTGCAGCTGAGGCACACCTTCCCAGACCTGTTGATCTGAACTGTGGCGGAACGGTTTACCTCTGCACGGCAGACCGTGAAGGGAACATGGTCTCCCTGATCCAGAGCCATTTTAACAATTTCGGTTCCAAGCTGTCCGTGCCGGGAACAGGCATCCTGCTGAATAATCGGGGCAAGAATTTCAGTCTGGATTCGGAGCATGACAACTGCCTGGCTCCGGGGAAGAAGCCGTACCATACGATTATTCCCGGATTTTTGCTGAAGGACGGGGAACCCGTAGGGCCCTTTGGCGTCATGGGAGCCTTTATGCAGCCCCAGGGCCAGGTGCAGGTAGTTAATAACCTGATTGATTTTGGGTTAAACCCCCAGGAAGCACTGGATGCACCCCGCTGGCAGTGGACGGGCGGCGAAACGGTGGAAGTGGAAGCTTCTTTTGACAAAGAAATCGTGGAAGATTTGAGACGGCGGGGGCACGACATAAAAGTAATGGAAGATTTTACATCCTTTGGCCGCGGGCAGATGATCGTCCGTCAGCCCGACGGTGTTTACGCGGCTGCTACTGAGCCACGTACCGATGGTGTTGTTGCCGCTTGGTAAGGTTTTATGATATAATAAATAATTAAAATATTATAAAACAGGAGCCCTATATATTTATGTTTATTGACAAAGCAAGGATTTACGTGGAGGCAGGCAACGGCGGTGACGGCATGAGCAGCTTCCGCCGGGAGAAGTTTGTGGAAAAAGGCGGTCCCAACGGCGGCAACGGAGGCCGTGGGGGCAACGTGATTTTACGGGCGGACAGCAGTCTGAACACGCTGATCGATTTCCGGTACAAACGTAAATTCATAGCCAAGCGCGGCGATAAAGGCGGTATTTCCAATATGACGGGACACCGGGGGGAAGATGTGATCGTTAAGGTTCCCCTGGGCACCGTGGTGCGGGATGACGAAACGAATATCATGATTGCGGACCTGACGGAAGACGGGCAGGAGTTCGTGGCGGCCAAAGGCGGACGGGGCGGCAAGGGAAATGCCTGTTACGCCACCAGTACCAAACGGGCTCCGACTTTTGCGGAAAAGGGGGAACCGGGAACCAAAGGCTGGCTGCGGCTGGAGCTGAAGCTGCTGGCGGACGTTGGGCTGGTAGGTTATCCCAGCGTGGGGAAATCCAGTATCATCTCACGGGTCAGCGCGGCCAGGCCAGAAATCGCGGCCTACCATTTTACCACCCTGACCCCAGTACTGGGTGTGGTCCGGTTGAACGAGGAGCAGAGCTTCGTGCTGGCGGATATTCCCGGACTGATTGAAGGCGCTGCGGAAGGCGTTGGACTGGGACATGATTTCCTGCGCCACATTGAACGGACCAAGGTACTGCTCCATGTGGTGGATGTTTCCGGATGTGAGGGCCGAGATCCTATTGAAGATTTTGAGAAGATCAATCACGAGCTGGAAGCCTACAGCGCAAAACTGGCCCGCCGTAAGCAGCTGGTAGTGGCTAACAAGATGGATCTGCCGGACAGCGCGGAGAATTTTGTAAAACTGAAAGAATATGTGGAATCAAAAGGCTACGAGATCATGCCGGCCTCTGCGGCTACCGGCGAAGGTCTGCAGGAGCTTATGTGGAAAGCCTACGAGATGTCCCGGCAGTATGTGGCGGTGCCGGAGGAAGAGATTGGGGTCATTGAGGAGGGTGACCCTGACAGCTTTGAGATCATCCGGGGCGCCGAGGATGCCGATTTTGAGGTAAAAGGCAAGAACATTGAACGCCTGGTGGCCATGACGAATTTTGATAACGAAGAAGCGCTGTACCGCTTCCAGCTGATCTGGAAGCGCCTGAAGATTGAAGAAGCGTTGCTGGAGGAAGGCATTCAGGAAGGGCAGACGGTGCGCATCCTGGACATGGTGTTCAACTACCAGAAGAGCAAGTGGGCTGACCGGAA
Source organism: uncultured Succiniclasticum sp. (assembly GCA_905233365.1). GTDB lineage: Bacteria > Bacillota > Negativicutes > Acidaminococcales > Acidaminococcaceae > Succiniclasticum. Next base: position 5,839 of record CAJODT010000036.1, read on the forward strand.
ATAAAGGAAGTGTTTGCATTGATTCGAAACCGAAAAGATCTGGCAAAGGTAAAACGTATTGTTGTGAAGGTGGGCACTAGTACCATCACCTATCCCAACTGCAGCCGCAATTTTACCCGGATGGACCATCTGTGCCGGGAACTGGCGGACCTGCACAACAAGGGACTGGAAGTGATCCTTGTGACCAGCGGTGCCGTAGCGGTAGGCTCGGAACGGCTGGGGCTGAAGGAAAAGCCTAAGACCATTCCGGGCAAGCAGGCAGCGGCAGCGGTAGGGCAGGGCATTCTAATGAACACCTATGAAAAGCTGTTTGCCGAATACGGACAGATTGTGGCCCAAGTGCTGCTGACCCGGACGGAAGTGCTGGACCGGCACCGTTACACCAATTCCCGCAACACCTTTATGGAACTGTTAAAACAGGGAGTCATTCCCATCGTCAACGAGAATGACGTAGTGGCCCTGGACGATTTGAAAATTGGTGACAACGACAATATGTCTGCCCTGGTGGCGGGCATCGTGGACGCAGACCTGGATATCCTGCTCAGCGATATAGACGGACTGTACACAGCCAACCCCAAAACCCATCCGGATGCAAAGCTGGTGTATGAGGTGAAGGAGATCACGCCGGAGGTGGAAGCCAGCGCCGGGGCGGCCGGCAGCGGTTTCGGCACCGGAGGTATGTTCACCAAGATCCAGGCGGCAAAGGCTGCTACCAGTTCCGGTATCAGCATGATTATCGCGTCGGGAACGGAGCCCAATGCTATTACCCGGATCCTGGAGGGAGAAAAGCTGGGAACGTTGTTCATTTCCCGGGAGAACCGGCTCCAGTTCCGCAAGCGCTGGCTGGCTTTCGGTTCCCGCATTGAAGGCTCCCTGCTGGTGGACGCGGGCTGCGCGAAAGCTATCCGTCGGCCGGGAGGCAGCAGCATTCTGCCTGCCGGGATAAAGGAAGTCTCCGGTGAATTTGAAGCAGGTCATACGGTCAGCGTGAAGGATGAAAACGGCAATGAACTGGCCCGGGGCCTGAGCCATTATTCTTCCCAGGAGCTGGAAAAAATAAAAGGACGCAAGAGCAGCGAGATTGTAAGCATTTTAGGTGAGAAGACCTATGATGAGGTCATCCATCGTGACGATCTGGTGATACTGTGAGTAAAGAAGGTGGCAGAATGACGATACGGGAACAGGCCATGGAAGCAGCGGCTGCGGCAAGAAAGCTGGCGGCCGTTTCGCCGGCAATCAAAAACAAAGCCCTGGAAGCCATGGCGGACGCATTGCTGGCAGAGCAGGAGGAAATACTGGCAGCGAATGCAAAGGATATGGAAGCCGGCAAGGCGAAAAACATGAAAGCCTCTCTGCTGGATCGGCTGCTGCTGACACCGGCCCGGCTGGCGGATATGGCAGAAGGTCTGCGACAGGTAGCGGCGCTGAAAGATCCGGTGGGGGAGATCATCGGCGGCAGCACCCTGGCAAACGGAATGACGGTTACTAAGATCCGGGTACCCCTGGGTGTGATCGGCATCATCTACGAGGCCCGTCCCAACGTGACGGCAGACGCTATCGGCCTGTGCCTGAAGAGCGGCAACGCAGTCATCCTGAAAGGCGGCAGCGAAGCCATCCATTCCAATACTAAAATAGCAGAGGTCTTGCGTAATGCGGCAGAAGCAGCCGGCATTCCTGCAGGCAGCATCCAGTTCATCACCAGTACGGACCACGCGGCGGTACAAGAGCTGATCACCCTGAACGGACTGGTAGACGTGGTGATACCCCGGGGCAGTGGGCGCCTGATCCAGGCCGTGGTGGGCAATGCCAGCGTACCTGTCATAGAGACCGGCGTGGGAGTCTGCCACACCTTTGTGGATGCCGGTGCGGATTATGCGATGGCTGAGGCCATCATCATCAATGCCAAAACCCAGCGTCCCGGCGTGTGCAACGCCATGGAAACCCTGCTGGTGCATAAAGATGCGGTACAGGAGTTTCTGCCCTCTATGCTGCAGGCGTTACAAGAAAAAGGCGTGCAGATCATAGGAGATGAAACGGTCTGCGCGATGGATAAAGAAGCCCTGCCTGCCACGGAAGAAGACTGGGCTACCGAGTACGGCGACCTGCGTCTTTCAGTGAAAGTAGTAGAAGATGTGGACGCGGCCATAGACCATATTTCCAAATACGGCACAAAGCACAGTGAATGCATCGTGACCCGCAGCTTTGCCAACGCACGGAAGTTTCAGCAGATGGTGGATGCGGCCTGCGTATACGCCAACGCTTCAACGCGCTTCACAGACGGATTCCAGTTTGGCTTCGGAGCGGAGATCGGAATCAGCACTCAGAAGCTGCATGCCCGGGGTCCCATGGCCCTGCCGGAATTAACTACCTATAAATATTTAATCAGTGGAAACGGACAGGTTCGCCCATGATACCTATTAATATGGAAGGACAGAAAAACATAAGAGACCTTGGCAATACGGTTACTTCAGACGGACGCAGGATCCGGCGGGGCAAGCTGATCCGCAGCGGACGGTTAAGCGAGCTCAGTGACAGGGACGAGTCTTTCCTGTTGGGCTCGTGCCGGGTACGTACGGTGATCGATCTGCGGACCATGCGGGAAACCGTGGACCGTCCAGACCCCCAGTGGGCGATTGTGGAACATGTACGTATTCCGCTGTTAAGCGACGACCAGATGGGGCTGAGCATTATCCGCTCCAATGGGGCGGCGCAGGAAAAGGTAAGCATACTGGACACGCTGATCAATATGACCAGCGGTCCCGCCTATACGCCGAAACAGTATCTGACCGATATCTACCGTAGTTTTATTACAACGAAGCAGGCGCAGAATGCCACGCGCCGCTTTTTCCAGACTGTGTTTTCCCGCAAGGACGGGGCTATCCTCTATCATTGCAACGGAGGTAAGGACCGCACCGGGATCGTTACCGTGTTTCTGCTGACGATGCTGCAGGTTCCTTGGGAAGAGATTGCAGCGGATTATATGGAAACGAATGTGTTCGTAAGGCCCTGGCTGGAGCAAAGGCTGGAAAACCTTTCGGGAAAATACCGGAACGAGCAGACAAGGGCGGTGCTACGCATGATGTACCTTGCAGATGAGGAGTGCCTGCAGGCGGCATATGATAAAATGTGTGATTTGGGCGGAACGCCTGAAGGATATTTAAAACAGGTCATAGGCATTTCTGATTTCGCCATGGAAGAGTTCAGAAACCGGATGCTGACATGACGCCTGTGGAAAAGGAAACGATCTATCGTTTTTTGTAATACCTAACATAAAAATGTCACAATTCAGTGTTACAATATAACCATAAAGAACCAGCAAAGTTTACACTGTTGTAAAGATACAAAACAAAGCGGTACGGGAGTGTGGTCAACATGTTGAAATTTATAAAAAATAATCTGTATGCCCTGTTGTTTTTAGTGATTCTCATCGGGGCCTGCTTTGGCGGATACAAATACTACCAGAGCCAGAAAGCGGCAAAGACGGAAACCGTGAAGACTGCTTCCGTGGAATTCGGTAACCTGCAGAAGAGTGTATCGGCTACGGGCAGCCTCAGCGCTTTAGATAATGTGGACATCAGCTCCAAGATCACCGGACGTATCGTGGAAGTATTTGTCGAAGAAAACGATCACGTCACCGCCGGCCAGCTGTTGCTGCGGCTGGACGATTCGTCCCTGAAAGCGACGGAAGAGCAGCGGGAGGCTACGCTGCATGAAGCGGGGCTGACCATGAACCGTTATGCGGCGCTTTTGAGTAAAGGCGCTATCTCGCAGCAGCAATATGATACAGCCCTGATGAACTACAGGGTGGCCAAGGCGGCCCATGAGCAGGCAGTATCCAATACCAACGATACCTACATCTATTCACCGATCGACGGCTATGTCATTGGCAAACCTACCCCTGTAGGCCAGACCATCAGCTCCGGTATCAGTACGCCTCAGGTCATCATGTCCATTGCCAACCTGGACAAAATGCAGATAGAGACCCTGGTGGACGAATCGGATATCGGGCAGATTAAAGTGGGACAGAAAGTGGAGTTCACGGTTGATTCCTATCCGGAAGAAACCTTTGAAGGTGTGGTGCGGCTGATTTCCCGCAGCGCTACCACCACCAACAACGTAGTTTACTATAAAGTGTATGTGGACGTAACCAACTCCAAAAACAAACTGTTCCCCACCATGACCGCCCGGGCAAATATAATTATCAGTGAAAGCGGCAACGTACTGATGGTTCCCCAGAACTGCATCTACTATGACGGCGGCCGTAAATATGTAAAGAAGTATGATCCGCAGACCAAACAGGAAACGGAGATTGACGTGGAAGTGGGCCTGGCCGGCGATGAAGGAATCGCTGTCAAGAGCGACCAGTTGCGTCAGGGCGACAAAGTTGTAGTGAAACCGCTGAAGGCAAAACAGAACAACAATAATAATATGCGTCCGCCGCGTATGTAAAGACCGAAATATAGACGTTCAGCACACAAACGCATCTGATCCGTGTTGTCCTGCATGAATGCAGCCGGACGGGACTGACACGGACTGACATAAACACGGAAGAGGAAACGAGGGATAGGCATGGCAGATGTCATTGTACTGGAAGATATTGTGAAACAGTTTACCATGGGCGATACGATCCTGCAGGCGCTGGACCATGTGAATTTCAGCGTGGAGGAAGGGGACTTCGTCGCCATCATGGGACCTTCCGGCAGCGGTAAATCCACCATGATGAATATCCTGGGCTGTCTGGACCGCCCTACCTCCGGCAAGTATTATCTGGATGGGAAAGAAGTGGCAGGGTTGAGCGATGACGAACTGGCCCGTACCCGGAACGCCAAAATCGGCTTTGTCTTCCAGAACTTTAACCTGCTTTCCAAAATTTCCGCCCAGCAGAACGTGGCTCTGCCACTGGTGTATGCTGGCGTTTCGGAAGAAGAACGGATGGAACGGGCAAGAAAAGCCCTGGAGGATGTAGGGCTGGGCGACCGTATCGGACATAAGCCCAACGAGTTGTCCGGCGGTCAGCGGCAGCGGGTGGCCATCGCCCGTGCGCTGATCAATAACCCGGCTATCGTCATGGCAGACGAACCCACCGGGAACCTGGACACCAAGTCCAGCTATGAAATTATGGAAATCTTTAAGAAGCTGAACGCCATGGGCAAGACCATCGTCATGGTCACCCACGAGCCGGATATCGGGCAGCAGACCAAACGCATCCTGGTGATGCGGGACGGTCACCTGAACAGTGACGAAAGGCTGGTACACGATTATGTTCAATGAGTCAATCAAGATGGCCATTGACGGCATGATATCCAACAAGCTGCGCACACTGCTGACACTGCTGGGCATCATCATCGGCGTAGGCGCCGTCATTGCCATGGTCAGCCTGGGCTTTGGGGTCAAGGAGCAGATCAAGGATAACATTTCCCGTCTGGGCAGCAATCTGCTCATCGTCCAGTCCGGGGGCCGTACGGCTACCGGGGCCCGTATCCAGGCGGGCAGCGGCGCACGGTTGACCGCGGATGATGCCAAAGCCATTGAGAAGAATATTGACGGAATCAAATACGTGGCGCCTATCGTATCCAGAGGTTACCAGCTGGTAGCGGGTAACCAGAACTGGACCACCAACGTGCAGGGCAGCACGCCGAACATTATTGATATCAGGGATTATACGGTAGAAGAAGGCCGCAACATCAACGACCATGACATGGCCGGCAAGGATCGCGTCTGTGTCATCGGCAAGACCATTGTGGACAACCTGTTCCCGGACGGGGACCCGGTAGGAAAGACCATCCGTATCAATCTGGCTCCCTTTAAGGTGATAGGCGTATTGGGAAGCAAAGGTCAGTCTTCCGGCGGACAGGACCAGGACGATGTGGTGTTTGTTCCTCTGACTACGGCCATGAACCGTATGATGGGTATCACCTATGTGAACAACATCACCATACAGGCACTGAATGAAAATGTGATTGACAACGTGCAGGCAGAAGTGGAAAACCTGCTCCGTATGCGCCACCGGATCAAAAATCCGGATGACGATGACTTTTCCGTGCGTAACCTGGCAGCTTTAATGGATACCATGATGAGCACGGCCAACACCATCACCATGCTGCTGGGCTGCATCGCGGCCATCAGTCTGCTGGTAGGCGGCATCGGCATCATGAATATAATGCTGGTATCCGTAACGGAACGCACCCGTGAGATCGGTATCCGCAAAGCTTTAGGTGCAACCTACAACAATATTCTGCTCCAGTTCCTCATCGAGTCTGCCGTTATCGGTATCATCGGAGGCTTTCTGGGGGTGGTGCTGGGCATCGGCGCATCCTACGCCATCAGTACCTTCGCGGAGTGGAAGACGGTCATTTCTGTTCCCATCATTATCATTTCCGTAGTCTTCTCCGTCGGCATCGGCGTGTTCTTTGGCATCTACCCGGCAAGAAAGGCGGCACTGCTGGACCCCATCGAAGCGTTGCGGTACGAATAAAGCCAGATGTATTTGCTGCCGTGGCATTGGCGGGCAGCGGACGTTGCACAGACCTGCAGTTGTTTCGGACAGTGAATTGAGGAACGTGACATGCATAATGAGCAGAGCACAATGCAAAAAACCAAGAATTTTTTTCAGGCCTTCTCGGAATTTCTGGGAAGGCCTAAAACCATTTTTGATATAAAAGACCGGTTTCGGCTGCTGGTTCTGTTCGTTATAGTGGTTGCGGTTTTGGAAGGCGTGCTTTATTATTTTGAAAATGTGAAATAAGAGGGGATTTCTTTACAAAGATACGCATAGATTGCTATAATATAATGTAATACTTTTGGAAGCGTGATTTGCGTTTGCTGTAATTTTGCAAATGAGTTTAATCATTGCTTCATTACACGGGAGGCAAGGTCATGGAACGGCTGGCGATCATGGGGGGCACCTTTGACCCCATCCATATGGGTCATCTGCGTATGACCCGTGCGGTGCAGCGGCAGCTGGAATTTGACAGAGTGGTGTTTTTGCCTGCTTACATTCCTCCCCATAAACAGACCCGGTCGGACTTTGCGTCCTGGCAGGACCGGCTGGCCATGGTGCAGCTGACTATACAGGATTACGATGATTTTGTGGTCAGCAGTCTGGAGTTTGACCGGGGCGGCATATCCTACACCTACGACACGGTTAACTTCATGCAGGAGCTGTGGCCGGATGCGGAGATCTACCTGATTATCGGGGAAGACTCCCTGACCCAGCTGTACACCTGGTACCGGGCGCTGGATCTGCTGCGGCTGGTACATTTTGTGTCGGCGGAGCGGCCCGGCTATGAAGGGGAGGTTGGCGTAGAAAGGCTGACCAAAGCCTACGGATCCTGGGTTGCCGACAAAATCATCCACGCGGAGGTACCGGAAACGGCCATCTCGTCCACGGAGATCCGGAAGCGGTTGCTGGAAGGGAAACCCATCCGGGGCATGGTGCCGCTGGCAGTGGAACAGTATATTTACGAACACGGACTGTACCAGGCGGTGGAGTAAATTATAGTTAAGCAAGCCTGGCAGTTTTGCCGGACATGCTCCCATTCATTAAAAGTATGAACGCGGCCTGCAGCCTTAGTAAACTTAAGAAGTGAAAACATGTAAAGGAACCCTTGTAATGGAAAAAAAAGAAAACAACCCCAGGCTGACGATAGAAGCAATGCGCGCCCTGCTGCAGCAGAGTCTGAAACCGAAACGCTATGAGCATTCGATACGCGTTTATGAAACAGCCATAAAAATGGCAGAGCATTTCCATGCAGATGGCAGGAAGGTGGCCCTGGCCGCCCTCATCCATGACTGCGGGCGCCAGGTCCCCAAAGAGGAAAGTGTGGACAAAGCAAAGGAGCTGGGGATCCCGGTCGACCCGGTGGAGGAAGCCCAGCCCATTCTGCTCCATGCAAAGCTGGGTGTGTATTACGCCATTCATAAATATGGCGTAGATGCAAAGGATAAGGAAGTGCTGGACGCTATCCGTTATCATTCCACGGGCACGGCTGACATGACGGACACAGCCAAGATCGTGTTCCTGGCAGACCTGATTGAACCGGGCCGGGACTTTGAAGGTGTGGAGGAAATCCGGGAAGCATCCTTCCGGGATTTGGACAAAGGCATGCTGCTGTCCTACGACAACACCATCCGCTACCTGCTGCAGGACGGGCTGCTGATCCATCCGGACGCTATTTCGGGCTACAACCAGCTGGCGGCGAAATATAAAAAAGGTAAAAAGAGGAAATAAATGGATTCGGAAAAGAGAAACGATAACCATAACAATCAAAATGAAA
>CAJODT010000037.1 GCA_905233365.1 uncultured Succiniclasticum sp.
CAGATTCATGTCCAGCGCGTTCAAGGTCGGCGCATAGTCCAGCGTAATAACCGCTACCGCATCTTCCACAACAAAACGCAACATTTTAAATTCCATGGCCATGCCTCCTGTTATTTTATTGTGAGAGTTATTTGCATGATATTAATTATAACATATTATTAAGGGATTTGTTATGTATAAAAATAACAGTGGGGATAAGACATGAGCAAACTGTAGGAAACAATTGCGTCATTCCATGAGATGAAATGCGCCGTGGTGGCGAGACTGTCTGAAGGCGCAGCCCGAGTTTCGAAACCACAGGCGCATGAATCCATGGAATAGCAATCGTTGACGTGTTTGCGAAGTCTTTTCCCCACTGCTATTTTTATACTAAGGTCTATCCTTAAGTACCCTGATCACCAACTCACGAATCACCTTCACCGCACCTATCAGTGCATACCGGTCGTAGGTCATGGCGGGGTCATGCAGACCGGGCTTTAAATCGCAGCCTACGCCCAGGTCCACTGTTTTTAAATGAGGCCGTTCCTGTTTGTAGAAATTAAAATCTTCCCCGACGGTGATTGACTTAACCGGCAACAATGCCTTCTGTCCCAAAACGTCAACAATAACTTCCTGCGTCAGGGGCAACAGTGATGCGTCCACCTCTGCCGCCGGACAGGTGCCCACGATATGGCTGTCGGCTTCCGCCCCATAAACCCTTGCGGTGTTGGCAATGATATCTCTCACTTTTTGACGTAGCTCCAGCATCTCCGCATTGGACGTACTGCGCAGATCAAATCCCAGGTTCACTTTGTCGCAAATGGCGTTCAGGGAACCGCTTCCGCCCTGAAAGCGTGTTGTCTTCACATTGCCCCCCAACAGCGGATCCGAACGCAGCGCGTTCACCGCATTGACGATAGCCGCTCCTGCATCAATGGCATTCACACCCAGATGCGGCTGGGAACCGTGGGCCGCTTTGCCCCGCACTTCCGCTTCAATCAGAGTGCAGGCCGTCCAACTGATCTGGGGAATAATCTCCCCGGCCCGGGCCATGTCCTGAGGCATCACATGGAGACCGAACAGGTAGTCTGCGTCATCAACCACACCGGCATCTACCATGGCCAGGGAGCCCTTGCCGATTTCCTCCGCAGGCTGGAAAATGATTTTTACCTTACCGCAGGGAATCCCTTCTGACCCCAGCCACTCCGCCACAGTCAGAACCGTAGTCATGTGCCCGTCGTGCCCGCAGGCGTGCACTGCCCGTTCCGTTCCGTCCGGCTGCTTGAACAATAAGCAGTCCATATCGCTTCTTACTGCCGCCACCGGGCCCGGCTTTCCACTGTCCAGCACGCCCACTACGCCGGTGGTTCCCCCTACCTTCTCCTGCACCGAGTACCCCGCCTTACGCAAAACCTCCGCAACAAAGGCGGAGGTTTTAATTTCGCGGAACGCAGGCTCGGGAATTGCGTGCAGGTAAGGCCAAAACACATCAATTCGTTTCCTGATATCCATTATTGATTTATCCTTTCAGGGCTTTGGTGCCTCCATCGCCCTTAACCATAAAACCGGTTTATTCCTTCCATCCCAGATATACTGAGCCAGGGAATTTCGTCTTAATAAAATCGCCGTTTTCCTTGGACTGGTACGCTTCCTGGAACACCTTCAGCCGCGGATCATTCAGGTCCTTTTCCTGTACCACTACGATGTTCACATACAGGGAGTCCGCCGTCTCTTTCACGATTGGATCCTTGGCAGGGTTAAGCCCGGCATTCAGGGCATAGGTGGTATTGATGGCCGCGCAGGTCAGATCGTCCAGGCTGCGGGGAATGGCCGCCGCTTCCAGTTCCACGATCTGCAGTTTATGCGGATTATCCGTAATATCCTGCACCGTAGTGGTGATATCCTTCGGGTTCTTTACCTTGATCAGGTTGTTGGCCGCCAGCAATAGCAGACTGCGTCCGCCATTGGTAGGATCGTTGGGGATACCGATCTTGGCGCCGTCAGGAATCTTGTCGCCGGGTTTCAGCTTTTTCGAATAAATGTTGATGGGGAACAGCGCCGTATTGAATGCCTTCGCCAGCTTGTACTTCGGTTCCTTCTTCATGGTTGCTTTCAGGAAGGGTTCATGCTGATAGCTGTTAGCCCAGATTTCCCCGGCAGCCAGCGCCGCATTCGGCGTTACGAAATCGCTGAACTCCTTGATTTCAATTTTCAACCCTTTTTTCTCTGCAATCTTCTTCACGTTTTCCATGATGATTGCATGGGGTCCCGGGTTTACGCCTACGATTACAGGTTTGGAAGTGTCGGGTTTCGCAGGTTCCGGCTTTTTATCTCCGCCGCCGCAGCCGGCCAGGGCCAGTGTCAGCACACTAAAGGCGCCCGCCAGCACGATTTTCCTTAAACTTTTCATTTCAGTACCCTTCTTTCAATGATTCTATTGTTGCATGTTATTACTGCACGTCCACGTTGCCTTCGATACGGGCATAGGCGCCAAAGACCCAGCCTACCGATCCGTCTTCCAGAATGATATAAATCCAGGAATCCGTTCCGTTCTTGTCGTCCACTTTGTTCATGAACTTACAGACTGTTCCCTTGCTCAGCTTCTTAATAATATAGCCGTCCAGATCCGGGTGGGTGCGCAGGCGAAGCTGATCGCCGGTAATCACCACATCAGCAATGGAAGCGTCGGCAAAAATCTCTTTCGTGGTACGCTCTTCTGCTGCAAAACAGGAAGACGTAATGCACAGCAGCATTGCCAGCATGAGTAACATCTTTTTCATATGAAAGCTCCTTCCCTGAAAAAATTGCTTTATAGTTTATTATAGCACAGATATGCAATGAAATAAAGTTGTTACACAATATATTGTGGATTAATTTTCAGCATCTTCAGCCTCATCCGTCACAAACAATAACCGGTATCCGGCTTATGCACCCTGGGTCGTGCCAATTCCAAGCAAATCCTTCACAACTTCCCCTGCCATGATCAGCCCCACGACCGAAGGTACGAAAGCCACGCTGCCCGGAATGCTGCGGCGCGAAACACCCGGTAGCCTTTCTGCTTCGCTTACGGGAAGACGCGCCCCGTTATCCCCGTTGCCGTGACATTGCAACATATCCAAATCGGCTTCCGCTTCTTCATGTTGCAGAACTACCTGCAGCTCTTTGGAATACACAACCTTCAGCTTCTTCACGCCGCGTTTCTTTAACTCCTTGCGCATCACCTTTGCCAGCGGGCACACGCTGGTTTCATAAATATCCGCCACACGAAATGCGGCTGGGTCCAGTTTGTTTCCCGCTCCCATGCTGCTGATGATGGGCGTGCCGCTTGCCTCCGCCTGCACCACCAGGGAGATTTTCCCTGCCACCGTGTCGATTGCGTCCACCACGTAATCATATTTTGTAAAATCAAACTGCACCTGGGTCTCGGGCAGGTAGAAGCACTTGTGCGTCACAACTTCCGCATCCGGATTGATGGAACGGATCCGCTCCTTCATCACATCTACCTTGTCGCGTCCCAGCGTTGCGTGGGTTGCAATGATCTGCCGGTTCAGATTGGAAAGCGCCACTACATCGTTATCCACCAGCTCCAGATGACCCACACCGCTGCGGGCCAGGGCTTCCGCCACATAACCGCCCACGCCGCCGATGCCGAAGATGCAGACACGTGCGTCCGCCAGTTTTTCCATATTCTCTTTTCCCAATAACAGCTCCGTGCGTGCAAATTGCGTTTCCATAGGTTTTCCTTAAAAGATAACTCCGTATACCAACCGGGCTTACTCGCATAATGGCTTACAACGAACCATCAACTTAATTGTAAAACGAAGCTCCACGGTTTGCAAGGCTCTATTCCCTACTTTCCGAAATATTTGTAAAACAAAAAAAGCGCAGCCTGTCATCTCAACAAGCCGCGCCGCCGTTAATTATGTGTTGCGATTTCTGCTAAAACGATATCATTCATTTCTAATCACGTTACACTACCATCCTTACCCCGGGAAACCCAGATCCAGCCTTGCGCTTACGCCGACGCCCTGCACCCGGTGCACGTTGTTCAGGCTGGTGGGTTTGTTGGTGTCGATGGGCACCAGGTACTGGACCCGCACTGCACCGGACGCCAGCTGCCCTTCCACCGTCAGCGCCGCCTTGCATTTGTCTACCTGCTCTTTGGGCCCGCTGATCTGCGCCGCCCCGATATATCCCTTGCTGCCGAGGGTGACCACGGGCACGATTTTGGTCGCGCAGCCGCTTTCCATCTTCAGCGGCGCGTTTTTATTCACGTATTCATCAATCTTTTCGGAAAAATGATCCAGCGCCAGCGTCATGCCCTTTTCCTTCAGCATTGCGCCCCACTCGTTCAGCTTCGCGATGCCCTGGTCCACCATCTCGTGCCAGCGTTCAAAGTATTCCATGCCTTCCAGCACAGCACTTTTGCTTTTATATTCTTCCTGCAGGGCCACGATGGTCGGGAAATTCCTGCCTGCAAAGTCCTCAAGCACTCCGGCGGATGCGACGGGCATCGCCATAGTATTCAACAGCAGGCAAAGAGAAAGAGCTGTTCCCGTCAGCCATTTGTTCAGTTTCATATCGCACCTCCCGCTCCCTTGTTCTCCAGTTAACCCTGTTTCTCTTTTTCGATTTCTCTTTTCATGTTGTTAGTCTCTGCATTGCTGTAATGCGGTGTCTGGTCAACTGCCGGTGGTTTTTATCCTTCTTTACCATGGGTATTATGACAGGTAAAGACGTCTTTTCTGCGTCAGATATTTGAAAAAAGTGTGGCATACACCCGGCCATTATTTGGCCAGCCAGCTGAAAGCAGGGTAAACGGTGTCAGAGCATAGCGAATCACATATACAAAAAGTAACCGTTAACCAATCGGCAACGGTTACTTTGCTTACGGTATTACGTTTTATCAGAACTCAATGAACTCCAGCGAGCCGTCCTTGCCGCTCTGGCTGACGGCATAGTAACGGGTCTTGCCATTCGGGTCGGTGTAGGAGATGCCGTTGTTGGGGATCGAGCCGAAGAAAGCAAACTTTACCAGCAGCTGGCGGTCCGGACGGAACACATCTTTGGTGTACAGCTCTTTCACCAGAAAGACCGGCTTGCCGTTGTTATCGAAATCCTTAAAGTGCAACGACAGCACTTTGAAATTCTTAATGGGATTGTTGACGGAAAATACTACGCCCGTCCTGGTGGCCGACTCGTTGGTCACAAACGTGTCGTGGGGTCCCAGCTGTTTCACATCGCTTTCCCACTGCCCTTCGATATCCGCCACAGCGTTGTTGTACGGATTGATCGCTGCCAGCGTAACCCTTTCCCCACCGGCAGCAGGTGCAAATTCGCACACGCCGTCCTTGCAGTTAACTCCGGCAAGGTCCGCTTCGTGACCGTGGGCACTGCATACCGAAACGCCCAACGCAAAAACCAAAGCGGTAACCAGCACTGCCATTTTTTTCATCTTCATAACCGCGCCTCCATTCCGTTATAACCCGGATCATCTGCATCATAACTATCATCAAATGCTGACGATGCATAGTCTGTTTTTTTAATCTGCTTTTGCGCCATAACTTTACATAACCATTATAACACACATATTGTAATTACACCAACCACGACGCTGTTCCGTTATTCAAAATAACGCGTCCAACCGCCAGCAGTTAACGCCATCCCATTTTTAGTATAACAAGTATTACACATAATTGTGTCTTCCCCGTGTCAATCTTCCTAAAAATTTCACCCAATTATAATGTAAAGTATGGTATAATACCTACAATAAAGTTTACTTTAAAATAGGATAATATTTTAATTAGCGACCTTATATAAGAATGAGAGAAGGAAGAGAAGCATGGCTACGTTTAATACCAGTGAATTTTTGCACGCTGATTTCAGCAAACAGTATATTGCCAGCGGGCTTGCCAACGTCCCCGGCGGCTTTTTCGTATACAAGGCCCACGGAGAGGAAGAGCTGCTGTATGCCAATGAAGAATTACTGAAAATCTTTGAGTGCGATACCCCGGAACAGTTCATCGAACTCACCGGCGGCACCTTCAAGGGCATCGTGCACCCCGACGATCTGGACGTTGCGGAAAACAGCATCTGGAACCAGATCCGTACCGGAAACGACAATCTGGACCACCTGTATTACCGCATCACCACCCGCACGGGAAAAATCAAATACATTGAGGACTTTGGCCGCCTGTACAACGATCCGGAACAGGGAGAAGTGTTTTACGTTTTCATCGTAGACGTACAGTCCAAGCATCAGTCTTTCGACATTGACGCCCTCACCGGCCTGCCCGGCATGCGCCGTTTCAGCGAAAGCGGCGACATGATGCTGAACTCCAAAACACTGAACGCCGGCAGCTTCGATCACTCACTCGTCTTCTTCAACATCCGTAACTTTAAATATTTCAATATCAAATACGGAATGAGCGCCGGTGACGAGATATTGAAGAACATCGCCAGCCTGCTGCTGCGTCATTTTCCCAACAATTTTGTCTTTCGCTTCTCCAACGACCACTTTGTAGTGATTACACAGACAAACGGGATTCTGGAACGCATTGAGCAGTTACATGAAGACGTTCTGAACCTGCGGGAAGAGAACAAAGTGTTTATCATGGCCGGTATCTACAATATTGTCAGTTCTGAAATCTCCCCCTCCATGGCCTGCGATCTGGCCAAGGCCGCCTGCGACGAAGTGACGGGCAACGACGATGATTATTACTGTTTCTATACGGAAGCCCTGGGCGAAAAGCTCCAGCGTAAGAAATACATCATAGACAACATTGACAAAGCCATCAGTGAAGGCTACATCCGGCCTTATTACCAGTCTATCATCCGCAGCTCCACCTCCGCCATCTGCGGTAAGGAAACTTTGGCCCGGTGGATCGATCCCGTATACGGGTTTCTCTCTCCTGCAGAATTCATTCCCGTACTGGAAGATTCGAAGCAACTGCATAAGCTGGACCTGTACATCATCGAGCGGGCTCTGGCTGACAATAAAAAACGCATTGAACAGGGCGAGCCCAGCATCAATTTTTCCGTGAACCTGTCCCGTTACGACTTTGAGCTCTGCGACATGGTGGAAGAAATTACAAAACGGGTAAAGGCAGCGGGCATCCCCCCGGACTCCTCACGCTGGAAATCACGGAATCCGTGCAGGGTATCGACCCGGATTACCTGAAGGAACAGATCCGCCGCTTCCATGAGGCAGGCTTTAAGGTCTGGATGGACGATTTCGGTTCCGGCTTCTCCTCCCTGAACGTGCTGCAGGATTTTGATTTTGACCTGATCAAGCTGGATATGAAGTTCCTGAAGGGCTTCGGCACCAACCGCAAGAACCCTGTCATTCTGAAAAAGATTATCGAAATGGCCAACGACCTGGGCATCGATACCCTGGTGGAAGGAGTGGAAACAAAAGAGCAGGCCCGGTTCCTGAAGGAAATCGGCTGCGACAAGCTGCAGGGCTTCTATTACAGCAAGCCCCATCCTTTCATGACGGGACCCGAGGTTACCTTGGACGGAACGCCGCTGAAATATGAAGATAAGAACATTGAGCTGAACCAGCTGAACAAAAAGACCTTTAACTACAACCAGTCCGTGGACTACGATTACTTCAAACTGAACGCGTACCGGGATATCCCCCTGCCCTTCGCCCTGTACAAGGTCATCCTGAACGACGAGGGTACCGAGGTCACCGATACGGAATACGTATTCGTCAACCACAAGTACTGCGAGCTGGTCAACAAATCCAAAGACGAACTCATCGGCCACCGTCTTTCCGAGCATTACTCAACCGGCTCAGACTGGTTCCCCTATTGTTACCGGGCTGCCATTCTGGGCGAAGAGATCAACGCAACGATCTTCAGCGCGGAGACCCAGCTGTGGCTGAACTTCACCATTGCGCCTACGTCCATACCGAACCACTGCGCCTACACCTTCATGAATATCGACAAGGAGCATAAGGACCGGGCCCTCTTCGATAAGATGGGGAACACCGACAGGGCCATCATCCGCATTGTAGAGACCCTGAACAAGCGGCTTCCCTACAAGCCGACGATAAATGCCATCCTGGAAGAAATCAGCAAGGTCATCCACCCTGACCGGCTCTACATTCTGGAGACCGACAAGAAAACCGTGGACAACACCTTCGAATGGTGTGCGGAAGGGATTGAACCATCTATCCAGATGTTGCAGAACATCCCTTATGAAGGCTATCTGGATCTCTGGGAGGAAGCCCTTGGGGATCAGAACTCCTTAGTGGTAGAAAACATAGAACAGTACAAAGAGAAAGATCCTCAGATGTATGAAATTCTGAAGGTACAGAACATCCATAACCTGATTGAAGCGCCTCTCTTTGACAATGACCGCATCATCGGCTATCTCGGCGCCGACAACTTCCGGGTCACGGAAGAAATCGATACCCGGCGGATCCTGGAGACGGTTTCCCGGTTTATCGCCAAGCGCATCATCAATTACCAGCTGATGAAGCAGCTGGAATTTATCAACGAACACGACATGCTCACCGGCTCCCTGAACCGCTACGCCATGCTGGAAAAAACGGCAGAGCTGGAAAAAGCCGGCGGCAGCGTGGGAATCGTGTTTGTGGACCTGAACGGCCTGAAAGCCACCAACGATCATCAGGGCCACAAGGCCGGCGACAAGATGCTCCGGAAAAGCGCCAACTTCCTGACCGACTTCTTCGGCTCCGGCAAGGTCTTCCGTACCGGCGGGGACGAGTTCAACGTCATCCTTCCGGGTATAACGGAAACCGCATTCATGGAACTGACGGAACGTTTCATGCAAGAACTGCACGATTCTCCCCTGAACATGGCCGTGGGTATGGAATGGTGCGAAAACGCCAAAGAGATCATGCGGGCCATTGCCTCTGCAGATAAGAAGATGTATCAGGACAAAGCGGAGTATTACATCCGGCACGACAGAAGGAAAAAGAGAAATTAAGTAAACACAAATAAAACGAGAAGCGTGACTTATGCTCATCTTGGAGCGTAAGTCACGCTTTTACGTTTCCTTAAACAGTATCAGCCCGCCCTTGCGTTTATAACCGGTATTCCAGAGCTTGGCAAAATCCAGCCACTCATAGCCGCCGTAGGTCACCGCTTTCACCATAAACCGACCGTCCGGTTTCTCATCGTAACCGGTAAGCAGGAACCAGTGCCATTCGTAGTTTTCAAAAGCAGGGTTCTGGTGATGCAGCAGCAGGTACGGAATGAGAAAACCGCGGTCAATCTGCCGCCTGATCGTATCCACGGTATTTTGCTCCGTCTGGTCCCCGGACCAGGGCAGCACGTCCAACACCGTTGGCCCGTGCTCCTTCAGGAACTTCCGGAACCCGTTCACAAAAATATCCAGCTTGTTGATACCGCCAAAGCGAGGACGAAGATAGGGCTTTACCGTTTTGAAAAAGCTCACATAGTCCCTGCCCCGCAGCTTGTCTGTAGAGAAAGGGCAAAGCTTGTTTTTGTTTTTATACAACGCCATATAAATCAGGCTGTCGCAGGCCGTAACGGCGGCGCAACCAGCAAACCGCATAATGAAATCCGGCAGCAGACTCTGTCGTCCCCCGTATTCTTCCCCAACCCAGAAATAATCCAGCTCTTTCAGCATTTTACCCTGTCCTTCTCGATTTTGCTTCCTTTTAAAAACTATATGTGGTAATATGGTTAATAAACCCAAATGAAATCAGGTGTTTTGTATGATCTTTGCCGCCACACTTGTATTAGGCTGGCTGTTAGGCTGTGTAGGCGCGGGAGGCGCCGGCCTCACCATCACCCTGCTCACTGTCGGGTTCGGGCTGCCCATTCACACCGCCATCGCCGTGTCCCTGTCCTGTATGACCTTTACCGTTGCCTCCGGAGCTTTCAGTCACTATCGCGAAGGCGAAGTGCTGGTCCGTTTGGGCGCTGCAGTCGGAGCCGCGGGCATCTTCGGCGCCCTGGCCGGGACACGCACCGCCTTTCTGATTCCCCCGAAGCTGCTGATGCCCGCCACGGCCATCATGCTGCTCCTGACCACGGCCTTATTATATCTGCAGCTTTTCCGCGGACATTTAATCAAAGACTACGTAGAGCGGAATAAAAGCACGGCAACCGGCAGCGTGTTTTATCTGCGCAGCTGCATCATCGGCCTGCTGACCGGTTTTCTCTCCGGCGCCTTCGGCATCGGGGCCACCGCCTTTATCCAGATCAGCCTGATGCTGTTCTTCGGCATCTCCCTCTACCACGCCATCGGCACCACCATGATGATCATCCTGCCCATCGCCATATCCGGCGGTTTAAGCTACCTGGTCAACGGCATGATGGACCCGGTCGTTTTCATCCAGACGCTGGCCGGGCTCACCATCGGCTCCTTTATCGGCGCCAAGTTTACCCACCTGATCCCGAAAGACATACTCCGTTGCCTGATGATCTCCATGCCGCTGATCGGCGGTGTGCTGCTGCTGACGAACTGACCTGTCGGAACAATGGCATACAAATTTCGCGTATTTATCAAAAATCTAACTGTAACGCAATCGCTGCACACAACAGCGGTTGCGTTTTAATTTGCGCCAGGCTCTTCCCGCATGCAGCAATACATGCAGTTTATTTCTTAGGCGCTTCTTTAAAAACCACCTTCAGCATTTCGTTTTGTGCTGCCGCGTCCTTAAACACCCGCAGCATGGTCTTGCCGTATTCGCCCAGGTATTCCTTTTTCTGGATCACTTCCGGCACCACGACCACCGTTTCTTCCCCGATATCCCCCAGACAGTCGTACAACGCGTCCAGATTTTTGCCGTAATAATCCGGAAGCCGCAACGCTTCTTTTAAATACGCGTGGGCTCTCGATCTTCCTTTAAAACGCTTTGCGTCCAATACAATATCCATAGTTCCTCCTCAGGCAACTTCATTAATATAATCTTTCAAACTTCTGATAATGGGACGAGGTATAGTAAATCAGCCCGTCGCTGGAGAAGCATATCCGCTTCGCGTTCCGGTTGCCTCTCACATAATCAATGTCGCATTCCTTCCACGTACGCCCTGCCTTATCCGGCAGTTTTTTTTCATAATTGTTGTAGCGGTCGCCGCCGATGCTCTTACCGGGCGCTACCTGGTCCAGCGTCCCCTTCGTCTTCCAGCCTAACTTGGTGGCCTGCCCCTTGGTGATGTAATTGGGCGGCAGCGTTTTGTACACATGAATGTAAGCAGCCACGTGGTCCTTATCCGTATAGGCCTTGCCTTTTACCACGTCAACCTTTGCTTGTGTTCCCGCATCGGCATTGGCAGCGTTCTTCGTTTCTGAACCGTTTTGGTTTTGCTGCTTGTCTTTATCATCCGCCTTTACCGCGTTGCTGTTTGCCTTATTCTGATTTTGCGTAATTTTGGTCTGATTCGCCGGCGGCGTCTCCTTTTTCTTGACGGAACAGCCGAGGACAACGCTCAGCACCATCACAACCGCCAGCGCTATGGCAAATACTCTTTTCATCGGAACCGATTCCCCCTTTACTCTTTTATTTCGTTTACGGAAGCACAGAATATTTCACAACACGCGCGCTGCTCATTTCCATCTTGCTCCCTAATGTTACCAAACTCGTTTGTAATTTGCTTTTAAAGTTCCAGCTTCTCCACCGCGTGCTCGATGACCGGGCGCACGGCTTTTTCATTTTCTGCTTTGAACACAAAACCCAGCTCGATCACCCTGCCGTCTTTCACAAACGTGTAGCTTTCGTTTTTGCTGCCGTTTACTTCGTAGGTCGCCTTCACGCAATCCCGTCCGCCCACAACAGCAAACTCACCTTTATAATTAGTCGCCGCGTCTTTCGTATCCGCTGCCAGCTTCTGCTTCAATCCTTCCAGCACCGCAGCCTTTTCTGTCTGCTGCAAGCCGCCCAGTGTGCCCGGCATAAAGCTGAACGAATCCGCAGGGGAAGACACCAGTCCCACCATGATGCTTTCGTTGCCGTACACTTCCATGGTGCGTTCCGTTTCCGTCGGCTCTTTCAGGTCAATGCAGGATGCGGGCACTTCCGTTGCAATCGCTGTCCCCCCAATGTTGATCTTCTTCCAGACCTGGGAGATCTGCACGCTCCCCATCCATTCCGGAATGCGGTTTTCATATTGCGGATACAGCGTCTCGTCCATCATATACATCACCACGAACATGCGGTTCTGGGTGACAAAGACGTATTCGTCCCGCAGCAGCCGGCGCTTTCCGTCCGTGGTCAGCGTAGTGGAAACCACATGTACCGCCTTTTGCCCCGCCAGCTCCACTTCCCCGCTGGTGAGGATCTTCTTGGCATTGGCGCTGTCCTTGACACTGCTCTTCACCAGTTTCAGGAAATCGTCCCGGAACGCTTCCACCTGGAACGGCATCAGTGGACCTTTGCCATCAATGGCCGAGGCGTCGATGGCCAGACGCAGGCCTTTTTCTTTGTTCTCACCTCGCAGCACCGCCACCGGGTTGATGCCCAGCGGATACAGCTGCAGTTCTGCCGGAACGAAAACGCGAAATCCGTTTTTGGCGTCCGTAAAGGCCACCACGTCGTTCCTGCCCTCTACCGCCTCCGTCTGGGGAAACTGCTTTTCCGTTTCCGCGACAGCTTCCGGCTGCGGGTTGCTGTTTTCCGCAGACGCTTCCTTCTCCGCCTGTTGTGATTCAGCCGGCACGTGAACTGTTTTGCTATTCATCGCTGCAGACTTTGCAGCCTTTTCATCAAGCGGTCTGCTATCTGTTTCAGCGGTTTTCACAGTTTGCGCTTCTCCGGCTTTGCCGTTCGGCTGCGCGGCCGCCACCGCCTGCTGCGCCTGCACTGTATTAGTATCCGTCACCGCAGCCATCCCCAGCACAAGGCCGAAGGACAACAAGGCTGCCATTACTGTTTTATACAACACGTCACCTGCTTTCCAAAACATAGTTATAAAATGTAATTGTTACATAATTGTGTTTTTCAGAAAAGCTTTGCCTTACACTGGCACAATACACTTTTCGTCATAAAATGTGAGCAGCGCATCGTGGGTAAGAAACAGCATATTATCCGTCTTGGCCTGCGCTATCAGCATACGGTCAAAGGGATCGTGGTGGGGTGGGGCTTCTTCTGCCCGTATCAACGTTTCCAATGCAAACACATGCCGGTTACGCATCTCCACAGGTAAAAAACCCGCCTCCTCACAAAAGCCTGCCAGCTCCCTTCCTGTAAATTGCACATTCTCCGGATGATTCGTGTGTTTAATGGAAACTTCCCAAACGGATATCACACTGTAGTAAATCGTATTATCCGAATCCATAATCATCTCTCTGGCTTTCGCAGATAACCTTGCATCTTCCGTCAGAGCCCAAATCAGAATATGAGTATCCAACAGCAGATTCATAAAGCGCCTCCGAACAACACAGCAATTTCTTCATTATATTGATCCAGGTTCTCTGGCGCAATCAATTTCCCCTTTGCAACCCCAATCCGTTTTCTGAGGGGAACATCATGACAGATAGTCATCTTCACTACCGGTTTTCCGTATCTTGCTATGATAATACGTTCTTCTTTTCCAGTTTCAAGCAGTCGCACCAGTTTTGATAAATCGGTTTTTGCTTCAAGAATATTCACCTGCATCTCAAATACCTCCTTCCAACTTGGTCGTCTTGACTAACTTGGTCTTCTTGGTCTAATTATAACCTAAATGCAGCAATTTGACAAGACAATTATTGAGTATCTGTTTTCTCTACCGCTCATTTTATGCAGGAATGGCGGGGAAACCGCAAAGCCTCCACACTCCTGCAGTTTGAATTCTGTAGCTTACGGCTACGCCTGTAGAGACATATTAACTATCAATCTTATATATTATAAGAGGTAGCGGGACCAGTCCCCAGTATCCACGCGGGTTTGCGTTTCAAGGTTGGTCGTTTTTACGACCAGCCTTACTTTTTTGGGGTTTACTGGGTAACTCCAGTCGCAAAATATGATATAATAAATTATTATAGATTTATCTGATTGCACACCGATTCTTTCCAATCATACAAGGAGAGCCGTCATGTTTTTTAAATCAAATCTAGCTTCAAAATACCTGGCTGCTGCCATCGCCGCTGCC
>CAJODT010000038.1 GCA_905233365.1 uncultured Succiniclasticum sp.
ATAAGGAGTTTTTATTTCGTTGTTGTTATTTTAGTGGCGGGATCTCCGGCAAAGGTTTGCAGGGTGATCCGCCGTCTATTTTATATATAGAGGCGATGTTGTGAAATAGCTTCCGTACGTTCCCGCGTTTCCGTTTAGTAACTGGTACAGGTCGGCTGCGTGGTTGTCCAGCTGCAACAGCGAGTACAGGGCGGTGTTTCTGTATTGCTCTTTGTTGCCCGGCTTTATGATGACAGGCAGTGTTGCCGTTTCTTTCATCTTTTTTAACAGGCCGCGGCCCCGCTCATTGAACGCCAGTACCCGAAGGTAAGCAGGTTCCTGCATTTCAGTCCAAAAGGCGCGGTCTTTTTGCAGCAACAGCTGCAGAGCGAGACGGCGGACTGAGGGCAGCGGGTCCCGTTTATTGGAAACTTTCCGGCAAAAGGCGTGGAAGCCCTGTTGCAATTCCGGCCTTGCGTTGTGCAAGCGATCGCACAGATCCCGGCTGGCGCTGCTGTGTTCGTACAGGTTATCGCTGTTGCATCGGGCAAGCAGGTTGGCCAGCAGCAGGGTAAAGATTTCTTCCTGCCGGGCAAAATGGGCGGGGTAATTCGTTTCATTTAATTTTAACAAAGCGAGGGAGTCTTCCGGCAGAACGGAAGCAAGGACCGTGGATGCACCGCCGTTTTGCAATGCGGTACGAATGGCAGAAGCGGACGCGTAAGGAGGCGTCAGTTCTGAATCGTTGTAACTGCTGCCCTGGCGTGGCAGCGTGAGTAATTCCACCGGCAGATTGTTTTTCAAAACAGCTTTCTGATACGCCAGTGCCAGCAGGTTGTTTGCGCTTTTGAACCAGCCGGCGTCTTTATGGTTTTGTGCAGCTGCGGTTTCCCAGGCTGCGCCGTAGGACAGGCCCTGCTGCAGTAACGTTTTGACCTGCTGCTGCCTGCTGCTGCGTTTCCTCCTGCAGCGACCAGGCCGCGGTTTCCGCAAGGGAATCACTGGTACTCTGTTCCGCCCCGCACGCCAGCGTGCTGACAAGACCGGTGGAGGTGAGAGTTTTAACTGCCCCGGCGGCAAAATAATCTGCGCTGCGGAGGCTGTGCCATGAAGGCAGCAGCAGTACCAAGTCCACACCGGCATGTACGGCCATGGCGGCCCGCGTCCAGGGGTCGGCCAATGCAGTTTCGCCCCGTTGTACAAAATATCCGCTCATGCAGGCAATGACCGGCACGTTGCCAAACCGTCCGCGTATGGCCTGCAGCTGCCACCGGTGCCCGTTGTGAAAAGGATTGTATTCTGCTGTAATTCCGATTGCCGGTAAATTCATAAAAACACCTCTTGCATTATTATTCCGACTGTTATACAATCGTTTCAGTCAGAATAATACTTGCGGGTTTGTGCCGCAATTGTATCTTTCTTATATTATTTTATCACAAAATCCGGGGAAGTTTTGATTATTTCCTGTAACGATTTTATCTTGACAAAGATAGTATGTATGGCTATAATTGTAACGATTGGTGAAATATGATTAAAATAAATGTCGCTGAGATACGAAGACACCTGACAGGAAAAAAGCTCCTGCAATTTGACGCGGAACCCGCGGAACTGGATATTACCGAAGCGGAACTGCCCATTGCCGGCAAGATCCGTATCGACGGTGAAATATCCAACGTGGGGGATGTGCTTCTGCTGCAAGCCCGTGTCAGCGCCAGGGTGAACCGTATGTGTTCCCGTTGCCTGAAGGAGTTTACGGCGGATTCTGCCGCGGAAGTTGTGGAAAAGTATTATCCGTCAGGAAGTCCGGGCGTTGAAAATGATGCTTATGTCTACGAAGCGGATGTTGTTGATATAACAGAGCCGCTGCGTGAGAGCCTGCTGTTGGCAGAACCTCTGAGAGTCTTGTGCAAAGAGGATTGCCTGGGAATCTGCCCTGTGTGCGGGGCGGACCGTAACGTCCATCCCTGCAGCTGCGATACCGGCACCATCGATCCAAGACTTGCGGCATTAAAGCAGTTCATCAAATAGTAATTACCATTTGCTTAGGAGGTGTATGGAAAATGGCAGTACCGAAGAGGAAGATGACCAAAGCACGCCGCGATTCCCGCCGTGCGAACTGGAAGCTGACCGCTCCGAATCTGGTTGAATGCCCGCAGTGCCACGAATTGAAAATGCCGCACCGCGTGTGCCCGGAATGTGGTTACTATAACGGGAAAGAAGTTATTAAAACTGAAGAGTAATTTTACTGTGAGAATTAACCCTGAAGACGCAAGCCTTCAGGGCTTTTTCATTTTGCTTACAATTATCCCAATCTCATTCTGATTTTATACAATTAATGTAACGCATGAAAGATACATTTCTATAATAATTTGTTATTTTTGTTTAGTTTTTTGCAAAAGGGACTTGCATTAACAAAAGAAAAATTGTATAATGCATACAAGCAGGTATTATAACCAGGTATTAAAAGCGAGGTGATAAAATGAATTCTTCGAAAAAACTGGTTCGTCACGGAAAATTGCAGAAGCTGATTCAGAAGGATCCATTTTTAACCGACGAACAGCTGGCCAAGACTTTAAAGGTCAGTGTGCCGACTGTACGCCTGGACCGCCTGGCGCTGAACATACCGGAACTGCGGGAACGGATCCGCGTAATGGCGAGCACGGCCAGCACGCGTCTGAAAGCAATCGACAAAAAAGATATCGTAGGCGAGCTCATCGACCTGGAACTGAACAGGTCAGCCATTTCCACCCTGACTGTCACTGACGAGATGGTGCTGGGTAAAACCGGGGTGGGCCGTGGTTATTTCATGTTCGCCATGGCTGATACGCTGGCTCTTGCGCTGGCAGATACGGAATTTGCCTTAACGGCTGTCGGCAATGTTAAATATAAAGTGCCGGTGTATCCCGGCGACAGGCTGGTGGCCAAGGCGGATGTAACGAACATCAAAGACGACAGATATTATATCAGGGTCATTATAAAAAAAGATAATACAGAAGTTTTCAGGGCGAAGTTTATTATCGCCGCGGTCAGGAACAGCGAAGAATTAAAGTAAGGAAACGCTGATGCAGCGGGAATATGCAATTGCCGGTAAACGTACAGATGAATTAATCAACGGTTTTGCAGGCGGCTTCGCTGGCAGGAAAGGAAGCTGGAAAACGCATGAAAATTGCGCTTGACGTGATGGGTACCGATTACGGCCCGAAGGAACTGGTCCTGGGCGCCGTAATGGCGGTAAAAGAATATAATTGCGATGTGGTGCTGGTAGGGGACGAACCTACTATTAACAAATTATTAAAAGAGTATGGGGCGGATAAGAATTCGCGCCTGACGGTCCGGCATGCTTCGGAAGTCATAGATATGCACGAGCATCCCGGCATTGCGGTGAAGACGAAGAAGGATGCGTCCATCGTTGTGGCGACAGACTTATTGCGAAATAAGGAATGCGACGCGCTGGTTTCGTCTGGCAGTACGGGCGCGGCGGTGGCTGCAGCTTTGTTCCATCTGGGCCGTATCCGGGGTGTAGGCCGGCCGACGATTGCCACGCCGATTCCCAGTCTGACTGGCACCACGGTGTTGCTGGACAGCGGGGCCAAGGTGGACGCCAAGCCGGAGCATATGCTGCAGAATGCTATCATGGGTTCCATTTATGCGGAGCTGATGCTTAACATTAAGAATCCCCGTGTAGGCCTGCTGAACATCGGCGAGGAAGAAATCAAGGGAAACGAGCAGACGCTGGCGACTTATCCGTTATTAAAAGAAGAAAAGCTGATTAACTTTATCGGTAACGTGGAAGGCCGCGATATTAATAAAGGTAGTGTGGACGTCGTTGTTTGCGACGGTTTTGTAGGTAACGTAGTGCTGAAAGCAGCGGAAGGCCTGGCAACAGCTATCCTTACTATGGTAAAGGACGCCATCATGAATGGCGGTTTCTTTGCCAAGATTGGCGGCCTGCTGATCAAGCCGGCCCTGCGGGGACTGAAGAAACGGCTGGATCCGGAAGCCTATGGCGGCGCGTTGCTGCTGGGCGTGCGGGCGCCTTTCTTCATCTGTCACGGATCTTCCAAGGCAAAGGCGATCAAAAACGCCATCGGCGCTGCGGTGGACGGAGTGGAACGCGACATTTGCAATCGCATCGCGGACGATATCGCCAGACAGACAAAAGCGGACAAGGTGGTCGGAAGACTGCGTTAAGCCGCCAAAGCGAAAGTTATGCGGTAAAGGTTCGGCTGCATTGCTGCATAGAATGCTGAACATACCGAATCTGGTAAAACGAACACAAGCATTTTTTTCATTAAGAGGATTTTGTAAGGAGAAACTCAGTGACATATGCCGCTGGAATTATTGGGGCAGGTTGTTACCTGCCTGAGAAAAAACTGACAAACCAGGATCTGGAGAAGATGGTTGACACATCTGATGCCTGGATTACAGAACGCACGGGAATCAAGACCCGTCACATTGCCGCGCCGGAACAGGCAACCAGCGACCTTGCCTATGAAGCATCGTTGAGGGCCCTGGCGGATGCGGAAACAAAGCCGGAAGAACTTGACTTGATTATTGTTGCGACTGAAACGCCGGATTATAAATATCCGTCCACGGCCTGCCTGTTACAGGCAAAGCTGGGGGCGAAAAATGCGGCCTGTTTTGACCTGTCTGCCGGGTGCAGCGGGTTTGTGTACGGACTGGGCATCGGCAGCCAGAGTATCATAAGCGGGCTGTATAAAAAAATACTGTTAGTCGGTGCGGAAACACTTTCCCGTATCACAGACTGGACGGACCGCAATACGTGTGTGCTGTTTGGTGACGGCGCCGGCGCCGCAGTGTTGGGAAGGGTAGAAGAAGGGTACGGCGTTCTGAGCCTTGATTTAGGGGCTGACGGTACCGGTGGAAATCACCTGATTCAGCCGGGAGGCGGCAGCCGCAAACCGGCGACCCATGAAACGGTAGACGCCCATGACCATACGATTCACATGGACGGGCAGGATGTGTTCAAGTTTGCGGCCCGGAAAATGCCTGCAGCCTGCAAAAAGGTACTGCAGAAAGCGGGGATAAGCATTGATGATATTACGTTGCTGGTACCTCATCAGGCGAACATGCGCATTATCGACAATGCCATAACACGGTTAAAAATTGCCAGGGACAAAGTCTGGATCAACATTGATAAACACGGTAATATGTCCGCCGCTTGTATTCCGGTCTGTCTGACGGAAGCGCAGGAAGCAGGACGGCTGCACAAAGGCGATAATGTAATAGTGGTGGCTTTTGGCGCAGGGCTGACCTGGGCGGGCGCGCTGGTAAAGTGGGCGAAATGAAAGCGAGGTTGATTTCATTGGCTAAAGTTGCGTTTGTATTTCCGGGACAGGGGTCCCAAAAAGTAGGCATGTGCAAGGATTTTTATGATAATTACGCCTGTGCGAAAAATGTGTTTGAAGAAGCGGACGAAGCGCTGGGCTTTTCCATCAGCAAAATGTGCTTTGAAGGGCCGGAAGAGGATTTGCGCCTGACACGGAATACACAGCCGGCCATTCTGACCTGTAGTGTAGCGGCACTGGCCGTGATGCGTGAGCACGGGCTGGAATGTGAAATTGCCGGTGGGCACAGTTTGGGTGAATACTCTGCGCTGGTTGCTGCCGGCGTCATAAGCTTGCAGGATGCGGTTGTTGCCGTCTGCAAACGGGGACAGTTCATGCAGGAAGCCGTTCCCGTAGGGGAAGGCGCTATGGCAGCGGTAATTGGGCTGACTCCCGATGAGATTGTGGCGATCTGCCAGAAAGTGGAAGCAGATTGCGGTGAAGCGGTGCAGGCAGTAAACTTCAACTGTCCCGGACAGGTGGTTATCGCTGGCGCGACGAAGGCCGTAGAAAAAGCTAACGAGGCTTTAAAAGCTGCAGGAGCCAAACGGGCGATTTCCCTTCCGGTTAGCGCACCCTTCCACAGTACCCTGATGAAACCGGCCGCGGAACGTCTGAAGGAAGTGCTGGACAAGATTGAATTTCATGACGCAAAATTCCCGGTAGTTGCCAATGTAACGGCGGAACCGGTAACGAAGGCGGAAGAGATCCGTGCATTGCTGGTAAAGCAGGCAGCCAGTCCGGTAAAATGGGAAATGTCCATGTGGAACATGATCCGTGACGGTATTGACACCTATGTGGAGGTTGGCCCGGGCAAAACCCTCACCGGATTTACCCGTAAAATTGACCGCGCCATGACCGCGTTAAATGTAGAAGATATGGCAAGTTTAGAAAAAACACTTGCTTATTTTAAGGAGGTTCGCTAAAATGCAGTTAGAAGGTAAAGTTGCATTGGTAACGGGAGCATCCCGCGGGATTGGCAGAAGTATTGCCCTGCTGCTGGCTTCCCGTGGCGCCGACATTGCTGTCAATTATGCCGGCAATACGGAAGCAGCCGAAAAGACCAAAGCGGAAGTAGAGGCGCTGGGACGCAAGGCGATCCTGGTAAAGACTGACGTGGCAGATGCGGAAGCCTGTGCTGCCATGATCGATGAAGTGGTAAAGGCCTTTGGAAAGATCGATATTCTGGTGAATAACGCGGGTATTACCCGGGACGGTCTGCTGATGCGTATGAAGGAAGCAGATTGGGATGCAGTACTGCTCACTAACCTGAAGAGTGTGTTCAACTGCACCAAGGCTGCTGTAAAATATATGATGAAAGCCCGCAGCGGCCGGATCGTCAACATCAGCTCTGTGGTGGGCGCTATGGGTAACGCCGGACAGGCGAACTATGCTGCGGCCAAAGCCGGTATTCTGGGCTTTACCAAAGCCACGGCGAAGGAAGTCGCGGCACGGGGCATTACGGTAAATGCCGTGGCTCCCGGTTTTATTGCTACCGATATGACAGCGGTGCTGCCGGAAAAGGTGGTAGAAAGTTTGAAAGCAGGTATCCCTATGGGACGTCTTGGCGACCCGGAGGATATTGCGAAGGCGGTTGCATTCCTGGTATCGGATGAAGCTGCTTATATTACTGGCCAGACATTGCATGTAAATGGCGGTATGTTTATGAATTAAGAAACTGGAGACTGACCGGTAACAGGTCTTGAGAGGAGGTGAATCGTGATGGGTACTTTCGAAAAAGTAAGAGATATTACTGTTGAACAGTTAAGCGTTGACGCTGATGAAGTAAAGATGGAATCTGCGTTCATTGATGATCTGGGAGCTGATTCTCTGGATATCGTTGAACTGATCATGGCTTTTGAAGAAGAATTCGGCGTAGAAATTCCTGATGAAAAGGCTGAAAAGATCCGCACTGTTGCTGACGCAGTTAAAATGTTGGACGAAGAAAAAGAGGCATAACGCCGATCAGTCCGGGGATGCCCTGGATAAGGGCATCCCTGTCAACTGTTTAGTTTTGAGGATCGTTTATTTGTTTCCTGAAATGGGGGATATCTGTTGAAATTACCAGTGCTTAAAATAGGAAATTTAGTTGCGCAGGTTCCGATTATCCAGGGCGGCATGGCAATTAGATTATCAACGGCACGTCTGGCTGCTGCGGTAGCCAATGAAGGGGGAATCGGCCTGATTGCTGCTTCCGGTATGGAGGAGCAGGAATTACGGACGGAGATTCGTCTTGCCCGTAAGCTGACCAACGGCAAGGGCATCATTGGTATCAACTGCATGGTAGCGGCCCGCGCGTTTAAAAATTTAATTGTAACCGCTGCACAGGAAGGCGTGGATCTGATCGTAGCCGGCGCCGGTTTTTCAAGAGATATTTTTGCCGTGGGCAGGGAATACGGTGTGGCGGTTGTACCGATTGTATCGTCTGTAAAACTGGCAAAGATTTCTGAAAAGCTGGGGGCTTCCGCTATTGTGGTGGAAGGTACGGAAGCAGGCGGTCATCTGGGTACCCAGCAGTCGATCAAAGAAATTCTGCCGGATATTGTAAAAGCGGTAAATATTCCCGTTATCGCCGCCGGTGGCGCTACCTGCGGGCAGGATATCGTCGATCTTCTGAACCTGGGGGCTAACGGCGTGCAGATGGGCAGCCGTTTTGCCGCCAGCGAGGAATCTAACGGCGCGCGGTTCCTGAAAGAAATGTACCTTAAGATGGTAAAAGAAGACGTTGTACAGATTGACAGCCCGGTAGGCTACAAGGGCCGCGCAATCCGCAGTCCTTTTGCGCAGCTTTCGCTGGAAGGCCGGGCGCCTAAACCGACCACCTGTGATTTTTGCCTGAAGCACTGTACTCATCAGTTCTGCATTATCCGTGCTTTGTCCCGGGCCCAGCAGGGCGATGTGGAAACCGGTCTGGTCTTTACCGGGGCTCATATGTGGAAGATCCATGAAATATTGCCGGTGAAGGAAATATTCCGACGTATTAAAGAAGAAGTGGAAGCAATCAACAGTTAAAAGGAACAGAAATCGCATTTTGAATGGACCGTCATTCTGGTTGCGGATGGTAGTTCCCCAATAATTATGAGGTGATGATTTTGAAGAAACGCGTAGTAATTACCGGGTTAGGCGTTCTTACGCCGATCGGTAACGATGTGGAAACTTTTTGGAACAATCTGGTTGCAGGAAAATCCGGTATTGATACTATCAAGGCATTCGATACATCGGAGTTGAAAACGAAAATTGCAGGGGAAGTCAAAGAGTTTGATTATACCCAGTATATAGATAAAAAAGAAGGCCGCAAGATGGACAGGGTGGCCCAGTTTGCGGTTGCCGTTGCCAAACAGGCGGTGGCGGATGCAGGCATCGATGTGGCAAAGGAAGACCCGGTCCGCCTGGGCGTGTGCGTTGGTACCGGCATCGGCGGAATTATTACGTTCCTGGAACAGTCCCTGAAATATGGGGAAAAAGGACCAAGCCGTATCAGCCCCTTCTTTATTCCCATGGAAATCCCCAACATGCCGGCGGCCCATATCGGCATTGCGCTGGGCTGGAAAGGGCCTAACACGGCTATCGTGACAGCCTGCGCAACCGGCACTAACTGCATCGGGGATGCGCTGCGTACTATTCAGTACGGTGATGCAGATGTGATGATCGCCGGCGGTGTGGAAGCTGCGGTAAATCCCATTGCCATTGCCGGTTTTGAAAACATGAAAGCACTGTGCACTGACAGCAACGATAATCCTCAGGCTGCTTCCCGTCCTTTTGATAAGACCCGCAGCGGTTTTGTCATGGGTGAAGGCGGCGGTATTGTCGTGCTGGAAGAACTGGAGCACGCGAAGAAGCGTGGTGCCCATATTTATGCGGAGCTGGCCGGCTTTGCCATGAACACGGATGCGTACCACATCACGGCTCCCGATCCGGCAGGAGTGATGCCGGCGGTCTGCATGGAAGCGGCAATCAAAGATGCAGGTCTGACTCCGGACAACATTGATTACATTAATGCCCACGGAACATCCACCCATCGCAACGATTTGAACGAGACCATTGCAGCAAAGAAAATTTACGGTGAACGTGCTTACAAGGTTCCCATGAGTTCCAACAAATCTATGACCGGTCATCTGTTAGGCGGCGCCGGCGGCATGGAAGCGGTTGCTACAGTACTCACCATTGTGAACGGAATTATTCCTCCTACCATCAACTATCATGAAGTGGATGCGGAAGAAGGCATGGACCTGGACTATGTTCCCAACGAAGCAAGAAAACAGGAAGTCAGGGCGGCTATGTCCAGTAACTTCGGTTTTGGCGGACATAACGCGGTTATTGTGATCAAGAAGTACGAAGCATAAGAGACAGGCGCACAGTGACCATGAAATATTTTACGGGATTGCCTCATTGCAGCGAAGAACGAAAAGAAAAACTGAAAGAATTGTGTGCGGGCCTGGGCATCACAATGCATCGGTATGAATTGCTGAACCTGGCTCTGACACATACTTCTTTTGCCCATGAAACACCGCGTTATCCTCATAATGAGCATAACGAACGGTTGGAATTTCTGGGTGATTCTGTGCTGGGTCTTATTGTCAGTACTTATATGTATGAGCATTTTCCCCATTTTGATGAAGGACGGATGACCAAGCTGCGTGCCCAGGTAGTTTGCGAAACTTCGTTGTATCAGTGTGCGAAACGCATCGGGTTGGGTAACTATCTGCGTATGGGCAACGGCGAATTATCCTCTGGCGGGAACAAACGGCCTTCCATTCTGGCAGATGCGTTTGAGGCCGTTTTGGGCGCTTACTATCTGGACCAGGGATTTGCGGCGGCGCAACAGTACCTGCTGGGTCTTCTGGAAGGGGAAATCAACGCTGTGTGCAACGGACAGCTCGTGATGGGAGATTACAAGAGCATGCTGCAGGAACGGTTGCAGCATGAAGCCCAGTATGAGATCGTATACGAAATGCTGGATTTTGAAGGCCCGGAGCATAACCGTATCTTTACTTCCGGCGTTTTTATCAACGGCGTGGAATACGGAAGCGGCAAAGGCCGTACCAAAAAGGAATCGGAGCAGCAGGCGGCCCGTGAAGCGCTGGAACGGCTGAAAAGGGAAGCGGAAGCAAAGGAATGACCGTTGCAATTACCGGAGAAACATATTAAGAGGATGAAGAAACACACCGTGGACTGCGGACAGTGTGCCGCAACAGGGTGTGTTTTTTCTTTTTATTTATTGTAGTGTGTAGCATATGTCTTTTTACTTTCGAAGTAAATATTTTCTTGAATCTTTTTCTGAGTTGTAGTATAGTAAAGGTGTCGGTTAGACAGAAATTTTGCGCCTGCCCGGACCGCTTTGGACAGGTTGCATAGTTTTGTAAAATTGAAATTAATGAAGGAGGAGAAACTCATGAAAAAATTTCTTGCTGTAGCAGGGTCCCTGATGTTAGCTGCATCTGTCCTGATGACGGGTTGCGGCGGTGGCGGCGGCGGAGACAAGAAGGCTGCTGATGCCAACAAGGAATGGAAACCTACAAAGGACGTAAAGGTTATTATCGCCTATAAAGCAGGTTCCGGCACAGACACAGGCGCCCGCCTGCTGCTGAACAATGCCAAACCCTATGTAGGCCAGACCATGGTTATTGAAAACAAGCCCGGTGCTGATGGCAAAATTGGCTGGACCGAACTGACCAAGGCAAAACCCGACGGATATACCATTGGTTTCATCAACCTCCCCACCTATACCACGCTGGCAATCCAGCCCAATGCTCCGTTTGATGATAAGAGCATCGTTCCTATCTGCAACCACCTGACTGAGACCGGCGTTGTTGTAGTTAAGAAAGACGCAAAATGGAAGACTCTGAAAGAACTGGTTGCTGACGCACAGGCTAAACCCGGTGTGCTGAAAGCTTCCACCAACGGTGTAAAGGCATCCAACCATACGGCGGCCCAGCTGCTGGCACAGTCCGCAAAATTCCAGTACAAGGCTGTTCCTTACGGCGGCACGGCTGACCAGTTGCTGGCTCTGCGTCAGGGCGAAGTTGACTTCTCCTGCGCCAAGGTTGCCGATATTGCCAAGCTGATCAACGGCGACAAAGCGGAACTGCGCGTATTAGGCCTGTTTGCTGAAAAACGCGATCCGCAACTGAAAGACGTTCCGACTCTGGGCGAACTGGGTTACTACAACAAATGGTACGGCTCTGCCCGCGCTCTGGTTGCTCCGAAGGGTACTCCGGAAAACATCATTAAATTCTATGAAACCGCTATGAAGAAGACCATGGACGATCCTAAGGTTAAGGAAGCCCATCAGAAAGCCGGCATGGCTACCGATTACAAAGACAGTAAGGCTCTGGGCGCTCTGATTGCGGAACAGATGGATTTCTGCAAGAACGTAGTTACCAAATTGTATGATAAATAATCGGCTCAACGCGGTCTGAAGTAAGTCCGGTGACGGATTTCTTTCCGCTGTGTTACGGTTATCCTGTAAAAACTGAAGCCGGCTGAGGCGGCTGCCTGTGGGACGGCTGCTTCAGGCCGGTTTTGTTTATGGTTGTCTGTATTTTTGATCGCGAGGTTGCTTTTATGAAAAGGACCGATCTTTATATCTGTGGCTTCATGTACCTGTTCTGCGCCTTTTTCCAGCACGAGACGCAGAAGTTCCCGGAAGGCGCCCGCCATTATCCTCATTTTGTCATCGGGCTTCTGTTTTTGCTTACCACCATCCGCCTGTACGATATGGTAAAGCAGTATATGAAAGACAGGCATGTGATCAATGACCTGTCGGAAACGTTCAAAGGCTTCCAGCCCAAACAGTTCTGGACCATGTTTGCGGCGTTTCTTGCCTTTTTCGTGCTGATGTACTTTTTCGGGTTTTATGTGGCGTCCCTCATTTATATCCTGTTCTGCCTGCAATACTTCCATATTCCCAAAAAGTACATGGCGCTCGTATTGCTGGTCATGCTTGTCCTGACGTATTTCACCTTCAGCTGGTTCCTGAATGTGCCGTTGCCCAAAGGTGAGATACTGGGCGAATTCTTGTAAGAGGGGAGGCTGTTACTTATGGATGCGAATACCTTAGGATTGATGGCCGCCGGTTTCTTGCATGTGTTTTCACCCATGAACCTGGGCATGATGATCCTTGGCGTAACGATTGGTATTGTCATCGGCTGTATGCCGGGTCTTTCCGCGGCTATGGGCGTGGCGCTGCTCCTGCCCCTGACCTTCGGCATGAAACCGGAAACCGGCCTGATCATGTTAGGCGCCATTTACTGCGGCGCCATCTTCGGCGGATCCATTTCCGCCATCCTGATTCACACGCCGGGCACGCCGGCTTCGGCGGCTACGGCTATTGACGGCTACCAACTGACCCTGAAGGGTAAGGCCGGTAAAGCTTTGGGTACGGCCTGCACCGCTTCTTTCTTCGGCGGTCTGTTCAGCTGTATTTCCCTGTATTTCTTCGCACCGGCGTTAGCCCAGCTGGCCATGAAGTTCGGCAGTCCGGAATATTTCTGGCTGGCGTTGTTTGGCCTTACCATAATTGCTGGTGTGACTTCCGGGTCTATGGTCAAAGGCCTGATGTCCGGCGCTTTCGGTCTGATACTGTCCACCATCGGCATGGACCCCATGGAAGGGGTGGAACGCTACATGTTCGGTATCGACGCTCTGTATAACGGCATCAATGTGACCTGCGCCATGATCGGCCTGTTCTCCATGTCACAGGTGTTCATGCTGATTGAAAAATCCATTAAGGAGCGGGGAAACGTCATTGATTTTGAAGACTCCGTGATTCTGAAGGCCAAAGAGCTGGCCCAGATCTTCCCTCATGTGATCCGTTCCTGGATCATCGGGAATATCATCGGTATTCTGCCCGGTGCCGGTGCCTCTATTGCCTGTTTCCTGGGGTACGATACCGCCAAGAAGTTTTCCAAACGGAAAGACGAGTTTGGCAAAGGCTCCATTGAAGGCGTGGCGGCTTCGGAAGCGGCCAATAATGCCGTAACCGGCGGATCCCTCATTCCCACTCTGACGCTGGGCATACCCGGTGAATCGGTAACCGCCGTGCTCATGGGCGGTCTGATCATCCAGGGTCTGCAGCCCGGTCCGGAGCTGTTCACCAAATATGCGGAGATGACCTACACCTTCTTCGCGGGCTTTGTGGTCACTCAGTTCTTCATGCTGCTGATTGGTCTGGGGGGCTGCCGCCTGTTCGCACACATCTCCCGCCTGTCCGATGCCATCCTGATCCCCTGCGTGTTCGTACTGTGCGTGGTAGGTTCCTTTGCCATCAACAACAGCTTCGTGGAAGTGGGCATCATGTTCCTGTTCGGCTTTTTCGGCTATCTGATGCGGAAACTGGATCTTAACACGGCGGCGGTTGTGCTGGCGCTGATTCTGGGGCCGATAGGGGAACGCGGCCTGCGCCGCAGCCTGACTCTGTCCGGCAATGATATCAGCATCCTCTTCAGTACTCCCATCTGCTGGATCCTGATTGCGATGTGCATCCTGTCCTCTTTCTCACCGATTCTCATGAAAGTCCTGAAGAAACGGGAAAAGGCTGAAGAGGCAAGTTGATTTGTTCATAAAAAACGAGGGTAACTGATTCTTAAGAGTCAGTTACCCTCGCTGTGTTTTATTTTGCACCTGTTCGTCTGTGACACGACGATTTGAACGCGTCAATTCCAAAACTGCCTTTTACAGCAAAGAGTTCTTTTGTGACTGTCAGTTTAATCCCATTCCAGCGTATCGCCCGGATCAACTAAAATTACCTGTGTACCGGGGATATTCTTTTCTACATCTGCCTTATAGGCTTCCGGATCCTGGGCAATGACCGGCCAGGTGTTGTAGTGGATGGGGATGACTACCGGCGCCTTCAGGAACGCGGCGGCCTTGGCAGCGTCATGGGGATCCATGGTGAAGTTGCCGCCGATGGGGAGCAGCGCATATTTGAAAGGATCCAGTTCCTGCAGCAGTTTCATGTCGCCGAACAGAGATGTATCACCGGCAAAATAGAATTTCACACCGTAGAAATCAATGATGAAGCCGCAGGCATGTCCGCCTGCGATGCCGCTGCCGTGGAAGGCCGGGGTCAGACGTACTTTGCCGAATGGGAATTTATAGGTTCCGCCTACATGCATGGCATGTGCCTTGCAACCGTTTTCCGATGCCTGGCCGGCGATTTCTGCCGTGGTGATAATCAGGGCATCGCACTGTTTGGCCAATTCATAGGCGCAACCAAGATGGTCGCCGTGGGCATGGGAAACAAAGATGTAAGGATGGGATTGCCGTCGATAAACGGATCACAGATCAGCGTCTCGCCGCCGGCGGTGACAGTAAAGCAGGCGTGGTGGATAAATTTGAATTCTGCAGACATGATGATTCCTCCTTTTTAATTCTTTATGGCATCATAACAACATGATTTTACGGTATTATTATACCATATCCGAAGCCATCCTGTCAGATGTTGCGGGAAACATTTCGCAGCAGAATAAAATTTTAGGGAGACACTGATTAAATGAGTTTGTGCGATGACCGAGGGTTTTTTGCGACTGACAAGGAAATGGCCCGAAAGCGTAGCCGTAGCTACGTTGAGGGACATTGACGCAGTCAGTCACAAAAAGCACCGGTTAGCGTGCAAACAAATTAATCAGTGTTTCTTTAGGAAAATCAACGGTAATTTGTTGCGCCTGCAGTGTATTTTCGGGGTTGTCGGGAATGTATCCTTTACAGACAAATGGGATTTGGAATATAATTAATTACCAAGATATTTACAGGAGAAAGAACTGATGGACAAACTGACGAGAATGGTTTCCGTGGCAATCGCTGTGCTGCTACTTCTGCCGCTGCCGGGACATGCGGCAAAGGGGGCTTCCACGAATCGGGGCCAGAAGCCGGTGGTTACCATGGGAGACCGCCCAGGAGCTGTTACAGTGCAAAATGCAAAGAAAAATAAAAATGAGAGAGACAAAAAAGATCTAAAGCATAAGGACGATAAAAAGAAAAGTAACACTGCAAAAAACGATGACAGAGGGATAACAAACAAAAACGGTAATACGGCGCAGGTTTCCCTGGGAAACAAGCCTGCTGTAAAAACAGATACTAAAACAAAGCAGGCTGCTGCGCCGAAACGGAATCTGTATGCCATTTATATTTTGCCGAAAGGGTACAAAGACATAACTATCAAAGGCAAGGCGGAAGCCACCAAAAAGCAGGCAGCCCAGTTGATTGCAGCGAATAATAAAAACCTGCCCATCGGTTGCAGCATAGGTGAAATCGTGGATTTATACTGGGAAGAAGCGGGGCGGGAAGGTATCCGCCCGGATATGGCTTTGTCCCAGGCGCTGCTGGAAACGGGATACTTTAATTTCGGCGGTGCGGTGGAACCCTGGCAGCATAATTTCTGCGGCTTGGGGACCATTGGAGGTGGAGTCCAGGGCGCGGCTTTCAAAACGCCCCAGGAAGGAGTGCGGGCCCATATCCAGCACCTGCTGGCTTATACGAGTCACGATTTGCCCAAAACAAAATTAATCGATCCCCGCTACGATAAAGCTCATAACCTGAGACTGGAGAAAGGGCTGATTACTAAATGGTCCGGCCTGAATTGGACCTGGGCCATGGGGGGCGAATATGCGGAAAAAATCATCAATACCCACCAACTGATGTTGCGTTGCGAAGACAAGGAACCTGCAGGCATGTGGGACAACCATAAGAAACAGCAAAAAGAACTGGAAAAGGTGTATGAAAAGAAAATGAAAGAACGGGAAGCGGCGGGAAAAAAGTATAGGAAGAACGGCGCTCAAATCCAGAAACAATCTGCTGTGAAAGCGACAACCCGGCAAGAAGCCGTAAAAGCGGAACCGGCGAAGCGAAATGCTCCGCAACAGGCGGTAGCAAAACAGCAACCGGCGAAAACGCCGGTTCAAAAGCAGTAATAAAGTATTACAGTCAAGCGAGGATTCGATTTTTATATGCATATTGTTTTATACCAACCGGAGATTCCGGCTAATACCGGTAATGTGGTGCGCCTGTGCGCGGTGACAGGGTGCCAATTGCATCTGGTCCGTCCGCTGGGTTTTTCAACGGATGACCGGCAGCTGAAACGGGCGGGGCTGGATTACTGGCATCTGCTTACTATAGATTATTGGGATGACATTCGCGATTTGTTTGAGGCGTATAAAGAAAACCCGAAATATTTTCTGACGAGCAAGGCGAGTCTGGGTTATACTCAGGTACATTACGATCCGGACAGCCTGCTGGTCTTTGGCCGGGAGACCTCCGGATTGCCGGATTGGATTCATGAAGAGTTTTCGGAGCAGTGCCTGCGTATTCCCATGATACCGGATCCCAAGGCGCGGTGTCTGAACCTGTCCAATGCGGTGGCGGTAGTTGTGTATGAAGCCTTCCGCCAGCAGCCGGATTTTGGCGGGTTAAGCCTGACACCTACCTTTCATTCCGGTAAATTGAATTCACAGTATGAATAAGGGAATAGGAAGATCGTTTACATGATTATTTCAAAGTGTAATTGCGATATGGTTTAACTCACAACAGGAGGAGCTATGATTGTTTTTAAAAAATTTGAATTTGACGCGGCCCATTATCTGCCCAGCTACAATGGGAAGTGTGAGCATCTCCACGGGCATACCTATAAACTGGTAGTGAAGGTGGAGGGGCGTCCGGATATGGAAGGCATGGTGCTGGACTTTTCCCTGCTGAAAAAAATCGTGCAGACGAAAGTGTTGCGTAAGTTGGATCACAAGCTGCTGAATGATGTAATTCCCAATCCCAGTGCGGAAAACATCGCGATTTGGGTATGGGATCAGCTGGCAAAACCGTTGTACGCAGACAACCGGAGGCTGTTTGAGGTGGAGGTCTGGGAGACCCGGACCAGCGGTTGTATCTATCGCG
The DNA here is from genome assembly GCA_905233365.1 of uncultured Succiniclasticum sp. Classification (GTDB taxonomy): domain Bacteria; phylum Bacillota; class Negativicutes; order Acidaminococcales; family Acidaminococcaceae; genus Succiniclasticum. The sequence goes on from CAJODT010000038.1 coordinate 17,211, forward strand.
GGGAGTTTTATGAAGGGGAGCTTTGTTGACGGGATGTTGTTTACAGCGGTGAAATTCAATTTAATGAACTATGCTGGCGGAGGCTCAGGTTTTCGGTCTGTCTGACAAAGAAAGCGATGAAAAGAAAGGATAAAGTAAGGTTTAAAGGTGGGACATGAATACTAAAGGGCTGGAAGAAAAGAAAAAGCTGTTGAAGGATGTGCAGTCGGAGCAGGACAGCCGCAACATTCCTCTGAAGCATGTTGGTATCAGCGATTTGCGCTGGCCTCTGGTGCTGCGTGACCGGCAGAAAGGGGAGCAGCATACGGTGGCCACGGTTTCCGTAGCGGTGGACTTGCCGAAAGATCTGCGGGGTACCCACATGAGCCGTTTTGTGCAGTGCCTGCAGAAGTTGGATGTAGTCAATCTTCCCGCATTGGAAGAGGTGCTGGACGATCTGAAGGAAAGCCTGCTGGCAGATCGGGCATTTCTAAAGCTGGAATTTCCCTATTTTATCCAGAAAGAAGCGCCGGTGAGCGGCCTTACTTCTGTTATGGATCTGAACTGTGTGTATATGATGGAGAAAGGTGAGAAGTTTACCCAAAAGGTAGAGGTGCAAGTGCCTATCCAGACCCTCTGTCCCTGCTCGAAAGAAATCAGTGTCTACGGGGCTCATAACCAGCGCGCCACGGCGTCGCTGGAAATTGAAGCCAGTGAATTTGTCTGGATCGAAGAATTGGCGGAAATGGCGGACGCAGGGGCCAGCGCCCCGGTGTACGGATTGTTAAAGCGCCCCGATGAAAAGTATGTGACGGAAGAAGCCTATGAGAACCCGCGTTTTGTAGAGGATGCGGTGCGGGAAATCGCCCTGCGGCTGGAGGCGGATCCCCGTATCACGTGGTACCGTGCTGTCGTAAAGAGTTTTGAAAGTATTCACAACCATAATGCGTTTGCCTGTGTGGAAAAAGGGTGGAAATAATGCTGTACGAAGTGAATCAGGACGCGTTGCGTTATGAACTGGAGCATCTGGGCGTATATAAGCCCAGCGTGGCCATCATGCTGGCGTCGATGGCTGCCGCTGCTGAACAGCAGAGGCCGTCGGTCATCCTCGGCACTGCCACACCCTCACTCGAGTCTTACTACAATGCCCGCACAGGGAAGTTCGGGCTGGTGACGCTTACCGAGCGCCACCAAGGCATAGAGCTTCCCGAGATAGAGGTGGTTGACATTGCCGACCTTCAGCGGAGGAAAATGATGAGCGGACCATTCTCACCTTTATTATTATCGCGCGTGCGCGAGGCTCTGGAGCGCGGAGAGCAGGCCATTCTCTTCCAAAACCG
>CAJODT010000039.1 GCA_905233365.1 uncultured Succiniclasticum sp.
CGATGTGATCGAAGTGATTCCCGCCAGCTTTGGCGAAAAGGCTGTCCGCATCGAGATGTTTGACGATGAGGTAGAGCAGCTGCTGGAAGTGGATGTGTTGACAGGGGAAGTGCTGGCCAGGCGTACCCACGTGGCGATTTTTCCCGCGTCCCATTATGTGACCAGCAAGGAAAATATGGAACGGGCCATGGCGGATATCCGCGTGGAGCTGAAGGAACGGCTGGCGGAGTTAAAGGCCAATGGCAAATTGCTGGAGGCGCAGCGTCTGGAGCAGCGTACCAATTACGATCTGGAAATGATGGAAGAGATGGGCTACTGCACCGGCATAGAGAATTACTCCCGCCATATTGACAACCGGAAAGCGGGACAGGCGCCTTTTACTTTGGTGAATTATTTTCCCGAAGATTTTTTGCTGGTGGTGGACGAGTCCCATGCCACGATTCCCCAGGTGCGGGCCATGGCCCATGGCGACCGGGCCCGGAAGGAGATGCTGGTAAATTACGGATTCCGTCTGCCTTCGGCCATTGATAACCGTCCGTTGACGTTTGAAGAATTCTATGAGCGGATCAATCAGGTCATCTATGTTTCCGCAACGCCGGCCGATTTTGAATTGGGCGAAGCGGGGCAGGTAGTGGAGCAGATTATCCGTCCTACCGGTCTGCTGGACCCCCATGTGGAAGTGCGGCCCATTCAGGGACAGATCGATGACCTGATGGGGGAGATCCGCAAGACCGTTGACAGGGGCGAGCGGATGCTGGTGACCACCCTGACCAAACGGATGGCGGAAGATCTGACAGATTATCTGAGGCAGAACGATGTGCGGGTGCGGTATCTGCATTCCGATATTGCTACCATTGAGCGGGCCCAGATCATTGATGACCTTCGTTCAGGCGAATTTGATGTGCTGGTGGGTATCAACCTGCTGCGGGAAGGCCTGGACCTGCCGGAAGTGAGCTGCATCGCCATCCTGGACGCAGACAAGGAAGGCTTTCTGCGCAGTGATACGGCTATGGTGCAGACGATAGGGCGCGCGGCCCGGAACGAGCACGGCCATGTAGTGATGTACGCGGACCGTCTGACGGATTCCATGAAGCGCGCCATCGACGAGACGAACCGGCGGCGTGAGATACAGGAAGCATTTAACAAAGAACACGGCATTACGCCCACGACAGTATATAAAGAGCAACGTCATCTGATCAAGCTGACAAAAGTGGAAGAAGATTTAGAAACAAAGAAGGCATATGATGAAAAAGCGCTGAAGAAAAGCAGTGTGGCTGCGCTGCGCAAGCTGGCCAAAGCGCTGGAAAGCAAAATGGCCGAGGCGGCCAAAGAGCTTGACTTTGAAACGGCGGCGGAGCTGCGGGACCGCCTCATTGTGGTAAAGGGCCAGCTGGGCGAGAAGCTGCAGCCGGGAAAGAAAGCAAAGAAGTGATTTTAAAATATGATCGCTGAAATAATGTTGTGCGCCTGCCTGAAGTTTTAAGGTAAACGGCAAAGGGTTGGCAGGCGTACAGTAGGTATAAATTTTTGATTTTTCTTAGCTGTCGGAAAACGGCGGCGAAACGAGGATTACTATGCAGGAAAAGATGATCATCAGGGGTGCGAGGCAGCACAACCTGAAAAATATATCGCTGGAGATTCCGCGGGAAAAGCTGGTGGTGATCACCGGTCTGTCCGGAAGCGGAAAGAGTTCTCTGGCTTTTGATACAATATACGCGGAAGGGCAGCGACGTTATGTGGAGAGCCTTTCCTCCTATGCCCGCCAGTTTCTGGGGCAGATGGACAAGCCTGACGTGGATTATATCGAGGGACTGTCGCCGGCTATTTCCATCGACCAGAAGACGGCGGGACGCAATCCCCGTTCCACGGTGGGAACGGTAACGGAAATTTACGATTACCTGCGTCTGTTGTTTGCCCGAGTGGGGGAGCCTCATTGTCCCAAGTGCGGGCGGCTTATTGAACGGCAGACAGTGCAGCAGATTGTGGATCAGGTGCAGACCCTGGAGCCGGGGACCCGGTTTATGATCATGGCGCCGCTGGTTTACGGGCGCAAGGGAGAACACAAAGACATCATTGAAAATATGCGGCGGTCCGGTTACGCCCGCATGCTGGTAGACGGCGAGCTGCGCATGCTGGAAGAGGAAATTGTGCTGGACAAAAAGAAGAAGCACCGGCTTTCCGTCGTCATCGACCGCATGAGCGTGCGGGATGGCATTCAGCAGCGTCTCAGCGATTCGGTGGAGACGGCGCTGAAGCTGGCTGACGGCGTCATGGAGGTGCAGGTCATCGGCGGGGAGACGAAGGTCTATTCGGAAAAATTCTCCTGTCCAGACTGCGGTATCAGCCTGCCGGAGATTGAGCCACGTCTCTTTTCGTTCAATGCGCCGTACGGTGCCTGTCCTACCTGCGGCGGCCTGGGTATCAACCGGGAATACGACTGGGAACTGATTCTGCCGGACAAGGACAAGAGCTTTGCGGACGGGGCTATTGCGGCCATGTCAGGCAATCCGGCTTCGTTTACCATGCGTTTGCTGACAGCGTTTTTACAGAAATACGGTTATACGGTGGACAACTGCTGGAACGACCTGAAGCCTGCCATGCGGGAAAAGCTGCGGTGGGGCGCCGGGGCGGAAACGTTTAAGTTTACTTATACCAATTTAAACGGGGACACCAACGAGTACAACCGTACCTGGGACGGCGTAATTCCCATGCTGAAGCAGCGTTACCGGGAAGCCTGGGGCGATGCCATGCGGGAAGAACTGGAAAGCTTTATGAGCGGCAACATCTGTCCGGACTGTCACGGCAGTCGGCTGAAGCCGGAAGTGCTTTCTATCCTGATCGGCGGTAAAAATATCAACGAAGTGACCCAGATGACCGTGAGGGACGCCAAGGATTTTTTTGGTTCTCTGCAGCTGACCCACCGGCAGCAGGTTATAGCAAAACAGGTTTTGAAAGAAATCAACGCACGGCTGGACTTTCTGAATAACGTGGGGCTGGACTACCTGACCCTGTCCCGGGCGGCGGCTACCTTGAGCGGCGGGGAAGCTCAGCGCATCCGGCTGGCCACCCAGATTGGCAGCGGGCTGACAGGAGTTTTATATATTCTGGACGAGCCTTCCATTGGTTTGCACCAGCGGGACAACGGACGCCTGCTGCAGACCTTTTACCATTTGCGGGATTTAGGCAACAGCGTGCTGGTGGTGGAACACGACGAAGAAACCATGCGGGCGGCGGACCAGATCATCGATATCGGGCCGGGTGCCGGGGAGCACGGCGGTACGATTGTGGCCCAGGGTACGGCGACGGATATTATGCAGGTGGAGAATTCCGTCACGGGTCAGTACCTCAGCGGGAAGAAGTTCATTCCCTTGCCGAAGCACCGGCGCAAGCCGGACGAACGCTGCATTGAGATTATCGGCGCGGCGGGTAATAATCTGAAAGAGATTGACGTGAAAATTCCTCTGGGGCTGTTCACCGTAGTAACCGGGGTGAGCGGCAGCGGCAAGTCCACACTGATCAATGATATTTTATATAACGCGCTGGCGGCAAAACTGCACGGGGCACGCCTGCGTCCCTTGCGTCACAAAGAGATTCGGGGGCTGGAGCAGATTGATAAAATTATTAACATAGATCAAAGCCCCATCGGGCGTACGCCCCGTTCCAACCCTGTAACATATACAGGCACGTTCAATTTCATCCGTGCCTTGTTCGCATCCACCAACGAAGCGAAGATCCGCGGTTACAAGCAGGGGCGTTTCAGCTTTAATGTGAAAGGCGGACGCTGTGAAGCCTGTCAGGGCGACGGCGTCAATAAAATTGAAATGAACTTTCTGCCGGACGTGTACGTGCCCTGTGAGGTCTGTCACGGCGCCCGGTACAACCGGGACACGCTGGAGGTTCATTACAAAGGAAAGAATATCGCCCAGGTGCTGGATATGACAGTGACCGAAGCGCTGGAATATTTCAAAAACCAGAAGCGGATCGAAGACAAGCTGCAGGTCTTGGAAGACGTAGGTCTGGGTTACATCCGCCTGGGGCAGGCTGCTACTACCCTGAGCGGCGGGGAAGCCCAACGCATCAAACTGGCAGCGGAACTGTCCAAAAAAGGTACGGGGCGCACCCTGTATATTCTGGATGAGCCCACCACCGGCCTGCATACGGCCGATGTCCATAAACTGCTGCAGGTGCTGCAGCGTCTGGTAGACAGCGGCAATACCGTGGTGGTCATCGAACACAATCTGGACGTGATCAAAACAGCGGACTATTTAATCGATTTGGGCCCCGAAGGCGGCGACAGAGGCGGTACCATCGTCGGCGTCGGCACACCCGAACAGCTGGCCAGGAACAAGAACTCCTATACGGGCCAATACCTGAAACGGGTCATCGACGACGCAAAGAAGAACGGGAAGTATCAATGATCATTAACGATAAAATTGAGAAGGCGCTGGCTGTCTTACCCAACAAACCGGGCGTGTACCTCATGCACGACCAGAACGGCCGGGTCATCTATGTAGGCAAGGCGAAAAATCTGAATAACCGGGTCCACAGCTATTTCAGGTCATCGGGTCGGCAGTCTGTCAAAGTGGAAGCACTGGTCAGCCATGTGGAAGACATTGAAACCATCATGACCGACAGCGAGATCGAGGCCCTGATTCTGGAATGTAACCTGATTAAAAAATATAAGCCCCGTTATAACATCATGCTGCGGGACGATAAAACCTATCCCTATCTGAAGATTACCCTGCAGGAAGAGTTCCCCCGCATGTATATCACCCGCAGGGTGGTAAAAGACGGAGGGAAATATTATGGGCCTTATCCGGACGTGGGGGCATTGCGCGCAACCATGAAGCTGCTGCGTTCCCTGTTCCCCGTGCGGAACTGCCGCAACATGAATCAGGAACGTCCCTGTCTGCAGTATCACATCAACCGCTGCCTGGCGCCCTGCGCGGGTAAGATCAGCAGTGAAGAATACGGTGAACTGATCAAATCTATCTGTCTGGTGCTGGACGGGAAGACGCAGGAACTGCGAAAAAATCTGAAACAGTCTATGCAGGATGCGGCGGAGAGTTATGAATTTGAGCAGGCGGCCCGTTACCGTGACCAGCTGCAGGCGGTGAACCGGCTGGAGGAAAGCCAGAAGGCCGTGCTGGAAGGCGGAGACATGGATGTGGTAGGTTATGCCGCAGATAATTTCAATGTTTGTCTGCAAGTGTTCTTTGTCCGGGGCGGCAAGCTGATCGGGCGCAAGGATTTCATGCTGACCGCCGACGGGGAAGAGGAAGCTGATGTGATTGCGGCATTTTTGAAACAGTATTATAATGCAGAAGACATTTTCCTTCCAAAAGAGATACTGGTTTCCTGTTTGCCGGGGGAAGAGGAACTTGCACTGCTGCAGCAGTGGCTGTCGGCAAAAGCGGAACGCAAGGTTATTGTCGCAGTGCCACGGCGGGGCGACAAGGCCAAGCTTATGCAACTGGCCTGCGACAACGCGCTGAAACTGATCCAGGAGAAGGAACGCAAGGGGAAGATGCAGCAACTGACGGAGGAAGAAGCGGCGGAAGAGCTGCAGCGCATTGTGGGCTGTAGCAGGCCGTTGGCCCGGATGGACTGTTTTGATATTTCCCACAACCAGGGCAGCGAAACTGTTTCTTCCATGGTGGTGTTCCGTTACGGTTCTCCCAGCAAAAAGGATTATCGCCGTTTCAAACTGCAGTCTACGGAAGGCAAACCGGACGATTTCAAATCCATGCAGGAGACAGTGTACCGCCGCTACAAAGAATATGAAGACTTACCTGACCTGATCGTCATCGACGGCGGCAAGGGTCAGCTGAATGCCGCGCTGCATGTTATCCGCGGTCTGGGCCTGGATATCCAGGTCATTTCCCTGGCAGAAAAAAATGAAGAGATATTCCTGGAAGGACAGAGCGAAAGCATTTATCTGGAACGGGAGTCGTCGGCACTGCACGTGATCCAGCACATCCGGGATGAAGCCCACCGTTTTGCGATTACATATCACCGGAAACGGCTGCAGAAAAAGAATCTGGTGTCCGTTTTGGATAATATTGAAGGAATCGGGCCCGCACGGCGCAAAGCGTTGTGGAAAGCATTCACGACGTTGGAGGCGATGAAACAAGCCACCGAGGAAGAACTGGCGGCAGTGGAAGGTATGAATCGGCCGGCTGCCCATACATTGTATGAGTTTTTCCATAGCGATATAGTAAAGAAGAGCGATATGATTGGAAAGACAGGGTGAGTGCTTTTTGTACGATTTATATACGGCGTTTGTTACGGTAAGCGTGTTGGTGTTCATTGCGATTTATAACACTTCTTTCATAACAGTGGTCACTCTGGGAGGAACTGTTTTGGGAAGCGCGGTGATCGGGTTTTGTTCTGCGCTGCTTGCTTTCGTGATGCGTAAGTTGCTACGTATAAAGCTGGTACGGTATGCATTGGAGTTAATCGGCTGCGGCTGCGTCATCGGGTTAACAGCGGCATGTCTTCCGGGCTGGGAAATAAAAGCGGATGTAGCGACGGCGCTGTTTCTGCTCTTACTTTGCTTTTTGATTACGGCAGTTAACGAATGTATGGCAGTTGACCACTGAAGAGTTTTCAGTAACTTTTTTGAGTACTTCTGCGGGATACGATTGATTAATTCCATGACAATTGGATATAGTTAATCAGTATTTTATGAGAGGACACAGCAAACCGGAAATATTGAATGAAGATAGATAGTAATTAAGAACACAGAAAAAGGAGAGAGTTCATTGGTTATCAGATTGATTGCAAGCGACATGGACGACACGCTGCTGAACAGCAATACTAAAATCACGGAACGGACCGCGGAAGCGATACACAAGGCGATAAAGAAAGGAATCGTCTTTTTGATTGCGACAGGGCGTATGTATGTTTCTGTCAAACCTTTTGCCGATGCGTTAGGACTGGACGTGCCACTGGTGACATATAATGGCGCGCTTGTGAAAGGCAGCAAAAGCGGGAAGGTGTATTACGAACATCCGCTGAAACTGGAAACGGCACTGGAGCTACTGGCGTACTGTAAGGAAAAGGGATATTATATACAATCATATCAGGGCGATGAACTCTGGGTAAAAGAGGCGACGGTTTTTTCCGCGGAGTATACGAGAATTTCCGGCATACCGGCAAAACCGGTAGGGGAAAAGCTGTATCATCCGGAAGTCGCGCCGTATAAACTGCTGGCTATGACAAAGCCGGAAGAGTTTCAGAAGGTGTGGCAGGATATCCAGCACCAATTTGCGGGTAAAGTGGTGGTGACCAGTTCTCGTGATAACTTCCTGGAGCTGATGGAGCCCGGTGTGAATAAATGGGAAGCAATCAAAGCGGTGGCGGAATCCTATGGCATCAGTCCGGAAGAAGTCATGTGTATCGGTGACAGCAATAACGACCTGAGCATGATTGAAAATGCCGGTATCGGCGTGGCAGTTGCAAATGCCAAACCGGCGGTGCAGGCTGCGGCAAAACTCGTCACGGCTTCCAATGATGAAGACGGAGTGGCAAAGGTAATTGAGCAGGTAGTGCTATGCTGAACAGTTTTACGTTGCAGTTACTTATGATATAATGGTAATGATAAAAGCAATGTTTCGGCAGGTTTCGTTCTGATTTAAGGAGGCACAATGGAACAGAATCGTTTTGTAATTATTACCGGTATGTCCGGAGCAGGAAAAACACAGGTGCTTCGTACGCTGGAAGATTTAAACTATTTCTGTGTGGATAATCTTCCGGTCATGCTGCTTCCGAAATTTATAGAGCTGAGCCGTCAGACTCCCGGCCGCAATACGGCAATGGTCATTGATACCAGAGGCGGGGATGCGTTTTCCAGTCTGGTGGAGATCATGGACGAGATGCATGCAAACGGATTTGATTTTGAAGTACTGTTTTTGGATGCGGATGATGCAACTCTGATCCGTCGTTACAAAGAGACCCGTCGCCGGCATCCGATGGAAAAAGGACGTAACAGTCTGGCCGAAAGCGTATCCCTGGAACGAAACTCTATGGCTGATGTGAAGAAGCGCGCTACGACTATTATTGATACGACGCATTATTCCAACGCAATGCTGAAAGATGAAATAGGACAGTTGTTTGGGGATGAAAGCTATGCGCCGGGAATGCTGATCGTGGTGCAGTCGTTTGGTTATAAGTACGGGTTGCCGCTGGACAGCGATCTGGTTTTGGATGTCCGGTTTTTGCCGAATCCTTTTTATGATACGCAATTAAGGGGGCTGACCGGCAATGACCAGCCTGTTCAGGATTTTCTGAATAAGTATCCCCAGACATTTGAATTCTTAAAAATGGAATGCGAGATGCTGAACTATCTGATTCCCAAGTATGAAAAGGAAGGAAAGAGTCAGCTGGTGATCAGCATCGGATGTACGGGAGGTCAGCACCGTTCCGTATATATTGCCAATAATATATATCATTATCTGCGGCTGAAATCTCATCGGGTGGAACTGCGGCACCGGGAATTGAATCAGAAGGATTAAGGAAAGGGATTGCATTGTTTCAGAATTACAGATTGGTACTTGTTTGAATGAGTAAGGAGTTTTTCGCATGGGTTGGATCAGTTGGTTTTGCCCGGGAATTCAATTAAAGAGATGGCTTCTGCTTTTTACTGCAGGGGTTATTGTCTGCGCGTTTTCCCTGGCATTGCTGTTTAATAACCAAGTCATGGGCATGGCGGAAGAACTGCTGTTCCGGTTAAGTTACCTGGCTACCGGGAAATACGGAAACAGCATGACTTTGGTTTTGGGAATAGTCGGCATGCTGTTAGGGATCGGTATCATGATCTATGCGGTGCGGCGTATTGTCCGGTCTATTGTGGAAGCGGTGAGCCCGGAAAGCAGCGATTCGCTGTTAGAAACAATCTTTACCCAGCGTAAGCTGAGCAGCGGGCCGGCCATTACCGTAGTCGGCGGTGGTACAGGTCTTTCCACTTTGCTGAGGGGCATGAAATACATAACGGGCAACTGTACTGCTGTGGTTTCTGTCGGTGATGATGGCGGATCATCCGGGCGGCTTCGCAACGAGTTGGGGATCATTCCGCCGGGTGATCTGCGTAAATGCATGGTGGCGATGGCAGACAGCGAACCGCTGATGGAACGGGTTATGCAATACCGTTTTGAAGGCGATTCCTATCTTTCCGGACACAGTCTGGGGAATCTTTTCCTGGCAGCGATCGCGGAAACGGAAGGCGGCATGGAAGAAGGCCTGAATGCAGCCAGCCAGATACTGAAGGTTCGTGGTCATGTAATCCCCTCCACACTTCATAATATTCAGCTGGCAGCCGATATGACTGATGGGTCTTACGTTTTGGGACAGGCTGAAATTGCGCAGGCGCATAAGACGGTTCAAAGGTTGCGCATGGTGCCGGAGAATGTTCCTGCTACAAAAAGCGCGGTAGAGGCAATCAGGAAGGCTGACATTCTGGTTTTAGGACCGGGCAGTTTGTATACCAGTGTCATTTGTAATCTTCTGGTTCCGGATATCAGGGACGCCGTACTGCAAAGCAAAGCAGCTAAGATTTATGTCTGCAATGTTATGACACAACCCGGTGAAACAGATGGATTTGGTGCTTATGAGCATGTTAAGACCCTGACAGAATATGCGGGGAAGCCCTTTTTGGATTATGTGATCGTCAACAGCGAGGATATTTCTGAAGAACAGAAAGCTTTGTACAGGGCAAAGGGGCAGGAACCGATTTCTCCGGATGTGGAAAAGATCGAACAGATGGGGATAAAAGTAATTCCGACTAAACTGGTCAGCAAATCGGATATGGTGCGCCATGACCCGCAGAAACTGGCGCAGGCCATCATGTCTTTGACCTATCGGCTGCGCCTGTTTGGCAAAGGCTTTGTTTTCTTCGATTACTTCTTTATGCGGCACAATATGCGTAAAATCAGCAGGAAGTTAGGTAAAGAATTATAATATAATTAGAATGTCTGGAGGCTGTTTTGTCATATTCTTCGGATGTAAAAAACGAGCTGGCCCGTCTGGAAGGTCATAAGCCCTGTTGTGAAAAGGCGGAACTGGTTGGCGTACTGCGCATGAGCGGAGCGCTGGTGCTTCGCGGTAAAAATATCGGGATCCATTTTTCAACAGAAAACGCAGCGCTGGCCCGCCGGGTACTGCAGGTGCTTAAGAGTAACTATCAGGTGCAGACTGAGGTCGTCATTATCCGTTCGCGCCGGCTGAAAAAGAATAACCGGTATCAGGTGGAGGTCCTGCCGGACAGCAAGGTCGCGGAAGCGTTGCGTGAACTGCAGATACTTCCTTCTGAAGAGGGCGTGAAAAGTAAGCTGCTTGGCAGGGCCTGTTGCAGAAAAGCCTTTCTGCGTGGTGTTTTTATGGCAGGCGGTTCCATCAGCCGTCCTTCCAGCGATTACCATATGGAAATCGTTACAGAAAATGAAGAGCTCGCCAGACTGATTTTAAAGATTATGCAGGGCTTTTCCCTTTCTGCCCGCATGACAGACCGGAAAAACGACTTTATCGTTTATTTAAAGGACGGAGATCACATTATTGATTTCCTTTCTATAATAGGCGCGCATCAGTCGCTGCTGGAATTCGAGAATGTGCGGATCGTTAAAGAAATGCGCAATAATGTGAATCGGCAGGTCAACTGTGAAACGGCAAATCTGAACAAGGTGATCCGCGCTTCTTTGCTGCAGGTGGCCTGCATTAAATATCTCCAAAGTCATGGCGGGTATGAGCTTTTGCCAGAAAAATTGAAGGATACAGCAGCGTTGCGTCTGCAGCACCCCGATATTTCCCTGAACGATCTGGTTGAGTTTACGGATGGAACTGTTGGCAAATCAGGATTGAATCACCGGCTGAAAAAGATACAGCAGCTGGCGGTGAATAAAGGTATGGACATCAGTGAGTATATTTAATTTAATCTATCGGATCCTGCGGGTTTTGCTTGTGGGTGCCGCAATTTGCGGCATGGCGTACCAGGGAAAGATAAAAGAAGATTTTGAAATATATAAAATGCACGCAATCCCGGCGCTGATGTATCACAGCATCAGCGAACCGTCGCCGGGGTGGCCGGTTGATTTGTGCGTCAAGCCTGCAGTGTTTGAAGAACATTTGAGGTATTTGAAAGAACAGGGTTACAATGTTGTTACGGCACGTCAGGCCATGATTCTTTTAAAAAGCCGGCAGAATGTGATGAACACCGTTATACTGACCTTTGATGACGGTTATGAGGATAATTATACCCAGGCTTTCCCATTGTTAAAGAAATACGGATTCCGCGGCAATTTCTTTGTTGTTGGAAAGGACGTTGGCAAGACGTTTAACCAGAACGGGATCATTCAATACATGAGCTTTGACCAATTGAAGGAAATGCACCGGCAGGGGATGGAAATCGGCTCCCATACCATGAGTCATGATCCGCTGGCAGTAATCAAGCCCAATTTTCTGCCATGGGAAATCTATCAGCCGCTGAATCTGTTTTATGAAAAGATGGGCTTTTGGATTTCAGGTATCGCGTTTCCTAACGGTTCTTATAATGCTGCGGTCGTTGCGGAGATTAAGAAGTACGTAAAATTTGAATACGGCTTTTCCGGAGTACCTGGCTGTAATACATTGAGAATTGTAAACGAAAGGCCCTTTGAATTCCGCCGGGCCGGCGTATATGACAGGGGACGCGGAGCCAAAGATATAGACAGGGCGTTGCAAAAGTGTTACATTTTCGGATATCTGGAGGACAAGGGGATATCGGCTGAACTTCTGGATAAGACGCTGACCTTTTTGCAGGAGTTAATAGAATGATGTTTTTGTTTCAATATTAATTTGTAAGGTATTGCATTATTAATTAAAACAAGGTAAAATAAGGTATCATGGTTATCCAAGGAGGGTTTGAAATGAAAAAACATATTAAAACTGTTAATAAAGCTATGATCAACAAAACACTGCGTACTGGTGGCTGCGGAGAATGCCCGGCTTCCTGCCAGTCTGCCTGCAAGACTTCCTGCACGGTTGGCAATCAGGTTTGTGAACACAAATAATTAAGCAAGAAAAACCAGCATGTTAAACAGCTCCCTGTTAATGCGGGGAGCTGTTTTTGTATAAGAAAGGTTGAGAAGATGGAAAACCGGCTGATCCACCGTATGAAGGTCAATGACGATATGGCAGTACTGGACATAAACAGCGGCGCCGTGCATTTGATTGACCAGGCTGTCTATGATGTTCTGGGCGTGTTTAACGGACAGAACGATGCAGCAACCGTCACTGCCCTTAAGGATTGCTATGCAGAAACAGAATTACGGGAGATTTTGGGTGAACTGCATGAACTGATGGAGCAGGGGCTTTTGTTTACCCCGGAGTTTGATGTACCGGAGACTTTTGCGACAGAACCTGTCCTGAAATCTTTATGCCTCCATGTAGCTCATGACTGTAACCTGCGCTGCAAATACTGCTTTGCCGGAACAGGAGATTTTGGTGGTAAACGGGAACTGATGAGTGCGGAGACCGGAAAAAAGGCCATCGATTTTGCGATTACCGGAAGCCGTAAGCGCCATAATCTGGAAATCGATCTGTTTGGCGGTGAGCCGTTGGTAAATTTTGGCGTTCTTAAAGAGATCATTCAATATGCACGAAGACGTGAGACGGAAGCGAATAAGAACATTAAGCTCACACTAACCACGAATGGTACGCTGCTAAATGATGAGATTATACAATTCCTGAACGAGAACCGTGTCATGGTGGTGCTGAGTCTGGACGGCGGCAAAGAGATGCATGACGCCATGCGCCCGTTCCCGAATCAGGCCGGCAGTTATGATGCGGCGGTACGGGGGTTTAAGAAAATTATCCAAAGCCGCAAAGGCTGGAATTACTATTTACGGGGTACATATACACATTTCAGTACGCATTTTGCAGAGGAAGTGCTGAAAATGACGGAAATCGGTAAAGAGATTTCCATGGAACCGGTGGTCGGTACTACAGAACCGTACACACTGACCGAGGAGGATATGCCGGTTTTGTTTGCGGAATATGACAAGCTTGCCGCAGAGTATCTGAAACGTCGTCGCGGGGAAGGAGAACCCTTTGATTTCTTCCATTTTAATGTGGCCCTGGATAACGGTCCCTGCGTGGCAAAACGGCTGGCTGGCTGTGGCGCGGGCCACGAGTATTATGCCATAACCCCTGCGGGAGAGATTTATCCCTGCCATCAGTTTGTCGGCCGGGAGAATTACAAAATGGGAACCCTGGATACCGGTATTGTTCGGCGTGATCTGGTGCTAAAATTCCGCAATACCCATGTAATGACTAAACCAAAGTGCAAGGAATGCTGGGCCCGTTTCTTCTGCAGCGGAGGTTGTCACGCCAATGCAGAGCTGGTCAACGGGGATATTACAAAACCCTATGAGTATGGCTGCAAAATCCAAAGGAAACGATTGGAATGCGCAATTGTGCTGCAGGCATTATTGACGGGGGATGCACAGCAAGGCGCTGAAGATATGCGCCCCGAGATAGACAATTTTAAATTTCAAACAGGGAAGACAGAAGAAAAGGTCAAGTAAGCATATATATATATTGAAGAAAGCCTTCAACATAACCTTAACGGGTAATAAATTTCAAAAAATGTAAAGTTTTTAACAAAAAAGGACTTGACAAAGGAAAAGAGAAGTGCTATTATAACAAAGTCGTCAGC